>NZ_JBXWNC010000004.1:0-310538 GCF_059610165.1 Ruegeria sp. YTSA135 | reverse complement strand
CCGTTGCCGTCATTGCCACCGCCGCCGTTGTTGCCGCCGTTGCCGTTGCCGTCATTGCCCCCGCCGCCGTTGTTGCCACCGTTGCCATTGCCGTCATTGCCACCGCCGCCGTTGTTGCCGCCGTTGCCGTTGCCGTCATTGCCACCGCCGCCGTTGTTGCCGTCATTGCCACCGCCGCCGCCGTTGCCGTCATTGCCGCCGCCGTTGCCGTCATTGCCACCGCCGCCGCCGTTGCCGCCATCACCGCCACCATTACCGCCGCCAGAACCGGAGGAGCCAAATGCGGCGAAATTAGAGTCGTTGCTCTCGCCATCTCGCTGAGAAGCTGCTGTCGTTGCCGTGGGCAAGTCAGTCAGCACGGCCGCGAATGCCGGACAACTTTCAAGCGTGCGGGCAAGGATATCTTCGAAATCGGTTCTGCTTTGAATGTAGCGCAACATCCGGGTGTCAACGACAGTGCAATTGCACAAGGTGTCGGTTGATACGGACTGACGCGCTGTTTTGATGTTGCACCTTTCGGCAAGTGCCACGTCAGCAGTGACCAGCGGAAATGTTGCAGATACAAAAATGACCGATAATAAACGGGACTTCACGCGCATGGCGCCACTCCTTCAAACTCGTTACAAACTCAGACGCACTATAATTGTGCTACACGCTTTGGTACAAAAATAATGCCACACTTCAACCACAATTACACCCGTTTTGCGCCATGTTTTCAAGTGCTGTTGAGGCGCAGTTGCCTTTGTGGCAGCCCGTAAACCGGTAATAATTCATATAAAACAATTAGAAAGCCCGCCGACTTGGCGGGCTTTGTGGGAATCGAACTCCTGAGTTCAAAACGCAAATTCGTCAGAAGTGTGACATTGTTGCCATTATGTTGACAATCGGTCTAAGTGCATCAGGCCGATTTCGCCATGCGTTTGCGTTCGTGCGGGTCCAAAAAGCGTTTACGCAGACGCACGGCGTTCGGCGTAACCTCGACAAGTTCATCATCATCGATATATGCGATCGCTTCTTCGAGTGAAAACTGGACATGTGGCGTTAAACGAACGGCGTCGTCAGACCCGCTTGCGCGGACGTTTGTCAGCTTTTTGCCCTTAAGGGGGTTCACTTCAAGATCATTGTCGCGAGAATGTTCGCCGATCACCATTCCCTGATAAACATCTACTTGCGGACCGACGAACATGCGTCCGCGTTCTTCGAGGTTCCAAAGGGCATAGGCCACGGCCTGTCCATTCTCCATCGAGATCAAAACGCCTGCGCGGCGGCCCGGGATTGGGCCCTTATGCGCAGCCCATCCGTGGAACACGCGGTTCAGAACGCCAGTGCCACGAGTATCGGTAAGGAACTCTCCGTGATAGCCAATCAACCCGCGGGACGGCACATGCGCGATGATCCGAGTCTTACCGGCGCCGGCAGGGCGCATTTCGACCAGCTCACCCTTGCGTGCACCAGTGATTTTTTCGATGACCGAACCAGAGTATTCATCGTCTACGTCGATGGTGACTTCTTCGATGGGCTCAAGGCGTTGTCCGTCTTCCTCGCGGAACAGGACCTGAGGGCGCGAGATGCTGAGTTCAAAGCCTTCGCGGCGCATGTTTTCGATCAAGACACCCATCTGCAATTCGCCACGGCCGGCGACTTCGAACGCCTCGCCGCCGGGTGTGTCGGTGACACGGATGGCGACGTTGGATTCAGCTTCTTTCATCAGGCGATCACGGATCACGCGCGATTGCACTTTTTTGCCATCACGACCGGCAAGCGGTGAGTCGTTGATGCCGAAGGTCACGGTGATGGTTGGCGGATCGATGGGCTGGGCGGGCAGAGCCTCTTCGACTTGGGGCGCTACCAGCGAGTCGGCCACCGTCGCCTTGCTCATGCCGGCGATGGTTACGATATCGCCTGCTTCGGCTTTGTCGATAGGTTGCTGTGCGAGGCCGCGGAAGGCCAGAATTTTCGAGGCGCGGAAGTTCTCGATCAGTGTCCCGTCACGGCTGAGCGCCTTGAGGCTGTCCCCTGCTTTCAGCGTCCCGCTTTCGACGCGCCCGGTCAGGATGCGGCCAATGAAAGGGTCGTTGCCCAATGTGGTGGCCAGCATGCGGAATGGCTCATCTTTACGCTCGGCTTGTTTTGGCGCAGGAACATGGTCGACGATCAGGTCGAACAGGGCGGTGAGATCCTTGCGTGGCCCGTCCAGTTCCATATCCGCCCAGCCCGAACGACCCGAGGCGTACATGGCAGGAAAATCAAGCTGATCATCATCCGCGCCGAGGTTGGCGAACAAATCAAAACACTCATCCAGTGCGCGATCAGGTTCGGCGTCGGGCTTATCGACCTTGTTCAAAACGACAATGGGACGCAAACCCAGCGCCAGCGCCTTGGAGGTCACGAATTTCGTTTGAGGCATCGGACCTTCGGCGGCATCGACTAACAGGACCACACCGTCAACCATGCTGAGAATACGCTCGACCTCACCCCCAAAATCGGCGTGGCCTGGGGTGTCGACGATGTTGATCCGCGTACCCTTCCACTCGACCGACGTCGCTTTGGCCAGAATGGTGATCCCACGCTCGCGCTCAAGATCGTTGCTGTCCATGGCGCGTTCGGCCACGGCCTGGTTTTCCCGGAACGCACCGGATTGTTTGAGCAGCTCGTCCACCAGGGTCGTTTTACCGTGGTCCACGTGAGCGATGATTGCGATATTGCGCAGGTCCATGAGAGGTCAGCCTTTGAACGGGAAGTTGCCGCGCGCATAGCGTGGTTTGAGCAAATAGACCAGCCCTAACCGGTGATCAGTGGCCGACCGTCCTGGAAAACAGGTGAATGATCAGAATACCGCCCAGAATCATCAGCAATCCGATGACAGCAGGCCGGTCGAGCCTCTGCCCAAAAACGATAAAACCGATGACCGCGATAAAAAAAATTCCGAGCCCGGACCAGATAGCATAGACAATTCCGACCGGCATGTACTTCAGGGTAAGGCCAAGCAGGTAAAAAGCGATACCGTAGCTGACGACAACCAGAACGGACGGCCAGAAACGGCTGAATTGCTGGCTGGCTTGCAACGAGGTGGTGCCGATGGTTTCGGCGATGACCGCCAGCAGCAAGAAAAGGTAGGCTTTGGGCACGATGAAAGTCTCAACAAAAGTTTTGTGAGGTTGAGCATGAAAAAAGCCTGGCGAGCAAGAATATTCTGGGCTTTATCCATCTTTTGTTTAAGCTGCCAGGTGGTGTGAAGTATGGATAACCTGACTACTGGTGCGGACTATTTTCGGATAGAAAGCTTCTGATTTTAAAGGTTTTAGTTGGGCGGCTGTTTGTTGCACGAAACTTACGGGTATTCTCGTCTTTGTTTCGGTAAAGATTGTGGTGCTTGGGTGGCTAACTGATGGGGGGTCCGTCGACAAATCGCGACCATTTTGTTGAGCGGTTAGATGGTTTTCGGGTTTTAGCGCCTGCCGAAACAGGGGAAAAGGGGCCGGTGTGCCCCTTTTTCTTTTCTAGATGCTGACTGTGGTCGCGAAATAGGTATCGAGCTGCGGTTTGAGCCACGCCCACAGACCCGGAGCGCCACGGCGAATCGGAACTCCCACGCGTTGGTCAATCTGCGCAAGCGTGACATTGTAATCCGTCCAGGTCCCGCCGTCAGTGGCGAGGTTTCCGACCGGAGCCTGAAACCGGTCCACAGCTTTGGCAAAGCGGGCATCCGGGCTGTCGGCTGCTTCGAACTCTTGCCACAACGACAGGAACTCAGCCTTTTGTTCGCTGGGCAACAACCCGAACAGACGCTCGGCGGCTGCCTGTTCCTCGGCTTCCTGAGCAGCGTGGTCGACCTGACCATGAATGGGGTGATCCCCGGCGTCGATTTCGACGATGTCGTGCAACAGCAGCATTTGCAAAACGCGGTCGATTGACACGCCGGGCGCTGCCTGTCCAGAAAGAATCCAGGCAAACATCATGATGTGCCACGAATGTTCAGCCGAATTCTCGCGCCGGTCACCGCTGAGCAAGCGCGAGGCTCGGTATACGGATTTCAGTTTGTCGGTCTCTGCAAGAAAACCTAGCCTGATCGAGAATTCGGTTTCTGCGGGTGGATGTCCGTTCAGCAGACTATGAGCTGCGCTGTAGGCGTCTGGGAACTCGGACTCGAGATAGGCCGCTCGCCCACTGTTCAGGTTATTCCGTACAATAGTCCGATGATCTGGGTTTGCGTGCGGCGCGCACAGCACCTGAAACATTGGTTGGCAGCGATCAAGGTACTTGGCAAATCTAGCGTCAGGAGTTTGGTCGGCCTCAAACTCGCGCCAAAGATGCAGGCATTCCGTAGCCTGATCAGAGGGCAACAGTCCAAACACTTTAACCGCTGCGGCCTGCTCGGCCTGTTCGACCGCATTCCAATCGGTTTTCAGATGTATCGGATGATCGCCAACAATAATCTCGACCAGATCGTGCAGCAACAACATGCGAATGACGCGGTGGATGCACACAGATTCATCTGCCAGCGGCTGCATGACCAAAGCCCAAAGCGCAAGTTGCCAGCTATGTTCTGCCGCGTTTTCGGGGCGGGACTGGTCAAGCAGAAAGTTGGCGCGGTCAACCGATTTCAGGCTGTCCGCGCGTTTCAGAAATTCGATTTGCGCAGACAGTCTGTCGCTCATTGTTTTTCTATCGCTTTTGTCTTTGCGCGGTGGTCTGAAAGTCTTTTGATCACGAAGTTCCGGGCTTTGCGTTCTGCCAGCCTTACGCGGATCTCTGTCAGAAACGCTTCTTCCAACGTCTGAGAGGACGCACCCAAAAGTTCGCCCACTTCAACAAAAAACCGATCATCACCGGTTTCATCCATGACTTTCATCGTGTCCTCGGCCAGTTTAGAGGCAAGGGTAATGATGGTGTCAGACATCAGCGCGTATTCTCGGTCAAGCGGCGTTTCACATAGTCACTTACATCGGTGATCAGCGTGTCCATGTGACGGTCCTGAAAAAAGTGGTCAGCGCCTTCAACCTCGGTATGGGTGATGGTGATTCCCTTTTGCTCGTGCAATTTGCTAACCAGTGCTGCCGTATCGGCCGGAGGCGCCACTCGGTCGGCAGATCCGTTGATGATCAAGCCAGAAGATGGGCAGGGGGCCAGAAACGAAAAATCGTACATATTCGCCGGGGGCGATACGCTGATGAAACCCGTAATCTCGGGTCGGCGCATCAAAAGCTGCATACCGATCCATGCACCGAACGAAAATCCGGCAACCCAGCAATGCTTGGAGTTGTTGTTCATGGATTGCAGGTAATCCAACGCCGATGCTGCGTCGCTGAGTTCACCTACGCCCTGGTCGTATTCGCCCTGGCTGCGGCCCACGCCACGGAAATTGAACCGTAAAACGGTGAAGCCCATGTTATAAAAGGCATAGTGCAGGTTGTACACGACCTTGTTATTCATCGTCCCGCCAAATTGTGGGTGCGGGTGAAGCACGATGGCGATCGGTGCGTCTTTTTCCTTTTGCGGGTGGTAACGGCCTTCCAGGCGGCCTTCGGGTCCGGGAAAAATCACCTCGGGCATGTGTGCTTTGGTCCTGTCTTGTTTTCTGGGTGCCGCGATAGACTTGACGGCTATCTTCCTGCACCTTAGAACGGTTCTAACTACGTTGCGTCGCGCACGACGCTGCTTGTCGGAGATACGCACTGGCAGCGGCGGCGTCAATGTTTTCGCGCGATATCAGCTTTAAGGGGAATAGAATGAAGCTTTCAACCAAAGGTCGTTATGCCATGGTTGCTCTGGCTGATATCGCGCTTCAGCCGGACGATAAGCTTGTTACTTTGGGCGAGATATCCGAGCGTCAGGACATTTCGCTGCCTTATCTCGAGCAGTTGTTCGTAAAGCTGCGCCGAGCCAACCTTGTATCTTCTGTTCGCGGGCCGGGTGGGGGGTATCGTCTGGCGCGCGCTGCTTCGGAAATTCGCGTAGTCGAAATTTTGTCAGCTGTGGACGAAACGGTAGACGCATTGCAAAAAGGGGCAGGGGCGTCTGGTGCGTCTTCGGGAAGCCGGGCGCAATCCCTGACCAACCGTTTGTGGGAAAGCCTGAGCGCACATGTCTACGTGTTCCTGCATCAGACGCGATTATCCGACGTGATAAAGAACGATCTGGCCCCTTGTCCCGCCGTTCCAAGTCTGTTTGCTGTAGTGGACGAGTAATACGATGCATCTGTTGATCGTGATTTGTGTGGGGCTTGGCATTTGGGAAAAGGTGAATCCATGAGTCGTATTTACCTTGACCACAATGCAAC
Source organism: Ruegeria sp. YTSA135 (assembly GCF_059610165.1). Taxonomy (NCBI): domain Bacteria; kingdom Pseudomonadati; phylum Pseudomonadota; class Alphaproteobacteria; order Rhodobacterales; family Roseobacteraceae; genus Ruegeria; species Ruegeria sp. YTSA135. The sequence goes on along the minus strand of NZ_JBXWNC010000004.1, from coordinate 304,258 downwards.
GACCCCTCTGCGCCCTGAGGCCCGAGAGGCGATGATCGCGGCGATGGATTTGTGCGGCAACCCATCTTCGGTGCATGCCGAGGGTCGTGCAGCGAAGGCGCTGATCGAGCGTGCCCGCGCGCAAGTCGCCGCGGCATTCGGCGCGGATGGTGCCGATATCGTGTTTACATCAGGCTCGACCGAAGGTGCGGCGCTTGCGCTGGCCGGTCGCGGTCTGCATGGCTCGGCCGTGGAACATGACGCAGTCAGGTCGTGGATCACCGAGGATCTTATTGCGGATGCGTCTGGCCGGGTTGACGTCGTTGATCCCGAGGCTTCGACTTTGCAGCTTGCTAATTCGGAAACCGGGATTGTTCAGACGCTGCCAGCGGGTCTGGCGGTTACTGACGCGACGCAGGCATTTGGCAAGCTACCGGTTGCCTTCAACTGGTTGGGCGCGCAGATGGCTTTGATCTCGGCGCACAAGCTGGGCGGTCCGAAAGGTGTTGGCGCAGTCGTGATGAAACGTGGAACCGATTTGGCCGCCCAGATCAAAGGTGGCGGTCAGGAAATGGGCCGTCGCTCGGGAACGGAAAATGTCATTGGAATCGCGGGATTTGGGGCTGCGGCTGAAGCGGCTGCCCGTGATTTGGCCAATGGTGTATGGGAACAAGTGAAAGAATTTAGAAATATTCTAGAAATGGCTCTTGAGGCCGGATCTAAATCTACTATTTTTATCGGGAAAGAGCAGGACCGCCTGCCAAACACCCTGTGCTTTGCCACCCCAGGCTGGAAGGGCGAAACTCAGGTGATGCAGATGGATCTGGCAGGATTTGCGGTAAGCGCAGGTTCGGCCTGCTCAAGTGGAAAGGTGCGCGCCAGCGCGGTCCTCACCGCGATGGGATTCGATGAGGTTACAGCTGCCAGCGCAATACGCGTGTCGCTGGGACCTTCGACGACAGAAGAGAACGTGCTGCGCTTTGCTGAAGCGTGGTTGGAAAAAGAAAAGAAACATCGCGCGCGTGCCGCGTGACCTGACGGAGAAAACGACATGGCCGCATTGGACCAGACCCAGGTAAAAGAAGGCGTCGATCAGGAAACCGTTGACGCGGTGCGCGAGGTCGGAACCTACAAATACGGTTGGAACACCGAAATTGAGATGGAATACGCACCCAAGGGTGTGAACCCCGATATCGTTCGACTGATCTCTGAAAAAAACGAAGAGCCCGAGTGGATGACCGAGTGGCGTTTGTCGGCCTTCGAACGCTGGACCAAAATGGACGAGCCGAAATGGGCGATGGTTCATTATCCGCCAATCGACTTTCAGGACCAGTATTACTACGCCCGTCCGAAATCGATGGAAGAAAAGCCGAAATCGCTGGATGAGGTCGATCCCAAGCTGCTGGCAACCTACGAAAAGCTTGGCATTCCCTTGAAAGAACAGATGATTCTGGCCGGTGTTGAAGGTGCGGAAAATATCCCCGCCGAAGGGCGCAAGGTTGCTGTGGATGCTGTTTTCGACTCCGTGTCTGTCGGCACGACGTTCCAGGATGAGTTGGCAAAGCATGGCGTGATCTTTTGCTCAATCTCTGAGGCGATCAAAGAGCACCCCGAACTGGTCAAAAAGTATCTGGGCACCGTTGTTCCGGTGTCGGATAACTTCTACGCCACATTGAATTCGGCCGTGTTTTCGGATGGTTCATTCGTTTATATCCCGCCGGGCGTTCGCTGCCCGATGGAGTTGAGCACCTATTTCCGCATCAACGCAGAAAACACGGGTCAGTTCGAACGGACGCTTATCATTGCTGATAAGGGCTCGTATGTATCGTATCTGGAAGGTTGCACCGCGCCCCAGCGTGATACGGCGCAGCTTCATGCCGCAGTGGTTGAGATCATCGTCGAAGAAGATGCCGAAGTTAAATACTCGACCGTTCAGAACTGGTACCCTGGGGATGAAAACGGCAAGGGCGGCATCTACAACTTTGTGACCAAACGCGCCGATTGCCGCGGTGATCGGTCCAAGGTGATGTGGACTCAGGTTGAGACTGGGTCGGCTGTGACTTGGAAATACCCGTCCTGCATCCTGCGTGGCAATGAAAGCCAGGGCGAGTTCTACTCGATCGCGATCACGAACAACATGCAGCAAGCCGATACCGGCACAAAGATGGTGCATTTGGGTAAGAACACCAAGTCGCGCATCGTGTCCAAGGGTATCAGCGCGGGCAAAGCACAAAATACCTATCGCGGGTTGGTGTCGATGCATCCCAAGGCAAAAGACAGCCGGAACTACACGCAATGCGACAGCTTGTTGATCGGCGACAAATGTGGCGCCCACACGGTTCCGTATATCGAGGTCAAAAACAACTCGAGCCGAGTTGAGCACGAGGCGACGACATCGAAAGTGGATGACGATCAACTGTTCTATTGCCGTCAGCGCGGTATGGACGAAGAAGAAGCCGTGGCGCTGGTCGTCAACGGGTTCTGCAAGGATGTCCTGCAGGCACTGCCGATGGAATTTGCCATGGAAGCACAGCAATTGGTCGCGATCAGCCTCGAAGGGTCTGTGGGCTGACCCCTGCTTTCTATCTACTCAATGATAAGGGGGGCCAAGCGCCCCTCAAGCGATACCCCAAAGGACAAAACATGCTGGAAATCAAGAACCTGCACGTACAGCTGGAAGAAGAAGATAAGCGAATCCTCAAAGGCGTAGACCTGACGGTCGAGGCCGGTAAAGTACACGCGATCATGGGGCCGAACGGCTCGGGCAAGTCAACGCTCAGCTATGTGCTGTCCGGACGTGACGGGTATGAAGTCACCGAAGGCTCGGCCACGCTGGACGGGCAAGACCTGCTTGAGATGGAGCCTGAAGAGCGCGCCGCGGCTGGCATCTTCCTAGCTTTTCAGTATCCGGTCGAAATCCCCGGTGTTGGCAACATGACCTTTTTGCGGACTGCGGTGAATGCCCAGCGCAAGGCGCGTGGCGAAGATGAACTGTCGGCGGCGGAATTTCTGAAGGTTATTCGTGAGAAAGCGAAGTCGCTGAAGATTGATGCTGACATGCTCAAGCGTCCGGTGAACGTCGGGTTTTCGGGCGGTGAAAAAAAACGCAACGAAATCCTGCAAATGGCGATGCTTGAGCCTAAGATGTGCATTTTGGACGAAACCGACTCGGGCCTCGATGTGGACGCGATGAAGCTGGTGTCCGAAGGTGTGAATGCACTGCGTGATGCGGGCCGGGGTTTTCTTGTCATTACCCACTACCAGCGTTTGCTGGATCACATCAAACCAGACGTCGTACACATAATGGCAGACGGTCGTATCGTGAAATCTGGCGGCCCTGAACTGGCGCTGGAAGTCGAGCATAACGGTTATTCCGACATCCTGGCCGAGGTGAACTAATGGCCCTGCCGCAAGCAAAACAAACCGCAACCGAGGCGCGGCTAGCTTCTTTGACCATGCCAGATCCGGGCTGCACGAAGGCAGCGCGTGAGGGCGCTTTGGCTCGTGTAAATCAATTGGGCCTGCCTAGCCGCCGTGACGAATACTGGAAGTATACCCAACCCGATACGCTCGTTTCACCACAAGCACCGCAAGCGGCTGTTCTGGATGCAGGTGAGCCATTGGTATTCAGCGATGTGGATCGCCTGTCTATCGTCTTTATCGACGGCGTTTTTAGCCCGGAAGATTCGGACGATCTGACCCTTGAGGGCGTGAAGATCGATCGGTTGGAGGATATCTGCTGCAAGGATATCCATTGGGCGAAAGAGCTGTATGGCAAGCTGGAAGAGCGGGGCCAGACCCCGGTGCAGCGACCGTTGGCAGCGCTGAATACGGCATATGCAACGGATGGTGTTGCCATTCACGTGACGGGCAAGCCGTCCAAGCCGATCAGCTTCGTGTATCGCCATGAATCAGAGACATCAGATGCAATCCTGCATCACGTAGTCCGTGTCGAAAGCGATGCAGAGGTGACCATCTTGGAAACTGGCCCGGCGGCGTCTCGGTTCAACAAGTGCATGGAGATTGACATTGCGGACAACGGCACGCTGCATCACATCCGTGCGCAGGGTCGCGACCACGAGCGGCGCGCTGTTACACATATGTTCACTCGGCTGGGCAAAGAATCGACGTACAAGTCATTCACCCTCACCGTGAATGGCGTCCTGACCCGTAACGAACAGGTCGTGGAACTGACCGGTGATGATGCGGTTGCCCATGTGGCTGGCGCGTGTGTTGGGGATGGAGATTTCCTCCATGATGACACGGTGTTTATCACCCATGACGCGGTGAACTGCGAAAGCCGCCAAGTGTTCAAGAAGGTTTTGCGCAACGGAGCGACAGGCGTGTTTCAGGGTAAGATCCTGGTAAAAGAAGGCGCTCAGAAAACGGATGGGTACCAGATCAGTCAATCTCTGCTTCTGGACGATGACAGCCAGTTCCTTGCCAAGCCAGAGCTTGAGATCTATGCAGATGACGTGGCCTGTTCGCACGGCTCGACATCAGGCGCAATCGACGAGACAGCATTGTTCTACCTGCGCTCGCGGGGCGTTCCGTACAAGGATGCGACTAACATGCTGACTCTGGCTTTTCTGGCCGAAGCGGTGGATGAGATCGAAGACAGCGCGCTGGCGGAAGAGATCGTGACCCGTCTGGAAGGCTGGTTAGCGCGGCGTAGCTGATGCCTCTGACATCGGATATCGTGGCCACATATCGGGGGCCGGGGCGGGTGGTACGTCGGCTGCTGGATCTGGGGCAGCGGGAAGACAGGGCACTTGTCTTCGTCATGGGGTTCTGCGTGGTAGCCTTTATCGCGCAGCTTCCCGCCCTTGCGCGCAGGGCACATCTGGAAGGGGTGGAGTTAAATATGCTGATGGGTGGAGCTTTATTGGGCTCCGTAATCATCCTGCCTCTGGTTCTATATGTGCTTGCATTTTTATCTTATGCAGCGGCACGTTTGGTTGGTGGGCACGGTTCTGCCTATGGTGCCAGGCTGGCACTGTTTTGGGCGTTGCTGTCATCCACACCACTGGTGCTGCTGAATGGCCTTGTTGCCGGGTTCCTGGGACCTGGTCCGGCACTGACACTTGTCGGAGTCATATGGCTTGCAGTCTTTATTTGGTTCTGGCTGGCAGGCCTCCGACAAGCGCAAAGGCGGGCGGAATGAATACCATAACCTTGGGCAACCTGGCGGTGATGACCCTGACAAACCCGGCCGAGGCCGCGCGTCATCTACTGGCCTTTCAGCCGGGGCGCGAAGTTTTGTGGCTGGGCTTTTTTCTGGCTGTTGTGCTGAATGGTCTGGTGCAGTTCGGCTTTGACTACCTTATGCCCGTCCCGGATGGTTTTGAAGCCCCGCCGCCTGAACCGATTTTCATGGGCCTAGTCCGTTCCGGGGCTTTGATATTGTTTAGTATTGCCGCGTTCCTTTTAGCCGGACGCTTACTTGGCGGAGTCGCTTCTTTCACTGAGATCATGACGCTGACAATCTGGCTGCAATACCTTCAGACTACGGCAATGTTCATCACCCTGGTGCTTGCCATTGCGATGCCTTTTCTGATGGTACTGTTTCTGTTTGCCACCGCGATAGTGAGCCTTTACGTTACGCTCCATTTTCTTAATGAAGCGCATAAATTCGGAACGCTCTGGAAGTCTTTCGGGGTCATTGTGCTGTCTGCCTTGATCGCATTGCCGTTTGTCCTGGCATTGACACCCAGCGGCCCGGTATAGGGATAGAAATACCATGTATGACGTAGAAAAAATTCGCGCAGATTTTCCAATCCTATGGCGCGAAGTGAACGGAAAGCCGTTGACCTATCTGGACAACGGTGCCTCGGCGCAGAAGCCGCAGGTCGTGATAGATGCTGTGACCCGTGCATATTCCGAGGAGTATTCGAATGTGCATCGCGGTCTGCATTACCTGTCCAATCTGGCGACCGAGAAATACGAGGCCGTACGCGGAACGATCGCCAAGTTTCTTGGGGCAGTGAATGAGAATGAAATCGTTATAAACTCGGGCACGACCGAAGGTATCAATCTGGTTGCCTACGGCTGGGCCATGCCGCGTCTACAAGCGGGTGATGAGATTGTTCTCAGTGTTATGGAGCATCACGCCAATATTGTGCCCTGGCATTTTCTGCGTGAACGACAAGGCGTTGTCCTGAAATGGGTCGATGTGGATGCTGAAGGCGGGCTGGATCCGCAGGCTGTGATTGATGCAATTGGCCCCAAAACCAAGCTTGTGGCTGTAACACATTGTTCGAATGTTCTGGGAACAGTAGTTGACGTCAAGGCAATCACCGAAGGCGCGCATGCCAAGGGTGTGCCAGTACTGGTCGATGGTAGCCAAGGTGCCGTGCACTTGCCTGTCAACGTTAAGGATATTGGCTGCGACTTTTATGCGATCACCGGCCACAAGCTTTATGGGCCGTCTGGTTCGGGTGCGATTTATATCAAGTCCGAGCGCATGGCTGAGATGCGCCCCTTCATAGGTGGCGGGGACATGATCAAAGAGGTTAGCAAGGATCAGGTGATCTACAATGATCCGCCCATGAAATTCGAGGCTGGTACACCTGGCATCGTGCAGACGATAGGTCTGGGTGTTGCGCTGGAATATATGATGGATCTGGGTATGACGAACATCGCCGCGCATGAGGCGGGCCTACGCGACTATGCTATGCAAAAGCTCACTGGTCTGAACTGGTTGCAGATGCAGGGCACTCGTCCCGACAAGGCCGCGATCTTCAGCTTTTCGCTGGACGGGGCAGGTCATGCGCATGACGTCTCCACTATTCTCGACAAGAAAGGTGTTGCCGTACGGGCGGGCCATCATTGCGCTGGTCCGCTGATGGATTTCTACGGCGTGACTGCAACCTGCCGGGCGAGTTTTGGCCTCTATAACACCAAGGATGAGGTCGATACCCTGATCGACGCGCTTGAATTGGCGCATGATCTCTTTGCGTGAAACTTGACCGATCCGGGCTGATTTGCAGTTGCACCCGGATCGGAACAAGGTTAGCTAACGGCACAGGCACCTGTAGCTCAGCTGGATAGAGCGCTGCCCTCCGAAGGCAGAGGCCAGAGGTTCGAATCCTCTCAGGTGCGCCAATAAATCCAACGACTTAAAGGCATTTTTGACCTTCATCAGATCAGCCCCGCCCACGAAATGGCCCACGTTTCAGGACCTTGACAGGGTTGTTTAGCGCTTCGACTGCTGATTCCTGACAGAATGGCGAGTGGTGCCAGTACACGCGTTCAATGGTGTCTGTGGACGTCGAAAAGAAGCTGGCCGCGTCTTCCATCGTTGCACCGTTCTGCATCGCCCATGTGATGGCGGTGTGTTTCAAGATGTGCGGTGTCAGGTGTTTACGAGGGGGCATGTCGATGCCTTGCGCCTCTGCCATTTCAAGGGCAAGCTCGGCCATACGGTCCCAGCCTTTGCGTAGGTTGGCAACGCGGTTACCCTTGTAGTCTTCGCAGACGAATTTCGCGCCGTTCTTTTTCCAGAGGCGAACGAACATCAACAGCCGATCGGGGCAACGCGCTGGCCGCCGGCGTTTCGCTGTCGCGCGCTCTTGTGTGCCTTTGCGGTAGATCAGACCGCGTGTGGTGTCGACCCAGCCGGAATCGGTTCGCGGCATGTCGATGCCCAGAGCAAGCGCAGCGGTGCGCCTGGTGCCGGTATAAACGGCAGTCAGAATGAACCGGATCAATTGTTGTTTGCCGTCGACATTCAGTCTGCGGGCGGCCCAAAGCAAAATGGCTACCTGTTGTCGCGTCAGCCAACGTTCTTCGGTTTCTGGCTTATCTGGCAGCTTTACCGTGGGAACCTCGATCAAATAGCCTTCGGCAGCGCAATACCGCAGGGCGGCGCGCAGCGTGCCAAGATCACGGCGAACGGTGGCGACAGAAGCGGGCCCGCCGAATTCCAGCGGCTTGTTCGTCTCGGGATCGCGTTTCAGGATGATTTTGCGGTTCTTCGCGTAGAGGCGGCAGGTTTCGCCCTTGATATCCGAGACAACCAGGTCGCCCCAGAAATCCTCTAACGCATCGATGGAATAAGATATCCGGTCGGGATCAGCCACATCGACCGCGTGTTCGTCGGCATAGATTGCCAGGACATGACTTATGCGGAATTCGTCTGCTTTAGTTGGACCACTTGGGCGGAACTTTCCTGCGATGTATTCCGCGAGCGCTGTCTCAGCTTCTTCGCGGCTGCCCGTCCCGGTCGAGCGTTCGAAACCGCCGACGTCTTTAATGACCCAGACCGGGGCGCGGTCTTTTCGTTTCCGCTCGATGAGGCGAGCGCCTTTTTCCCTACGCGGCATTTTTCGTACAAATCCTCTATTTCGTCTTCACGAATTTTCTTGGTCCGACCGCATTGAATCACCAGTCCGTGTTCAGTGGCAATAGAAACCAACGTGGCCTTGGCAAAGCCGCTGACATTGGCGAGTTTATCAAATGTCCAAAGCTCAACAGGCATCAGAAAGGTTCCTTATTGTCAGACTTCGTGAATGAGGCTGGTGCCGTCGGTCGCGTGTTCGGTGTACATGCCGTTGTGCGCGTCCGCGATTTGCATCGCTTCGCGGTTCGGTACGTTGTTTGCGATGATCATGTCAGCGCCGGGGCAGATCACATTCGAAAATGAAGGGTCCATGTCCGCTGGTCGGTGCGCTTCCCAAGGGTAGACGCTCGGGCATGGGGTGTCAGGGTCGGGGTGGAAGCGCATCAGCGGTCTCATCATGTCCATTGCCGGTCCTTTTAGTCGAGTTGATCTGTCATGCCTTTGTCGTAGGCGATGGCTCCCCAAAACTTGCCGCTCCATTCGTTGAACTCTGGCGAGTGATCATGGAGCAACCCGAAATAAGTTGGCGCGTCCTCGTCATCGCGGGGGCACTCATATTCTCCGCATGGCAGCTGCATTGGTCGGCACTTCTGGCTGGCCTCTTTGACTGTCGCAGCGCCGCATCGTGGGCAGGGTGATCTTGACCATTTCTTTTCCGGCACCGGGTTTTCTGCGTGCCATTGTTCCCAATTCAGTCGGCCCATTAGGTTGGTCCTTTAAGTTGACGTATTTGCGATATCGTTGAGTTCGGCTGTTCTCGCTTCGAGTACAGCGCGGCGCTTGACGGTGTTTTCGTCTTCCCATCGGCCGACTTGCACATCATCACGGTCGTCGCGAATGTCTCGGTTCCGACAGCGGTAATACGTGCTATCCCCTTCGAACCTAACGCCAGATACTTCGGTGTGTCGGTAACAACCGGTATCATCCCAATCCAGTTCACCTTCCGGTTCAACGGGATAGAGGGGGTTGTTCTGGTGGATGCCGCCAGACCCAATGAGATTGTGGTTCAACCAATCATCCAGCTCTTCAAAGGTGACTGTTTTCGGCACCGCGACTTTTAGGCTGACTTCGATCACGCGGCCTTTTGGTATCAACTGGCTCATGCGGTGTTCCTATGCTGCTTTAGGTTTCGGACTAGGTGCCTTCGCGCCGGTCAATCTCATGCCCAGTTTTGTTGCGTCCTTGTAAACGACGTTGGTCGAACACCCGATGCGCTGGGCAATTTGGGTTGCGGTGAGGTTCATGTTGATCAGCTTCGCCACCTTCTTGCGGCGTAGGTCGAGTTCATTCCCGGGAATGCCACTGTCATCGTCGGATTCACGCGGCATACAGCGTATCAGGTGTTCGCCCCGCCAGTCTTGATCATCGAGCATCAGGAAATCCCCCTGTTCTGTGATGTTGCAGCTTGTTGAGCGGGTTTGACGCTCAGGTGATCACAGTTCGCCTCGACCAGTGCGGTCGCTACGTCAGGGCAGACGGAATTGCCGCAGCACGAGACCTGCACGTATTTGGGAAAGCTGTTGAACAGCCACTCGCCGTCCTGTTCCTGCCAGACGCCTTCAATCACGTAGTCGGAGGGGAAACCCTGCGCGTTGAACAATTCGCGCGGCGTCAGCATCCGCATACCAATATCGACAACCACGAAGGTCTGACCGTCGATTTCCAGCGTGACGAACTCGCCGCCGTCCCATTCGCCATGGTCGCGCAGCAGATCCGCGACAGCGCGGGCGCGATCCTCATGCTCTGGGCCGAACTCGGGCGCGGCCAACTCTGCCTGCATGTGCCCGAAACGGTCTTTCACTGTGACCGTGTGACAGGGCTCATCCACCCGCGCGCAGTTGTCGGCTGTGCCGTAGTATTTGGCGAACCACGGGGCAACCACGGTTTGGTGTGATCCGGTCATGGTCAGTGTCGAGATTGGCGCATCTACGGGCCTGCCCGGGTTGAACCCGTTCTTGGCTTTGTTGTGCTGAGCCAGAAACGCAGCTGCGGGCGCGTGCTTGACACCACCAGCGACAACCGTGCCGAGAGGCGCGAACGGATCGAGTGAACGCGGCGCTTGCCCCTCACGTTCCCCGTACCCGGTTTGCACCAGCAGGGGCGAGATAATCGCGTTCTGATCCTTCTTGCTGGCCGTGATGGTGTGCGCCGGCACTTCACAACTGCGATTGCTGCCGCCCTGTTGCGCATAAGTGAGGATAGGCGAGAACAGCGCATGAGAGATACCGCCAGACGTGACCGTGCCGTGCGGTTCTGTCAGCGGGTATTCCCGGCGCCCACCACTGTCACCATGGGCCACGCTCAGGAGGGCCGGGGTAATCACCGCTGAATGCAGGCCACCGGCCAGCACGGTTGGATGTGGTACACCAGCGGCGCTATCCCGACGCGCAGAACCCTTGAGGCTCATCAGGTAGGGCGCGACCTCGCACAGACGGGCACCGCCTGCAGTGATCGTGTGTGTGGGCTCATCAGCGCCGTTATAGGGCTTCTGCGCGTTCCGCATGGTCATAAGGTGCGGCGCGATCAAACCAAGCGGAGCCGCGCCACCTGGCTTCTTCACCCAGCTATTCGCGGTCACAGTGGGCATGGGTTCATGCATGGCGACACCGGTTGCACCGCTGTTGAACCGCGTGATTGAAGGCGCAATCACCGCCTTTTCACCACGGTTGGCCCCGGTGATGGTCTTGAGCGGATCGGCTACATCTTCGACCCGGCCACCGTGCGTCAGGTTGACGACAAAGGGGCGGTTGGCGTTCAGCACATAGCGGCCCATGCCGCGCGCGATCCGGGCCAGCGTGTTTCCGGTCAAAGGGCGTTTGGGCGCGTTGCACTGGTTATCCTTGCCGTGCTGCACGGCCTCTTCTTTGGTCAGGAAGATCGAAGGGCAGGGGATTGACCAGTCAATGCACTCCGCAGCCGTGCGCCATGGCAGCAGCTTGCCCTTTTTAACCGCGGCTGATTTCGGATCGCCGTGTGTCGGCTTGGGGATCACGATCGGACGCCCGTCGCGGCGCGCGACCATGAAGAACCGCTTGCGGATCGTCGGCGCGCCGTAGTCACAGCCGCGCAGCGCGGTCCATTTCAGCTTGTAGCCCGCCTTTTTCAGCCGCTTGACCCACAATTCAAAGGTCATACCCGCGAACTCTTTCACAGGTCGGCCATCTTCACCCACTGGCCCCCATGTCTGGAACTCTTCAACGTTCTCCATCAGGATCACGTCAGGTTTCACCTTCTCGGCCCAATCCACGATCACCCACGCCAGATCCCGGATATTGCGGTCCTTGAGCGCCTTACCAGAGGCCCGAGAGAAGTGTTTGCAGTCAGGCGAGGCCCAAAGCAGCCCGACCTTGCGGCCCTTGGCTATTTCCAGCGGGTCCACATCCCAGATGTTGCTATCCAAGTGCAGCGTGTCAGGGTGGTTTGCCTCGTGCAGCGCCAGCGCAGATGTGGAATGGTTGATTGCAACGTCAGGGCTGCGGCCCAAGGCCATTTCAATGCCTGTACTGGCACCGCCGCCGCCCGCAAAGCTGTCTACGATCATAGGAAGGTCGGTCATGCGGCTTCTCCCATGCGGTCGATGTTCTGCTTGAGGACTTCGAAAGAGTAGGCTGCGACCCATGGGTTAGCGTCCCAGCCAAAGCTACGTTTGGCGTTGAGGCTGTTCCACAAGTGGGCAAATGCGCTGACAGGTGAGCCGTGCATCCCCGCACCCTCGTAGGTGTAATCGCACTCCATGTGGGCGTAATTGGTGCCGCGCATAGCGTGATCTTTGTAAATCCCCTCCGCAATCGCATCAGGCTTGGACAAGTCCCGCAATCGCTGCACACGAACGTCAGTCACGACCAACGTCATGCGCGAGGCCCAGCGGGGCATGTGGATAGAGGGCCGTTTTTTAAGGTGCGGCTTCGCCCACTCATCCGAAAGGTTGCACTGTTCCTGAATCTTGCGAATGCCCCATTCGTGGTTTTGGATATCTTTCTCATCGACCTCATAGACGACGCATTCGGTCTCGCCGTCGTCTGTCAGGCGATGGGCTTCACGCACCCAGAGGCGATCACCGCGCCGGATTTTGATCAACCTGCGCTCCGCAAGGATGCGGGAGGCCAATTCACGCTCTGTATCTGCGTAGATCGTCGGCCCGTGCTTTGTGACCAAGCAGGTATAATCGCCCCGCCACCGCCCGGGTCTGTTAGGATCAAAGTCGGGCTGCTGCTTCAAAATCCGCCGGGTCTGCGTTTTGCGCCCGTCGAGCAAGGCCCGCACCATGGGGCCAGAGAATAGGATGGGGTGGTCGGTCATTTCGAACTCTTCAAAGGTGGGTAGACGGTCACAAACCCGTCGTCTTCAATCTCATGCGCTGGGCGGTCGCCGTTGCCCTTATCGCGCTCTGGGTGGGTTTGAGCGGGCAGGGGCTGGGTATCGTCAGTGGCATCAGGGGATTGCATGGCTTATGGCCTCGTATTGATCGCGGTTCAGACGCACTTGTTCGGCGTTCTGGTCTTCGACCTCGATAATGCCGGTGCTGAACTGCCGGCCGCGCACGATGCCGGTTTCGGGGTGATGGGTGGCTGAGCGTTTGAACCGGACCTCTGCGCCTAATTGGGGTGGCCCCGGGGGCTGGGTGTTGGCGCGCTCAATCTCATCGGCCTGCAGGATGTTGTACGCCGCGATGAGCCAGTTCTTGGGCAGCTCGTCGACGTTTTCAGCCATTGCGTAGACGCCGAACAGTTCCACCGATTTGATCAGCGGGTTGTAGTCACCGTTTGCGCTGGGCAAATCCCAGCGCCCGCCGCTGTGCATGACCAGGTATCGCAGCACGGTCAGCTTGCGCGCTGGTACGGTTTGTTCCAGTTGCTCAACAGCAACGAGGATCCGCTTGATATCCAGACGCTCGATCATGCTGCCACCCCTTCTTGCGCCCAGATTGCGACCAGGTGCTTGGCCTGAGAAATCGCGTCATCAAGGGCGTTGTGGTGGGTGCCTTGCCGTTCCATTTTCACGGCGGAAAAGGCTTTTACTGTGCGATAACACCGATCCAGCCAAAACGGCCAAGGTGCCTCTTGACCAATTCGCAGATAGCTTTGGGTTAGGATGGCGTTGTCGAAACTTGCCCCATTGCCCCAAACACCATCGACATGACCGCATTCAAACCAGAAACGAAAGTCTTCTAGTGCTTCTGCAAGGTTGCCCGTGGCTGTGGTGATCTGCTGTCTGGCAGCGTCGGATTGATTGAGCCACCAAATCACGGTGTCTGCATCAATCGATGCACCGCTGTCCTGTGCGGATTTTAGACCAATAGTTCTGTAGAATGTCCCGCCAACATCCACCCCATGTTTATCGAAACGACAGGCGCCGATTGCGACGATTGGGGCATTTGGACCGGTTCCCATGGTCTCAAGATCAAGCATTACGTGCATGTGTGGGCCCCTTCCAAAGCGGCGGGGCGTGCCATTTCAATCGCCTGTTCAATTGTTGGGTGCCGTTCCCCAACCCCACCTTCGCGAGAGTGGCGTTTCCAGAGGCTAAACCCAACCATGCGCGGACCGCTGGGGAGCAGTTCAACCCGGATCATTTGATCATGCGCTAAGATGACCAAGCGTGTAAGGCGATTAAAGTCCCACGTTGCCCAGCCGCTCGAACGGTCGTGAATTTTGATGCCTCGACCGCACGGTTTGAATGTGCCCAAAACATGGTGAAATCCGCCCACAACAGAAGCGAACATCTGGGCGCATTCCCATTGATCATCAGACATCCAATCGGCGCGATAGTATTCGGCATCATCAAACATAGTAGCTTCCTTACAAAGAAAGGGGCCGGGGCAGATTTGGGAGGAGAGCCCCGGCCAGTTGGCCGCACACCACAGGGAGGAATGCGACGAGGTAAATCAGGCGATCGCGTCGGGGCAGATCAAAGGGGTGGGGCCGTCATAGCCGCGCTGGGCGGCACACGCGCGGATCTTGTCGCGCACACGCTTTTCATTCGCGGCCTGTTCGATCGTGGCGCGGTCGATCCGGTCTACGTGCACACCCAAACGTTCAAGGCGCTGGTCACTGACGGGCTGGCCACGCAGCGACTTGAGTTTGCACCAGGCAGCGACAGCCAAAGCAGTGTGATTTGCCTTCTTGGGATCGGAAAGTGTCTTAGCGAGCGTTTGGAATTGTTGGTGCGAATTCATGGCGAGCCTCCGTTTTCTGCTTCCGGATATAGCTCATAAAAAATGAAATCACAATGATGAAAACTCAAAAAATATGAGTTTCCTTTTTGAGACGAATCACGCAAAGGTAGAAACGCGTTGAAATCCCGGCAAAGCAGACCGGGACTCAAGGCGATAAGCTTGTAGAAATACGGAAGGATAGAGCCGTGCAAATAGCGCTATTTAAGTTGGCGTCTTGGGCGCGTCGGCATATTGGGTTGAACCTAAATTGGGTTTTCGACCCTATCGGCTCGCTACGTCTTGCAGTGCGGAAAACAGTTTTTCCTGAACATCAGAGGGAAGCTGTTGAAAGTCTCCATGAATGATAAAATTAAAGTCGATCCTGTGTTCTCTGTATAAATACAGCATGACTTTACGTGCCGGATAACTCAGCCCGGCTTCCGAGTTCAGGTATGATGTCAGGCTAACATTCGCACCCTTGCAAAATTCTGTTTTAGACAGGCCGGTTGCAATTCTTGCAGCCGCTAGTCGGTATGCGCACGCTTCCTTTGATGCGTCCCCAAGGCGTGTCATGGCGATCTTCCCTGTAAAATCCATTTGTTGTCCCTCTTGGAATTGAGGGCAAATTGCACTGTAGGTCAAAAAAAATGAACTTTCAATAAAATGAATTCTGGACCTCATAAAAAATGAGTATATACCTGTCACCATGTTGAGTGTGACAGAAATTACCGATGCCGTTGGCATCCGCGCCTTTGCCAAGGCGCTGCGCGTAAAGTCGTCTGCAGTTTCGAATATGAGACGGGCGAACATTATTCCCGCAAAAAAGTACACGATCGTTTGTGACCTGTGCCGGAAGAGCGGTTTGCCCACTCCTTCGCAGTCCCTGTTTTCGTTCGACCGTCCTACGGAAAGGGCTGCCTAATGTCATTTTCCAAGTTTCCTCGCGTGATTTCATCTGGCGTCAAGTTTCTGCTGAATGGGCGCGAAAAGTCTTTCGTAGTGAACAGGGTTGAAGCACGTGATTTGGCGCGTGGACGTTTTGCCCACGCGTTGCGCACGGCATTCCCCGGAGCATCTGACAATGAGGTTGCCCGATTGGCTGCGCCAGTGCTGGGGCGATCCGAGCGGCAAATCCAAAATTGGCTGTCAGAGGCAAGCAGCCCGGTCATCGAGGATGTTTATACCGTCTGCGCAATTCTGGGTGTGTGGAAAACCATGGAAATCCTGACTTCCGATCGGACCCGCAACGATATTCTTGGACAGATCGGGCAGCGATGACAGGTTTGGGGCAGGAATTCAGCGCATTGTTGCACAGTGACTTGTCATGCGCCGGGGCCGAGGCCGTTTCGGGCATGGTGACATGGTGGGCAACGGTTAGCCTGGCGCATTTCGGCATCGGTATCGCGGTAAGCTCTATCGTGCTTTTTCGCGGCCTGTCGCATATGTGGCTGTGGATCGGCATCGCAGGAATTCTTGTGAAAGAAGTTGCGGGCGACATTCCCAACAGCGGTTTTCAGGCCATCGTGATCCTAGACAGCCTGTGGGACATTACCTGTTACCTGATCGGCTTCTTCGTGCTGTGGGGTCTAATGATGTCCGACAAGGGGGGCAGCAAATGAACGCTGCACCCCCCTCAATAGCTTCACTTGCGCGGTCTGGTCAGCAAGGTTGCCAGGCCCAGAATAATGTCGCCGATCACCCAGATCACCAGAATAAAGCCGGTTCCAAGGGTGCCGCCGATGGCCGCGCCTGCCTGATAGGCTTCGTTAGTGGTCGAGTTAATGGCCTCGCCGATCTGGTTGAAGTAGGAAACCAGCCACACGATCATCAAGATGTTGAAGATGATCAGCAGCCATTTGAAGACTTTACCGAAGAAGCCACGCTTGGGTTTTCTAAGGGGATGTCCACAGGTCGGACAGTCAAATGCCTTGGCAGAAACGTTGCTGTTGCAGCTGGGGCAGGTGGTCATTGTTGCACTCATATTTTTGCCTCAGCCGTTCAGTTCGCGCCAGGATTGGACTTGCAGGTCAGCACAGCCTTTCTGCATGAAAAAATCGCCGGGCCATTCGGTCTTACATTTTTGCAGAATGCCACTGCCAACATTGTCAGGCAGACCATTGACCGAACCGGGCAGTCCGTTCCAGCTTTCGCGCTGAAGGTCTATACATCCTTTCTGCATAAAAAAGTCGCCGGGCCATTGAGCCTCGCAGGACGACTTGACGGTATTTGCGTCAAAAGAGAACGCGCTGGTTGGAAGCGCGACGATCGTCGCGACTATGGTTTTTCGTATGAAAACTTTCATCTGATATGCCTGTTTTATAACGATTATCTCGCGCAGGTTGCGTCGGCAAAGCGAGATTCGCAACACAGGAACTATCACCAATTTGAGAGGCAGGCCGCATGAGCGCCCCGGATCGCTACAAGATCCTTGAGTGTTCGGCCAAGGTGTCCCGTTGGCTGCAATTGTCTTTGATCGTTTTCGTGACCGTTGGCTTAGTTCTTGATCTGTCGGTCGAGCCTATCGCCCAGGCACAGCAGACTGCGCGAACCGGGACGGGCGAAGAATGAGAAGGGCGTCTAATATTCGCCCTAGCGCGCCACGCGGCCTGACTGGCGACAACCATCGTCCTAGTGGGTTGGTTTCATCGTCGAACTTGGCCTACAGGCCCAAATCCCGGCGCAACAGTTTGTTCACGCGCGGACTGATTTTTCCGCCCTTGTCTTTGAACGCCTGTAGTGCGGCGTACACGTCCGGATCCAGCATCACATTCACCCGCTGTTTCTTGTCCCTATCGGCCAGCGCTGGGCGACCGCGTCGCGCTGTCTTGGCGAAGCTGTCGTCAAGCGGTGGGTTGTCCGGGTCGGCCTTGGCTGCGTCAGTGATTGCCGCGTCTTCTTCTGCGCTGGGCATGATGACTTTCTTCTTCATGTCGTCATCCTCGTTCGTTCGTCATGAATTAAATATGCACACGTTTAATCGTGATGAATATAAAAATACACACTTTTATTGCAGCCAGTTTCGCCGGGGAGAACTTCCGCTGAACATCACGGGACAGCGGACCCGAAAGGGCCTTAAACAAGGTCGCGCTGCACGTCAGGCCCGGCACCCGAGAGCGAGGGATTTCATCCTGACAAGCGCGACTACCGGGGCACAGGCGGGTGCCAGAGGCAGAGCGGGGCAACGACCCTGTATCTGTCGCCGCCAACCATTTCCAAGAGCAGAAAACGAGGCAGGGCACATGAGCAACGCCAGACGTATCTTGATTTCACACCGAGACAGGCATAGGTTTCCCCCGTGGCGGCAAAAAACCGTCACCGGGAATGCAAGCCCGACTGTCTTACGGCGCTCTGATCGCCGCACCAATTGGTTGCGGCTTTCCTATGTCTGGGCGCAATGGGAGCCGTTCGCGGCTGCCGGTTCCGTAAGGCCGGTCTTGCAAACCCGTTGTTGCCCAGGCACCCGATTGCAAGCGGGCCCTGGGTTCATTCGAACTTACGGAGGCCGCGCATGACCGCGAACAATTCCCTTTTGCCTATTGATCACCACGCCTTGGCGGCGATGGATATGACCAATCTGTACGTGCTGATGCGCGGGCTGCGCGAGATCGCGGACACTGCGCCGCTCGACAGCGCCGCTGAATTTGCCTGGCGCTGTGCCGTACAGATCGAAACCGAAATCAAAAACCGCGCGCCTGAAGGCGAGAACGACGCCGCTATCAAGCTGCTGGCGGCCTTCGACTGTGTATCCGAGTGGTCCGACATCGATACACGGTCCGTGAAGCGTTGCGCGCGCAACGCTTTGGGGGTGGCAGCATGAGCGATAGAAACACAATATCTAGACGGTCGCAATACGCGACCGTCCCTAATGCGGCCCTTCGTGACGAGCGTCTTTCTCTGGAAGCACGGGGGTTCTTAGCCCTCATCATGTCTATGTCTGAGGGCTGGGTGTTCCGCCGGAAAAACCTAATGGAAACAGCGGGAATCGGGCGCGACAAGTATCAGCGCATCGTAAAGGAACTCGAAGCCGCTGGCTACCTGCGTATTGTCAATGTGCAGGCAGATGATGGTCGCTTCACTGGCCGGGAATGGCAAATCTACGACGAACCCGTGAAAACGGAAGAAACACAAGATGTTGATGCCGAGGGCCTGAAAACCCGTTCCCCGGTCACCGGGGGCCTGAAAAACCGGCGGCCGGTTTTAACCGACGGCGGTGAAACCCGGCCCCTTAAGAAAACCAACTTAAATAAAAATACCAATAGTAAGACCCCCCAACCCCCCAAGGGGGGGCGGGAGCGACGGGTTTTAAATTCTCAATTTGATGCAGCAGACAGAGTTCGGGCGATGTACCGGGCAGAGGGGTACGACGTATGACTTTCGAAGAGCGTAAGAAGATCGCAACTGAACGCGTTTTGGAATTCATGGCTGGTTACTCAGCACCGCGCGGCCTCGACGATGCTGCCTTGAAAGGTCACGTCGACGGGATCGCCATCGCCTTTGCCGCGAAGCTGCCGATTTCGTCCAGCGCTGAATTCCAAGAAAAGGTTGCCGAAACGTTCCAGCGGGTCCGCGACAATCACAAAACTTATGCTTGGCCGGTTCAGGCGGAATTCGTTGAGGCTTTGCCTGCCTCCACAGCAGGCAGAGGCTCTGCACCGCAGCCGTTTTCATTGGGCGATGAGCGCGCCAAGTCCATCGCAAAGGCCATGGAACGCGGTGACCGCGTTTCGGAAAAGGTGATTTGGGATGGAACCGCCCAGCGTTTAGTCAACGGTGGCGAAATCAGCGCGGAAACACTGAAACGCTACCAGCGCGGTTCCGTTGAAACCCACCGCGCCGCATATCGCGACGAAGCGCTTTCCGTAATGCAAAGGCAGTACGGCGACGCTGTGGGTGCGTTCTTTTGAGATGTGGGGAAGCTGCTGTGATGTCGCCGCACGCTGATCCAGCCACCCACGGACACCGCTTTGGCCAAGTCACCGTGACGGTCGATCTTGCTGCCGGTGATTGTGTCGTCATCGCGCCAGGCAAGGGGCCGGTCAACACGGTGCCGCGCAAGATGCGTCTGCACAGTCTCGATGAAATCTGGGGGGCCTATCAGGTCCAGGTTGGTTTGGCCGCAACCAACCCCGTGGCGCGCGACATCGCCAACGCCCTGAAATTCGCCGGCAAACAACTCAAATCTCAACAGGAGGTTCGTTCATGAAAATAGATTTCGAATCTCTGCGCGCGGCGAATATCCAGCGCCAGACAGAATGGTCGGGTAACGAAACACTGGATACCGAGTTTCGCGCGCTTGAGCTCGCTAATGAGGTGGGCGAGGTCGCAGGCGCGGTCAAAAAGCTGATACGTGCCCAGCGCGGGGTCAACGGATCGGTCGCGGCCATTGCTGATGTAGCCGATGAAATCGGCGACGCGGTTATCTCAATGGATCTTCTGTCGATCGACACAGGCGTCGAAATGCCCGTTGGTAAGTTTGAAAAGGCAGGCTGCGAGACAAACCCGATCCGCATGGCTCTGACGCTTGATGTGGCGGTGGGATCAATATCGGAAGCCGCCTTGTTGCTGACCCACGTACCCGAAAACAGCGAAGCCGCATTGTTTGCCCAGTCGGACCTGCGGGATTCCTTCAAGCGGTCCATGGGCTGCATTCTTAGCATCGCCGACGCGCTGGGCATCGACGTGAACCGAGCCATCGCCGAGAAGTTCAACAAGACATCAGCCAAGTACGGTCTGTTTACCATCATGGAGGCCGCGTGATGCTGGATGTAAGTGCATGGGTTAACTCGGGCGCCCAAGGCGCTTCTGCCAAGTCCATCGCCGCACATTTGGCAGGCCATGGTAAGCAGAACGGTGACTATCCGCTTGACGGTGACGATTTTGGGCGCTGCGAACGGTTACTCGAAATGGTTCCGGAACTGATCCCCGAGTTGCACCGGATGGCGGGGGTCAACGCCTATTGGGCCGCGCTGGTCCTAAAGTGGGATGAAATCCGCAAGGCGAAAGACCGAACCGCGTTGATCAAGGAAATCGTTGGTCCGATCCAGAAGGCGGACCCAGGTCATTTCCAGTTCAGCGATTTCGCTCACGTGAGAACCGGGCCAATCGACTTCAAGGGCAAAACCCCGATGAAAGAGACCGAAGCCGATAAGGCCGTGACAGACGCCGCCTATCGCGTGACCGCAGCAGAACTGCGCCGGTTCGTAGAACGGATCGAGCGCTTAGAGGCCGAGAAAAAGGATATTACCGAGCAAATCAAAGAGGTGTTGGCCGAGAGTAAATCACGTGGCTACGACGTGAAAGCGCTGCGCAGCATCATCGCCCTGCGCAAGCGGGACAAAGACGACGTTGCTGAACAAGAAGCGGTCATCGAAATGTACAAAGAAGCGTTGGGCATGACCTGATGGAACGTATGACCGCCCAACAGCTTCGCGCCTTGCAAGGTGCAGATACCCCGAAAGAGGACAAACGCCGGGTGCGCAACGCCCAGCGCACGACGATTGACGGCATCACTTTCGACAGCAAGGCCGAAGCTGACCGGTGGTGTGAATTGGAGCTGCTACAGCGGGCCGGGAAAATCTCGGGTCTGCGACGACAGGTCAAAATCGGCCTTGAGGGGCGCGATGGCCCGATCATGACCGACACCGGAAAGCGGCAACGCACTTGGACCGCTGATTTCGTGTACGTCGATCACGCGCTGGGCGTGCAGGTCATCGAAGACCGCAAGGGGCATGCCACCGACGTGTTCAATCTGAAAAAGGCAATCTTAGCCGCGCAGGGCATAGAGGTGTTGGTGACATGAAGGGGCAAAACACATCGTCAGCCGTGATGCAGCAACGGCAAGAAGCCAGGGACGCTCTGGATGATTTCGCTACGCCACCTTGGGCCACGCGCGCCCTGTGTGAGTGGTTGTCTAAGCGCTACAATCTTGCCCTGTTTACAGTTCGTGAGCCCTGCGCAAACCGAGGGTACATGGTGCAACCGTTAAAGGAATATTTTGAGTGGGTCACAGCATCAGACGTTCATGACTATGGCGAGGGCTTTTTAGTCGATGACTACCTTTTTGGCGATGATCCGGACCCTAGAAATTTCACAATAATGAACCCGCCATTTCGGCTTGCACAGCAGTTCTTGGCACGCGCGGCGGCAACTTCTTCGCATGGTGTGTGTGCCTTGGTTCGAACATCCTTTCTTGAGGGCGCTGGGCGATATGGAGCGATATTTCGATCGGACCCACCGACCCATGTGCTGCAGTTTTCTGAACGCGTTGTCATGCACAAGGGCGCTCCGCCAGACCCAAACATTCCTGTTCCCGTTTGGGACAAAAAGAAAAACAAGTGGGTCATGCGCAAACCCAGCACAGCGACCAGCTATTGTTGGTTGGTTTGGGACTTTGGCTCGCAAGCGGCCCAAGGATTTGACCGTTCAACAGCTTTCGAGTGGATAGCACCCTGCCGCAAGGATCTGGAACGACCGGGCGACTACGCCCCAAGGGGAAACGATGGCGGGCAAACCGCCAGAGGAACGGAAAAGCTCCGCAGGGGATAATGCGGGCCATTCGTTGAAGGAAATGAGCAGTGAACGCGGGGGTATGTGATGAGCGCACCTGCACAACTAAGTTTACCAATGGTTGCCAGCTTTCCGCTGGCTGATTTTGCCGAAGGCCGAGGGCGTGGTGTTCCGCTGCCTGAAACGGTGGCCGAGATTGCCGACGTGATCGGGCGCGGCAATGCGGTTCGGTTGGTAGAAGGTACGCGCGCAACGGGCAGCCGTCGGTGGCGTCGTCAGCTATATGTGCCCAGCGACATTCCAGATGATCACAGGATAGTCTCGATGATCGGTCGCGAAGCTGCTGACCTTCTGAGCCGCAGCCATGCCAACTGCATCATGGAGTTGCCAAGCTGTTTTGCGCTGCGTCGCGCCTATCACTCGGATCACGCAGCCTCGATGGCCAGCAAGGGCGCGTCCATCCCTGATATCGCGCGCGAATTGGCCGTTGATCAAAAGACCGCGAAAAGCCTTTTGACCGAGGCCGAATATTGGGCCGAACGGCTGGACGGGTAAAACCGCCAGAGGCATACGGCCCGCCTTTCGCGCAACCCTTGGGCCATGACCCAACCGGTGCGCAGGAAAGGCCTTCACCACATGACCGACGACAAGATACATGGCGTTGCCAATATCTCGACCCTGAGCGGGGCCGCTACAGCTTTGATCGGCGGGCTTACCCTGACGCAATGGCTCGCTCTGGGGGGATTTGTCCTGGCGTGTGCCGGGTTTATCGTCAACGTCTGGCACAAGGCCGCGATGGTTCGTCTAAGGCGGCGTGAAGTGGACGCGTTGGTAAACGGTCGGGCGGACCAACCCACCAGAAAAGGTGGGGTTTCATGAGCAGAAAGAACTATGACGCGTGCCTTGCGCACGTGCTGAAATGGGAAGGCGGTTACGTCGATCATCCGAAAGACCCTGGCGGTGCAACCAATCACGGGATAACACACAAGACGCTTGCAGCCTTCCGGGGCAAACCGGTCAGCAAGTCTGATGTGAAAGCCCTAACGAAGAAAGAGGCGGGCCGCATTTATCGACATCGATATTGGAACGCGGTCAAAGGGGATGAGTTGCCCCAAGGCCTCGACCTGATTGCTTTCGATCCGGCTGTGAATTCAGGTCCGACGCGCGGTGCCAAGTGGTTGCAGTCGGCTCTTGGGGTCGCAGCCGATGGGGCTGTCGGGGTAAAGACGTTGGGCGCGGCGATCGATGCGCCTGACCCGGTTGCCATCATTCAGAAGGCCAGCGCGGCGCGGATGGGTTTCCTGCGCAAGCTTCGCACATGGTCAAGTTTTGGCCGCGGTTGGGCGCGGCGTGTGGCGGACACCGAGGCTGAGGCCGTCGCCATGGCCACCCAATCGCCCAAGCGTGTGATGGAAGAGGCCAACAAAGCCCAGGTTTCGCGCGCACGGCAGGCGACAGGTGCCCGTGGCACGACGGTTGGCGGTGGCGGCTCACTGCTGGTCGATCTGCCTGAATGGGCGCTTTGGTCCGTGATCGGTGTTCTGACTGTCTGCACGCTGATCCTTGCGCTGAACGCGACCCAGCACGCGCGACGGGCCGCTGCATATCGTGAAAAGTTGAAGGAAATGACCAATGGGTAAGCCGTGGTGGCGGTCCAAAACCGTGTGGTTCAATGTCTTTATGGCCTTGGTGACAATCGCCAACGAAGTGTTGCCGTTGCTGGATCAGTTCGTCGCCGTGGGCGTGCCGGCCGAATACGCTGACGCTGTTCGTCCGTTCCTGACGCTGGTTGTCATTGTGGGCAACGCGGTTCTACGGACCATGACCAAAAAGCCCTTGGCAATGCGATGACGAAGGTGGTGGCCGTCATATTCCTTCTGCTGCTGACGGGCTGCAACAGCCCACTCAGCCTTTTGACGGGTGGTGGCCCCAACGTGGCGGCAAATGTGCAGGCCGGTCGGACAAATTTGCAGTCGGTCGGGCAGACGAACCTATCAGATCAGCGGATCGTTCGACCACAGGCGCGCACGATCGAACAGAGCGCAGGCGAGACAGGCGTAAGGGCAGAGACTGTGCAACAGGTGGTTGTTCAACAGGGCGCACCGTGGGGCGTGGTGTGGGCGCTTGCCGCTCTGTGCTTCGTGTTCTGGGAACTGCCCAGATCAAGTCACATGGTCAAAGCGTTCGCGCGGGTCCTTCCCGGAGGGGTGGGGCGTGAGGGTAGGCCGATGCGCAGAAATTTATTTGTGCGTGGGCGCGCGAATTGAGGTTTATTATTATATTGCTGTGCAGGTGTGCGGATGAGCGGTAGCAAGGGGCGCGGTCAGGTTCTGAACAGAACCGAGATGGCAGACTTTTTCGGGGTCTCGATGCCGACTTTGGACGATTGGGTTCGGCGCGGTTGTCCGGTGGTTCAGCGCGGCGGGCGTGGTCGGGCTTGGAAATTCAACAGCGCCGAAGTTCGTTCTTGGCGAGACGATGATATCCGGGCCCAGATGAGCGGCACCGAGAATGCCTCAACAGAAGAGTTGAAGAAACGGATGCTTGCTGCACAGACCGAGCAAGCCGAGCTGGATCTTGCCCGGGCGAAAGACGAGCTGGTGCCAGTCGATCAGTTCACCCGGGCCTTGGCTAAGGCGTTTGGCGAGGTACGCGCCGGGATGCGGAATGTTGTACCCGGTCGGGCTGCGCGGCGGCTCATTGGCGAGACCGACGAAACCAATTTCAAGGCCGTGCTGCTGGAAGAAATCGATCATGCACTTGAGGTTCTGGCCGATAGTGAACTTGTCCATGAAGACGATTTGGAAATGGGCGACGACGAAGAGGAAGACGGTGACCCGTGAACGCGCGCGCCGATTTTTCAAATGCCCGTGCGGTCGTTCGCGCAACCAGGTCGGCCCGATCGTTTCTAAGGCCACCGCCTGAATTAAAGCCGTCCGATTGGGCCGAGGCAAATATACAAATCCCGATCGGCAACGCTGTGCCTGGACCAATGCGGTTCGACAACGCGCCGTATCAACGCGAAGTCATCGACATGACCGCCGACCCACGGTGCAACCGCATCACTTTGATGTGGGGCGCCCAGGTCGGGAAGACGCAGACCGCGCTTTGCGCGCAGGCGTACCGGATAGGATTTAACCCAGTCAGTCAAATCATGATGCAACCGAGCCAAGGTGACCTGACCACGTGGCTTGAAACAAAGTTCAATCCCTTGGTCGATGCGAACGAAGACCTTCAGGACTTGATTGCCAAGCCGCGTGGGCGCGAGGGTGTCAACAACCAGCGCATGAAATCCTATCCCGGTGGCTTCCTGATGTTCAGCTGGTCCGGATCGCCGAAGACGATGCGTGGGCGGTCGGCCCCGTTTATCGTCTGCGATGAGACGGACGGATACGATCGGACCCACGAAGGTCACCCCGTTGGGTTGCTCTGGCAGCGGGCCGCAACGTTCGGCGATCAGCGACTATTGTTGGAAATCAGCACCCCGACGATCAAGGGCGCGAGCTGGATCGAGAGTGCATTCGATGAAGGGGATCAACGTTATTTCAACGTGGTCTGCCCGCACTGTGGTCATGTCCAGAAACTAAAATGGTCACAGGTCACTTGGAGCAAAGACGAGAACGGCATGCACCTGCCTGAGACGGCGGGCTATGTCTGCGAGGCCGACGATTGTGGGACCGTTTGGAATGACGGCGAACGGTGTGCAGCTATTCGCAATGCCGAGCGGCAGGGCGGGGGATGGATCGCCAGTAAGCCTTTCCGGGGGCATGCGTCTTATCATCTGTCCGAGCTCTATAGCTGTTTTCGTCGGCTGCAGGATATCGTTCAATCATTCCTCGACAAGAAAGCGGCCGGCGATCTGCAAACATTCGTTAACGTGTCGCTGGCTGAGACATGGGAAGAGGAAGGCGACCGACTTGAGGCGGCGACACTTATGGCCCGGGCTGAGGAATTTCCCAAAGACAAGGCCCCGATGGGTGTTGCTGTTGTCACTGCCGGTGTCGATATGCAGACTGATCGGCTTGAGGTCGAACGGGTTGGTTGGGGGCTGGGCGAGGAATCGTGGTCGCTGGGTTATCACGTCCTTTGGGGTGATCCGCTGCGGCCAGAGGTCTGGGCCGAATTAGACGAGTTGCTGGCCGAACCGATTGCGCATGAAAGTGGTGCAGAATTGCGGGTCAGTGCGGCGTGCCTCGATACCGGGGGGCAGGCGGGTTACACGCAAGCGGCCTATGACTACGCGCGAAAGCGCCTAAGCCGCAAGGTCTGGGCGATCAAGGGTGTTGGCGGCTGGGGTCGTCCGATCGTCACAGCCCCAACCAAGATCAGGCAGCGTGGCGAACGTCCTGTACAGTTGTTCCCAGTCGGAGTGGATGAGGCCAAGGTTGTCGTCGCGCAGCGGGCCCGCATTCCAGAACCCGGGCCGGGGTATTGCCATTTCCCGCTGGACCGAGACCCGAGCTGGTTTGATATGTTCACCGCAGAGGCACTGCGGACTCGCAAGGTCAAAGGTTTTGCGGTTCGAGAGTGGCACAATGTAAGGCCGCGAAACGAAGCGTTCGACTGCCGTGTCTACGCATATGCGGCCCTGCGAATTCTAAATCCCAATATCGCCCGCCTTGTGCGCGCCTATGAACCGCTTGAACAGGACGTGCCCACACCAGATGAGGAAGCCCCAGCCGACAACGCTGTCGGAAAACCGCCAGAGGAACCAAAAGCCGCACGGCCCGATGCTACAAAAAAGCGTGTCTGGAAGCCGAAGGCGAAATCAAGGCGACGGCGCGCGCACTGAATAGGGCTGCGGCGTGAGTTTTTTACCGGGTGAAATCGGGGCAGGTGTAACTTTTCGGGCGGCTATAGAGCTGCCCGTTTACCTTGCGCCGGAATGGGATTTGAAACTGATCCTGCGCGGGCCGGGTCAAATCGATCTGGACAGCGTGGATGATGGCGCGGGCCACGTCTTCGAAGTTGCCGCTGCTGATACAGCCAATTGGGCACCGGGTCGTTACCGCTATGAGTTGCGCGCGACCGACGGCACGGATGTTGTTCCGGTCGAACGGGGTGAAGTGGTCGTCGCGCCCGATCTGTCAGCTCAGTCTGCTGGGTACGATGGACGTGATCACGTGCGCCGTGTTCTGGATGCGATCGAAGCCGTGATCGAGAACCGCGCGACTATCGATCAGCAAAGCTACCAGATCAATAACCGGTCCCTGTCGCGCACGCCTTTGGGTGATCTGCTGAAACTCCGGGCAAAGTATCGCGCCGAGCTGGACGCGCAGAGACGCGCGAAACAGGGCCGTGGTTTGGGCCGAACATACAAGGTGCGCTTTCCATGAAATGGCCGTTTTTTCGTTCTGCACCGGTTGACGAGGCCCCGCGCCGGAAAACGCCTCCGGTGGTGTCCCGCCAACGCCGTTCGTTTGACGCAGGGAAAAGCGACCGGCTGACCAGCGGTTGGACAAACTCGCCATTGCCTGCCGATCAGATTGTTCGGCGCAATTGGCGGACGCTGGTTGCCCGGTCACGCGAGCAGGCGTCAAACAATCCCTATGCCAAGGCATTCAAAAACAGCGCCCGCCGCAACATCGTAGGGCAGCGGGGTTTGATGCTGCAGGCGCGCACCGTTGACGAGCGAAGTGGTCAAATGGATCAGGGCGCAAACCGGGCGCTAGAGCGGGCATGGAAAAAATGGTGCAAGGCTGAA
Organism: Ruegeria sp. YTSA135; assembly: GCF_059610165.1. Classification (NCBI taxonomy): domain Bacteria; kingdom Pseudomonadati; phylum Pseudomonadota; class Alphaproteobacteria; order Rhodobacterales; family Roseobacteraceae; genus Ruegeria; species Ruegeria sp. YTSA135. The sequence continues at coordinate 276,574 of NZ_JBXWNC010000004.1, read as the reverse complement.
AATTGCGACGTCGCGGGTCGGCGTTCATTTCGCCAGATACAGAAATCGCTGGTCAACGGCTGTGTCACTGACGGCGAGTTTCTGGTGCGTTTTGTCTATGGGCGCGAAGCTGGCCCGTGGGGATTCTCGTTGCAGGTGCTGGACCCGATGCGCCTGCCGGTGGATCTGGACGAAGAAAAGCGGCCAGGCGGCGGGTTCATACGAGCGGGTATTGAATACACCCGGCTTGGTCGACCGGTTGCGTACTACTTCACGACGCTGAGCCAGAACGAAGCCGACTATCATTATGGCGGTCGCGACTTTGTGCGCGTGCCTGCCGACGAAATTGTTCATTGGTTCGAAGAGGATATTATCGGGCAAAAGCGCGGGCTGCCATGGATGGCCACCGCGTTGTGGCGCATGCGCCAACTGGCAGAGTTTGAAAAGTCTGCCCAGATCAATGCCCGCGAAGGGGCCAACAAGCTTGGGTTCATCGAATGGGAAGAGGGCTATGGGCCCGAACTTGATGACGAAGAAGAATTCGAAGGGATCGAAATCGAGAGCGAACCCGGGCTTATTCAGGATCTACCGCGGGGCGCCAAATTCAAAGGGCATGATCCGCAATACCCGAACGGCGAACTGGCGGTTTTTTCCAAGCACATGCTGCGCGGTATCGCCAGCGGTCTGGGTGTGGCCTACAACGATCTGTCGAACGATCTGGAAGGCGTCAATTTTTCCAGTATCCGGCATGGGATGCTGGCCGAACGGGACCACTGGCAGGAACTGCAAGAAAGCCTGATCGAGAGTTTTGCGCTTCCCGTCTACGAACGCTGGCTTGCGCATTCTCTTTTGACTCAGCGGATCACGCTTGACAATGGATCGCCGTTACCTGCGGGCAAACGGGCGAAGTTCATGGCGGTGGAATTCCAGGCACGGCGCTGGGAATGGATTGACCCGGCAAAAGACGTGAAAGCCGACATCGAGGCTATCGACAATCTTATCAAGTCGCGTGGGCAGGTGATCCGCGAACGGGGCCGTGATCCGCGCGACGTATATGCCGAAATCAAAGCCGATATCGACGCCATGCGCGCCGAAGGTATCCCCGAAGAAATCATAGCCGCGTTGATCGTCGGCAAATCAAAAGGAGGGCAGGGCAATGGCCAGCAAGCCAAACCCGACGCCGAAGCCACCGGTGAAGGAAGCGACGAAGGAAACGGCGACGCGAGCAAGTGACCTCGTCGGTCAGTCCCTGACCCGAGCAATTACGCCGGAACAGATCAACGCGGGCGAGCAGGGCGAGAGCCGTGGCCTGTTGCGCACGGTTGAGGTGCGCGAGGTTGATGCAGAAAATCGAACCGTCGAACTAGCGTTTTCCAGCACCACGCCGGTTTCCCGTTGGTTCGGTGAAGAGGTGCTGTCGCACGCGCCAGGCGCGGTCATTCTGGACCGGCTGAACAATGGCGGGCCGGTCCTGATGGATCACAATTGGCGTGATCAGGTGGGCGTTGTCGAAAGCGCGCGCGTAGATACCGACGGGGTCGGTCGGGCCGTCGTTCGGTTCGGTAGCAGTATTCGGGCCAGCGAGATTTTTCAGGATGTGGCGGACGGCATCCGTCAGCATGTCTCAGTTGGCTACACCGTAACCAAAATCGAAGAAGAGGTGCGAAAGGGCGAGCCGAACAAAGTGACGGTGACCGAATGGGAACCGTTCGAAATCTCAATTGTCGCAGTGCCTGCTGACCAGAACGTCGGCGTGGGTCGCGAAATGGAAAAACCGCCAGAGGCCACCGGCAAACGTGTCGCCGATGATGCGGGGGATGATACGGGCACGGATGAGTTGCGGCCCGCGGATACTCAACAGAGGAACCAACCGATGAAAACTATTGTTACCCGCGACGCTGAGGGCAACTTGGTACGGGCCAAAGTAGACGAAAACGGCGCAATCGTAGAGATTATCGAGACGCTGGAACGCGCTGGTGCCGCCGAGGCGGCGATGCTCACCCGTGGCCGTGAGCAAGAACAAACCCGTGTTCGTGAGCTGACTGAACTTGGCGAAGCCTATGATGCGGGGGATTTGGCTCAGCGTATGATCAAGGAAGGCAAGGGCGTCGAGGATATGCGCGGCGATCTGGTCGATCATCTGCACAAGCGCAGCAATCAGCGCCACGTCTCCGATGACAGCAACGTCGGTATGACTGACCAAGAGGTCGGGCAGTTTTCGTTCCTGCGCGCCATTCGCGCGCTCGCAGAGCCAACGAACCGTCGCGCGCAAGAAGCCGCTGCCTTTGAATTCGAGGCCTCTGACGCTGCGGCCCAAAAAATGGGTCGCGATGCACAGGGTATCATGGTCCCAGTCGATGTTCTGACTCGTGCTTTGAACACTGACACCAGTGGTTCGGCGGCAGGTGATACCGGTGGGTTCTCCGTGGGGTCGCCGCTGTTGTCGCAGTCGTTCATTGAATTGCTGCGCAACCGTTCAGTATTGATGCGACTGGCAACTCCGTTGGGTGGTCTGACCGGTAACCCGGATATTCCGACGCAGGAATCCGGTGCATCTGGGTACTGGATTGGTGAAGACGACGATGCGCCCGAGGATATTTTGGGTCTCGGTCAGCGTCAGTTGAGCCCCAAGACTGTCGCTGCCTATTCCGAGATCACACGCCGCACGCTAAAACAGTCAAGCATTGACGTTGAAGCCTTGGTGCGTCGTGACCTGGCATTGGCTCTTGCATTGACCATCGACAAGGCCGGGTTCTATGGGTCTGGTGTCGGTAACGAGCCGCGCGGTATCAAAAACTTCAACGGCGTGAACGCGGTCGACTTCGATGGTGCTGCATCTGGTGGCGGCACGGCATTGCCGACCTGGGCCGAAGTTATCGAGATGGAAACCGAGATTTCCGCTGACAACGCGGATGTCAACTCGATGGCCTATGTGTTCAATGCCCGGATGCGCGGTCACTTTAAGTCGACTGAGAAATTTGAGGGGACCAGCGGACAGCCGATCTGGGAAAACGGAAATACCGTCAACGGGTACACCCCAGAGGTTACCAACCAGATCGCCAACGGTGACCTGTTTTTCGGCAACTTTGCTGACCTGATCATCGGCATGTGGGGCGGTCTCGACATTAACGTCGACCCTTACAGCCACAGCACCAAAGGGCGGTTGCGCATAGTCAACATGCAGGATGTTGATTTCGTCCTGCGGCACGCTGCCAGCTTCTGCTACGGCTCGGACGCTAGCTGATCGGCGCAATGAACCATGTGGCGGGCTGATGGCCCGCCAGTCACACACGGCAACACAGAGGGCCTGATATGTCGAAAACCACCGAGGCAAAAACCGCCAGCTACAAGGTCACCAGCGCTTTCGTCTGGGACGGAAAAGTACGCTTGCCGAAATCTACCGTGACACTGACAGAGCGCGAAGCTAAGTCACTGGAAGCACGCGGCAAGATCGAACCGAGCGCGGCCAAGAAGGCGACCGGCGGCGGAAGCTAATGCCCGCGCCAGGCTGGGAAGATGCTGACGCCTTTCTGCGACTAGACGATTTCGCCATCACGGTGACCGTCACGCCGCAGGGGGGCGTTTCTCGTTCCATCAGAGTAATTTTCGATGATGCTTACCTGAATGTGCAGCTTGGGGAATATGAGGCTGACACCAGCGATCCGCGATTGACGTGTAAGGAATCGGACGTTTTGGATTTGCGGGTAAAGGATCAAGTGATCATCGATGGTCGGCCCTATTATCTCGTAACCAATCCGCAACCCGACGGGACAGGCTTCGCCGTTCTGCGATTGGCGGAAGAGTAAAGCGATGCTGGCATTCGACTTTGATCAAGGCGAGTTGAAACGCATTGCCGATGAATTCGGGGCCAGCGAGAAAGAACTGGCCTTTGCGTATTCACGCGCATTGCGGCGTACCGCTCAGACGATGAAAGCACGCGCACGCAAAGGCTTGCGGACCGAACTTGAACTTCGCTCTGCCGCAGAACTGCGCCGTCGTCTACATGGGTTCCGTTTTAAGCGTGGCAATGGCCTTGGCAACGTCAGCATGTGGTTTGGATTGAATGACATTCGCGTTTCGGCGTTCAAGGGTCGCGCGAGAAAAACGGCTTCTGGGGCTTCATTCGGTGGGCGGGATTTCGAAGGCGCGTTTGTCGCTAAAAACCGAAAGGGTCGACCAACCGTGATGCGCCGCGTGTCCAAGAAACGTTGGCCTGTCAAGGAAGAGACCATTCAGATCTTGGACCAAGCGCAGACGTTCATCGAAGACCAGGTTTTTGACGAAATCGAGGATGTTTTCTTTCACAACTTTCGTGCCGAAATACGTGCCCGAACGATTTACGGGGTAGGAAAACGTGGCTGAAAATCTGGACCTTGACGAACTGCACGATGCGATCCTTTCAAAGATCGCTGCTGCGTTTCCCGCGTTTGAGACTGTGACGGATTACGACACGGGACGAAAGCAGGTCACCGCCCCAGCGATCCTTGTGGAATTGGTCGACATGGAAGGCGATCCGGATAGTGATCCGGGCACTGAGCAATTGTCTGTAGTGACAAAATGGGTCGCACGTGTGGTGATGAGTTTTCGCACTCCTAATGTACACCGTCAGGTTCGCAAACTCGCAGGTGCGCTTGGCGTGGTGGTTCATCAGAACCGCTGGGGTCAACCCGTCAACCCCGCTCAGGTAACAGTGATCGGGCCGGATGCCTTCGATCCGGACATGGACAAGCACGAGGTCTGGGCGGTCGAATGGGATCAGCAAGTCGACTTGGGCCAGAGCGTTTGGACGGGTGAGGGCGTTGTGCCAGATCAGGTGATGATCGGGTACGCGCCGGAAGTCGGCGCCGGAAATGACGGTTCGTACATCGAGATTGAAGGGAGTGGTTCGTGAGCTACGCAGCCGCGCGAAATGAACAAGCGCGCGAAGGCATCGTGCGCTTCGGCATTGTAACTGCAGTGGACGCAGGGGCGGCGCGGGCCAAAGTCAGTTTCGGCGGTGAAAGTGAAAGCGCCTGGTTGCCATGGATGGCAGAACGGGCGGCGGCAATCTCCGTTTGGGCACCTGTCTCGATCGGGGAACAGGTGGTTGTGCTTTCGGAATCGGGCGACACCGCTCAGGGTGTCATTCTGGGTTCTATATTCAGCAACGGAAACCCCGGCGCGGGATCGAGTGAGGCGGTGCACCGGGTCAAGGTGGGCGGGTCAACTATCACCATCACGGGCAGCGCAATAACGCTGGCCAGCAACGGATCTACGATAGTCATTGATGGCGCTGGTGTGGCCGTTAACGGTGCACGGATCGACCTGAACTGATGCCGGGTGTTGCGCGAAAAGGAGACATCTGCACCGGTCACGGATGCTGGCCACCGCGCCCGTCCACTGGTGGCAGCGGGGATGTGTTCGTTAACGGTATACCCGCACATCGTCTTGGCGATGCTTGGGCCCCGCATACTTGCCCGACAATACCTGAGACACATAGCGGTACGCTTGGTGGTGGGTCAGGGTCAGTTGTAGTGAACGGAAAACCACTGGGGCGGATCGGCGATCCGGTTGATTGTGGGTCATTTGTTGCCATCGGGTCTGGGACAGTTTTCGCGGGCTAGTGGAAAACCGCCAGAGGTTAGACGAAGGGTCGACCCGCCATTGTCGCAGTCATGAACGGTATCGACGCATCGACGGGCAAGCGGTTATCCGGGTTGGCGCATTTGCGACAATCCGTTCGGGATATTCTCACCACGCCCATTGGTACGCGGGTCATGCGTCGAGCCTATGGCAGTCGCCTGTATCAACTGGTCGACGCGCCAATGAACGACGCAACCCGGCTGGACATGATGACAGCAACATTTGAGGCGTTGGAAACTTGGGAACCCCGCCTGGCAATCGACAACGTGACGATTGAAATGCCGTTCCCGGGTGCCGTCACCATTTCTTTGGAAGGTCGGTATCTACCGACCGGACAGCCAATCTCGTTAGGTGGAATCGAGGTGCGCTGATGACAGGTGGTTTCTCTGCAATTGACTTGTCACAACTGTCAGCGCCCGATGTGGTGCAGACGACGGATTTCGAGGCCACGCTGGCCGACATGCTGGCCGATCTGCGCGCACGGGATATCGCTTTTGATGCGTTGGTCGAGAGTGACCCGGCGTTCAAGCTGTTGGAGCTTGCGGCGTATTTTGTCACCCTGACACAACAGCGCGTGAATGATGGCGCGCGCGCCGTTATGCCCGCCTATGCCACCGGTACAAATCTCGACCACATCGCAGCGCGGTATGGTGTCATCCGGCAGGTGATTTCACCCGGTGATCCCGAAGCTTTGCCGCCCGTGCCTGCGGAACTTGAAAGCGACGATGACTTCCGGCGCCGAATGCTGTTGGCGTTCGAGGGGTTCAGCGTTGCTGGTCCTGTTGGTGCTTATATCTTCCATGCCCTCAGTGCCGATGGTGACGTCGCCGACGCGAGCGTGCAAAGCCCGTCGCCCGGGGATGTTCTCGTTACCGTCCTGTCGAGAACCGGAGACGGTACGGCCAGCGCGGGCCTTCTTTCTGTCGTGAATACCGTTCTCAATTCGGATGATGTGCGTCCGCTTACGGATCAGGTGACCGTGCAGGGCGCATCAATCCTGAACTATGCGATTGACGCAATCCTGACAGTTTACCCCGGACCTGACAGCGCTGTTGTGCTGCAAGCGGCCGAAGACGCCGCCCAGGCATATGCGGATGCTCAACATCGGCTTGGTCGCGATGTGACTCTTTCCGGTTTGTACGCGGCCCTGCATCGCCCTGGCGTCCAGAAAGTCACGCTGAATTCCCCTGCCGCAGATATCGTGGCGGGAGATGGCGATGCAACTTTTTGCACTGGGATCACGGTTACATTTGGTGGTGTAGATGTCTAACAGTCTGCTGCCGCACAACGCCAACGATCAGGAACGCGCGATCGAGGCGGAAATTCATGCAAGGTTATTGATCGCGGTTTCGTTTCAGGACCTATGGGACCCGGCAACGTGCCCGGATGCGCTTTTGCCATGGTTGGCCAGTGCGTTTTCTGTTGATGATTGGGATCCGAATTGGTCTGACGAGGCAAAGCGAAACTCCATCGCGGCCTCGATCGACATCCATCGTCGCAAGGGCACGATAGGGGCGGTCAAACGGGCTTTGGCTTCGGCTGGATATGGCGACGCCACGGTTGTGGAACGCTTTGGCTGGGAGTTCCACAACGGCGCATATTCGTATGGCGGGGAAATTACCTATTCGGAACCGGATCACTGGGCAGAATACCGGGTTATCCTGACACGGCCGATCACGATCGAACAAGCCGCCCAGGTGCGCGCGATTCTTGCGAATGTCGCGCCCGCACGCAGTCACCTGAAGGCACTGGATTTCACAGAAGCACTCAACATCCACAACGCCCGGATCACCTGTGACGGGCAATTCACGCATGGAGTTGCATGATGGCAAATCTGCCTGAAACCCCGACATTTGAACCCGGCATTTACCAGATCGAAACAGGAGATCCGGTTGTGGGTGGCCCCCCCAATTTGGCTCAGGGACAGGGAATATCGAACGTTCCTGCGCAGCAACTGGCCAACCGTACTGTTTATCTGAAACAGGCCGTGGACGCGCTGCAGGCTGCTGGCTTTGCAACACCTTCCGATATCACAGCCGCGATCAATGCACTGCTGGATGGCGCTCCTGGCGCGCTGGATACGCTGACCGAATTGGCGGCAGCGCTGAACGATGATCCGGATTTTGCAGCGACCATTCTCGCCCGCCTTGGTGGCTTGGGTGGTGTGGCAGACACGGTGACCAATCTGGACGTGCTGGCCAAAAGCGGTTTGTTCCAGTTTGCGGACGTTGCCACCGGCAACCCAGTGGCCGGTCAGACGGGCTCTGTCTGGCACACCGAGGCATCAGGAGGACGCGCGCAGCAGCTCGTCCTGTCCGACAACGGCGATACCTATTCTCGCCAGCGCACCGATGTCACACCGACTTGGACGGCTTGGCGTCGCATCTGGGACAACAAGCATGGTGATGGTGTTCTATCAGTAGCGGGGTATGACGTATTGCCCAGCGGTCTTATACTTCAATGGGGCTTCGTCAATGCGGCGAACGGCACATATATTACATTTCCTATTGTCTTTCCCAACAACGCCTTCAGCGTCGTGCTTACTGACTTCAACGGAGACGGGGCCGGGGTTAACGCGCAGGTCATAGGCGTTCGGGAACTGACCGTTAGCAACTTCCGCCTGACCGCGCGTCATCACGATGGCACAAACGTCACCACGCCGAATGGGGCGTACTATTTCGCATTGGGGCATTGACCATGAAATACGCACATTTTGACGCCAACGGCCTAGTCACTTTCTACGCGCCTGACCTCTTGCCGGCTGGCGGAGTTCCAAAGCCATTCATTGAGGTGAGCGATGCAGATTGGCAGAGGCACATCAATGGTGATGTGTTCTGGCGGGTGGATACCAATGCCACCCCACCGAAGCTTGTTGAAAGTGCGCCTGATGCGGAACCGGCCTACGCAAGCCGCGAAGAGGCTAGACTGGCGATGGCGGCATGGATCGACGGTTTTCTTACTAAAATCACCGGGCAGGTTCCCGCTTTCGAACGTGCCAGTTGGCCGTCCAAAGCCGAAGCCGCCCGCGCTTTCATCGCCGGGACCGCGCGACCGGATCAGCATGCCCTGTTGGATGCGGAGGTGTCGACATCACATCGAACCAAGGAAGAACTTGCGGCAGTCATTGTCGAGAATGCGGATGCCTATGAGGTCGTTATCGGACAGGCCACAGGCCTGCGCGTCATGCTGACCAATCAGATCGAGACAGCGACCGATCCATTTCAGTACGAAGCCATCCTGGAAGGTGGCAAAGTACAAGCCAAGGCATTGGCTGAAGCATTGGGATTTCCGCAGGCCTGAGCCTTCAAAGCCTGCCTATCTGAACACGCAAACCAAGCTAGGAAATCCGCCAGAGGCTGCGTTGCACTAGCGCGTTCATGATCATTGCAACACGCACATAGTAGCGAGGAAAAGATGGCTGGATTTCTCCACGGCGTCGAGGTGCTGGAAATCGACACGGGCCCGCGCCCGATCCGCACCATTGCGACCGGTATCATTGGCATCGTCGGAACGGCCCCGCAGGCTGATGCCGATGCCTTCCCTTTGAATACGCCGGTTCTGATCGCCGGTAGCCGCGGTGAGGCGGCAAAGCTGGACACCACGGCGGATGGGACAGGCGGGGGTACGCTGCCGGCCGCACTCGATGGTATCTTTGATCAGATCGGTGCTGTGGTCATCGTTGTGCGCGTCGAAGAAGGTGCAGACGAAACCGAAACGCTGGCAAATGTCGTCGGCGGCGTCAATTCCGGTGACGGACAGTTTGAAGGTGTGCATGCACTTGTCGGCGCAGAAAGCGTCGTTGGTTTCGCGCCGCGTATCCTTTGCGCGCCAGGATGGACGCACCAGCGCCCAACCGATCTGGCCAACCCTGTAGTGGCGGAACTGGAAGGCATCGCCGACCGGATCGGTGCGGTGATTATCGCAGACGGTCCCAACACGACAGACAACGACGCGCAAACCTACGTGGGCGACTGGGGCACATCTGGCCGTATCTATGTTGTAGATCCGTGGGTGAAGGTACTGGCCAGCAACGGCAACATTGTCGATGAACCGGCATCCGCCCGTGTGGCAGGTGTGATCGCGCGCACAGACAACGACACCGGGTTTTGGGTGTCGCCATCCAACAAGGGAATTTTCGGCATCATCGGCACATCACGCCCGGTGGATTTCAAGCTGGGTGATCAATCCAGCCGCGCCAACCTATTGAACGCCAATGATGTGACAACGATCATCCGCCAGGACGGTTATCGGCTTTGGGGCAACCGAGTGCCAACCGCTGATCCAAAATGGCAGTTCCTAAGCGTTCGCCGCACAGCGGACGTGTTGAATGAGAGCATTCAGCGTGCGCATTTGTGGGCCGTCGACCGGGCGATCACCAAGACGTATCTGGAAGACGTGGTCGAGGGCGTGAACGGCTTTATCGCCAGTTTGTTGGCGCAGGGCGCATTGCTGGGCGGTGAATGCTGGGCCGATCCGGATTTGAACACACCGCAAAGCATCCAGAACGGTCAGGTGTGGTTCAACTTCGATTTCACCCCGCCGTATCCGGCTGAACGGATCACCTTCCGTTCTCATCTGACAAACCAGTATATCGCGGAGGCGCTGGGCTGATGGCTATTCGCAACATCCTGAAAAACTTCAACCTGTTTGTTGATGGTCGCGGCTTTGCGGGCGAGCTGGGAGACTATACCCCGCCCAGCCCGTCGATTGCGACCGAGGAATACCGCGCAGGCGGTATGGATGGCCCCATAGATATCGATATGGGGCAGGAGAAAATGACCTGCACGTTCGTTCTGCGCAACTATAGCGCAGATGTGCTGGCGCTGTGGGGCGTTGCCCCGGGCCAGTTGATCCAGGTCACCGCTCGCGGCGTTTTGGAAAGCGAAGACGGCCCAGTCACGCCAGTGGTGCATAACATGCGCGGTAAGATCATCCAGCCTGATCGGGGCACCTGGTCGCCTGGGCAGTCGGCGTCATTGACCGTGAACATGACAGTTGAGGCGTTCAAGGAAACCATCGGCGGTGTGGTCGGAACCGATATCGACATCATCAATATGAAACGCGTCGTCGGCGGTGTTGACCGACTGGCAGAACAGCGCCGCGCGCTGGGTATCTGAGGTAAGACATGAACGAATATCCTGAACATATCACCGAGGGTGAGGACGGCGCACTGACTGTCACTCTGGCGCGCGGCGTAACCGTGGATGGCGTCAGAGTGCAGTCTCTGACCCTGCGTGAACCTTCGGTGGAAGACATGATCGCGGCAGAGAAAACCGCGAAAAAAGATGCGGCCATGACTGAAATCACGTTGATCGCCAATCTGGCAGGCGTGGCACCAGAGGCAATCCGCGGGGCAAAGATGAAAGACTATGTGCGTCTGCAGGAGGCGCTGGGTTTTATGAATGGCTGACGCCAGAGGTGGCGCGCGCCGGGGTTCTGGCTCTGGCGCGCGTAACCGGGTGGTCATGTTCTGAGATCACCGCAATGAGCGGCAGCCGCTTCCGCTGGTGGCTAAGGGGGCTGGATGAAAAACCAACGTCTTAACGCCCAGATTACAATCGGCGGTGTTCTCGAAAATTCATTCAAGAAAAACATCGGCCTGATCCAGTCAGGCTTCGATAAGGTAGGTCAAAGCATCAAGGATGTTAAGGCCCGCCAAAAAGAGCTTAGCCGCAGCCGAACCGACCTGATCAAACAGGGCAGGTCCGTTACGGATCTTGATCGTGAGTATGACGCCTTAGGGCGCACACTGGATGATCTGGTCGCCAAACAGCGGCGATGGGAACGCGCCGCGCGCGACAGTCGCCGGGTCGGTGAAAGCTTCGGGCGCATGACCAGCAATATTGGGCGGCTTGGTCGGCAGGTCGGTGCCGGAATAGCTGCGGCCGGCGTCGGTGTTTTTGCGCTGGCCAGTTCAACCGCGTCTTATGGCGATCAAGTTGCGAAGACAGCGGGCAAGCTGGGTATCGGCATTGAGGCCTTGCAGGAATTCAGATATGCGGCTGAGCGGTCGGGCGTGAGCGCCGAAACGTTCGACAGCTCGCTAACCGCAATGCAGAAGCGCTTGGGTGAAGCGGTCCAAGGCACCGGAGCCGCAAAAAAGGCGCTCGACCAGATCGGTCTTTCCGCAAAGGATCTTATAAAGGCGGGTCCGGAACAGGCGCTGAAACAGATTGCGGAACGTATGCAGGGGATTGAAAACCCCGCCGAACGCGCTGCAATTGCCGCGGCGTTGTTCAGCCGTTCTGGAATCGGAATGGTGAACGTGCTGGGTGGCGGCTCGGATGCCTTGCAACAACTGCGTGAGGATGCCCGAAAGACAGGGTTTGTTCTAAGCGAGCAGGCCGCGCGGGACGCGGAAGCATTTGCAGATGCACAACTGAACGCATCCTTAGTCGTTAAAGGGTTGAAAAACACGATTGGCGGCGAGCTGATACCCGTCGTTACGCGATCGATGATGGCATTCAGTGAATGGGCCGTCACAAACCGCAAAGGCGTGGCCGATTTTGCCGAAACCGCTGCAACAAAGATCGAGGCCGCGTTGCCGGTTATCGGTCAGGTGGCCGAAGGTATGGGCAAGGTCGCAACGACTATAGGGCGTGTCACTGCAACGGTGGCCGATATGGTCGGTGGCTGGGAAAACTTTGGCATAGTCGTCGGTTCGATATTTGCTTCACGTACGATCACCAGCGTCTTGAAATTTGGTGGGTCAGTTGGTCGGCTTGGGGCATCGCTGCTGAGCGTAAGCGGCGCTGCACCTTTGGTGGTTACCGGCATCAAGGCAATCGGGCGGGCGTTGCTGTTGAATCCGATCGGGTTGGCCGTCACTGCAATCGCTGGTGGTGCTTTCCTGATCTATGAGAATTGGGACAAGATCGCGACGTGGTTCACTGCGCTTTGGCAAGACCGAATACAGCCCGTCATGGAAAAGTTCGGCTTCACTGACGGCATTGTAAGCGCATGGCAGACAGTCAAAGATGCACTGGGCGTGGTGATCGATTGGCTGGCAGAGAAATTTGATTGGCTTATGGGCAAGCTGCAACCGGTCTTGGACGGCTTGTCATGGCTGAAAGACAAGGGCACAGGTGCGATCGATGGCATTCAGGGCATCGGTTCAAGTATCGGCTCGGGCATCCGTGATTTCTTTGCCGGTGATGACGCCAATACGGCTAACCCAACACAACCCGGGCGGTCTTTCCTGGGCGGAACCATCGGTCGGGGTTTTAGGCACGTCGGAGAACAGGGACCGGAAACGATCTGGACATCCAAGGGCGGCTATGTGGCGCATGCGGCCGCGACTGAGCGTCTGGCCAAAATGTCGGCACAGGCTGAACCCTTGATCGCCGCGCTGGGCGGTGGTTTGCGTAACGCGGTGGACCGGGCGCAGTCGATTTCAATGCCCGCAATGACACCCGCGCCAGTGAGCGCACAGCCTGCGCCTGTAGTCATTCACGCCCAGATCAATGCCCAGCACATGACTGCGGCGGAAATCGCTGACGAGTTGGAACGGCGGGGCAGGGCCGCGCAAACCGGCGCGCTTTACGACCGTGCGCATGATTATGGGCAGTATGGGGGCTGACGATGGCAGGGACCATGATGCAATTGGGACCTTACCAGTTCTCGATCGACAACGCCGCGTATCAAAGCCTGACCCGATCGGTAGAATACAGATGGGCGCCGCAGGAACGCGTTGGTGCGGCTGATGCGTTACAGTTCACAGGCTTTGGTGCTGACACAATTGGACTGCAAGGCGTGATCCACCCGCATTTTCGTGGGGGGTTGGATCAGGTGAACAGGATGCGAAGGACAGCCGAACTTGGTGTTCCGATGCCGTTGGTTGCTGGCACAGGCAAGATCCTTGGTATTTGGGTTATCCAAGCTGTCAGCGAGGGTCAGCGCATATTTGCAGCCAAGGGTGCACCGCTGCGACAGGAATTCACGGTCAACATTCGGAGGTATGATGGTGGACTCCGCAGTCTCTTACCGTTCTAAAGATGGCGAAACCGTAGACGAAATCGTATGGCGCCACTACGGCAATGGTATAGCGGGCGCACTTGAGATTGTGCTTGAAGCAAATGCCGGTCTGGCCGATCACGGCGCTGTCTTACCGGTAGGTACACTGGTCGCACTACCGCAGATCGACTCGCCGAAAGAGGCGCAGGCGGTGCGTTTATGGGATTGATAGAACACCGGCCGCTTTTTCGCGTTGTGGTCGACGGAATTGATATCAGCAACGTTCTGGCACCGCGGTTGATCAGTTTGACGTTGGACGATGCAGCAGGCGTTCAGTCTGATCGTGTCGAAATTACCCTGAGTGATACCGAACTGTTTTCTCAGATTGCGGAGCCACGGGCAGGCGCTGAAATCAAGGTTTGGTTAGGGTATCCGCTACAACTGAAATACATGGGTCAGTTTGTTGCGGACGCGATCCAGGTCGAAGGCCCGCCAGATCGTGTGATCATCACCGGAATTGCCTCAATACACGGTGAAACAACGAGCGGCCAAACCGCCCTGACAGATCAGAAAAAACGCAGTTGGCCCTTGGGCACGACGATCGGCGCCATGGTCGCCAAGATCGCTGGTGAGCACGGGCTATCGCAGGTTGTTGCCGAAAGCTTGGTCGCACAAGGATTGCCACATATCGACCAAATCGACGAAAGCGATATCAACCTTCTGTCTCGCGTGGCGCGCGATTACGACGCTATTGCCAAACCGGGGAACGGGTCGATTGTAATGGTGAAGCGTGGCGAAGGCCTGACCGCGTCCGGAAACCCGATGCCGGTTTTAGCACTGACGCCAAAGCAGGTAAGCAGGTGGCGCTATCGAAACAGTACGCGCGAGAAAGTTGGGTCAGTCGTTGCGGTCTATCAGGACATAGCGCAAGGCACACCGGTCGAGTGCCGCGCGGGCGAGGGCGATCCGGTCGAACGGCTTAAACGGCGATACCCAACCAAAGACGCAGCTCAATCGGCTGCCGAATCCGAGTTGCGCAGATTGCGCCGCGCTGGGCGGTCGCTATCGATCGGTATGCCTGGCAACCCTGACGCGATGGCAGAGGCAAAATTGTTGGTGTCTGGGTTCCGCCCGTGCATTGATGGTCAATGGCTGATCACAAGGGCTAGCCATAGCCTCAATAGCGGTGGCTACAGCGTGGGTATAGAAGCTGAACCGCTTGAGAACTAGCGTGTTTTTGTTGCCCTCTTACGATCGCGAGGGTTGCGAAAGAAGGCTAAAGAGCGCAGTTTCTCGATTGAATCAGACCAATAAGAATAAACCTATGCAAGATCAGCAACCACAGTTTTCGGAAGAAGAATTCAATATCCTCAAAGAGGACGCGAAGCTAGCTCACGCGAACCACACAGACGATTTACGGGCCATCAATCAAGCAGCAATTGGAGCTTCCGCAACAGCTGCCAAGGCTCTTTTGATTACAAACGGTGGCGCTGTAATCGCAATGCTGGGATTTGTAGCTACGATATCAGGGGGGAACGGTGATCTTCGCCTTGATATCTTTGCCGCCTCAGACGCTCTGGTCTGGTTCGCATGGGGGGTTGCAGCATCCACTATTGTTTCACTCTTTGCCTATCTCGTCCTCTACTTTCAGGCGGAAGCTAAAGCGCTGACCACTTACACTTGGACGCATCCTTATGTGGAAAGAAGGACGGGTTCAGTGTTGTTTTGGGTACTTCAAGCTCTTGCGCACCTCATGGCCGTCTGTGCAGCAATAGCAGCCCTATATTTTTTTGTGGGTGGGATTTTTGCAGTCGAAGATTTAATTGATACAGCCAAGATGGTTGGCGACGCCAACTGCCAAGGCCGGTTCGGCGATTGGTGGTTTTTTTGTCAGAGCTTCTAATAGGAAGGCGACGAGATGTTGTCAGTTTTGTTCATCCTGATCTTTGGCGGTTGTCTTGTATGGGCGTATGGGCGAAATAATGGGCGGGTTGAATTTTACGTCGGGTTGTACGCAGCGCTGATCGGTTTGCCCGCATTGGGCTTCATGTTTGATCTATTTTAGGGAGCATCCGTGGCCAGAAGCTTCGAGCATACCAACCCGAGGTCTCGCAAGCCGGATGAGTTCAAAGGCACGTGGAGGGGGCGGAAGTACCGCCGTGGTGTATTCAGGGCCTTGGCTGTGAACTTGCTGATTTTCTGCGCGATCTTTGGCTGTGCAATCTATGTTGTTCACCTCAAGGAAGAGGCGAGACAAAACCCCAGAGTTTGGACTCTGGGTTCACAATAAGGAGCGGGCATGACCGAAGAACTATTGTCTGAGCGAATCGACGTTGCTAAGCGCGATGAAGCATTCCCGACCTCTTAATCGAGAACGTTGGCACGACCAGAGATACAAACCCGGTCGCTAGTGCGGGTTTTCAACTGACTGAAAGAAAAGAATAGGATAACAGATGTGTGCAGTTGGGATTTCTACGGAATCGCTCGCTTCCATCAAGCTGGAAATGAAATTCGACAATCAGGTGTTATCAAGCGGTACTGGCTTCTTCTGGAGGCACGGAAGCCAACTGTTTCTCGTTACCAACTGGCACAATGTAACCGGTCGAAATTCGTTAACAGGCGAGTGTCTGGACAAAACCCACTTGGCAGTTCCAAATCGAATTCATGCCAATGCGTTTTGCCACCAAGAGAGAGGTGGGAATAAGCTTATTGGCAAGAAGATAGAGATAAGGTGGGGAATAGGAGAAGAAAGCCCGTGGATGGAGCACCCTAAGTCACGCCAAGTCGATGTCGTTATGTATCCAATCGGAAACTCAGAGGATCTGACGTTTGTTCCTATCAATGGAGACCTCAGCCAAGACTTCACTATTGAAGTCTCTAACGAAGTTTTTCTTCTTGGCTACCCATTAGGAATTGGCGTGGAAGGCACCCCGATTTGGAAAAGGGGAACAATAGCCTCCGAACCGCAAGTGGATGTCGACGGCTTGCCAAAGCTGTTGGTGGATACGGCCAGCAATAAAGGTATGTCGGGTTCTCCAGTGATTACAAAACGAAACTCTGGTCGACTTGCTGGGGGAGGGCTAGCAATTAATACCTCCGAAGTTGTGCAATTGGTGGGGGTTTACTCTGGCAGATTATCGTCAAGTGGAGATTTAGACGCGCAACTAGGCGTTGTTTGGAAAGCATCTGTTTTGGAGGAAATTGTTGCATCCGGTCTAAGGATTACGCCGGAATAAGGAGCGACCATGACGGACGAACTGCACAAAGACAATGATGCCTTCGCATACGCGACGATCACACGACGCGATGGCTCCTACATTGCTAATTTGGAGATTTCGTTGCCCGGTACCGACCTGTCGCAACACTACGGGCCGCAGCCGACAAGGTCGGTTGAAGAGGCACGGATGTGGGTTGTCAGCGGTGCAAAAACACATGGCTTCACACGCAATACTGTGGTCTTTGAATACGAACTCTAAGGAGACGGCACTTGCTGGAAGTTTTTTTGACCTCGCTATTTTGGGTGTTCCTGTGCGGAGTTCTTATTGGGCTGACGCCGCTAATCCTGCAGCTGGTGAACAAGATTCTCAAAAGAATTACTAGATTTTTGGATAGTCTAGAGCGTGGTCCATCTGACGAGATGTAGAACTTAATGGCGATCAACAAGGAGGCCAGGCAGTGAGGGAAAACAAGAGCCGGACACCACATGCGATGACGTCCCCGACAGCGATGCTGGTCAGGGGGTTTTACCCGGTTGTTCAGATCGAGCAGTGGTGGAACTTGTCTACGGCGGATGTGCTGGAAATCGTGATGAAAGAGACTGGCGGACACGTGAACCCACAATTGGTGAAAGAGTTTTTTACCAAAATGGTCGCGGACAAAGGACTGGATCCGCTGCCCTAGCTAGTGGTCACCTTGACCAATCCTGCGGATAGTAGGGCTTGCAATCGCCCCGCATGTTGTCAGCGGTCACCCGCTGTTCAGGGCAGTCTTGCGCTATGATTGCCAGCGCCTGCGGCAACTCAGTATCTGCCCCGACAATCTCAACAAATCGCGCTTTGCTGTACCGGCCAAACCGACCGCAGAAGTCGCATTGAATTTCGACAACTGGTAACGGGAAGTCTTCGGCGCGCATTCGACCTCGTAATTATTGTTGGGGCCACGTTTGCGAACAAACAGGGGATGGCCCACGTTTCGCCCCCGTTTCCCAGATTCGAAACACAAGTCTAAGAGACTGAAACAGGAACAAAAAGAGGTTTTGACGTGAACATGACCCCTAGCGCTGCCCTCCGAAGGCAGAGGCCAGAGGTTCGAATCCTCTCAGGTGCGCCATACTCTTCACTTGGACCTGAGCTAATCATATTGCGCTGACGTTTATGCTGCGCGTCGTTTTCGTTTGAGCCACTCCGCAAAAACAAAGAGCGCCGTCGGGCGCTCATCGTTCAGAAGTATTCCCCAGGGGCGTTAACCGCCCCAGCTGCGAACTTCACCGCAATCCATATGGACAAAATTTGAGCGCGAATACTTGCCGACGCCGCCAGCGCGACACGATATGGCAGCCCGTGCCATTTGCGAAACCGAGCGTGAAGAGAGACGCAGATCCGCCGCCTGACCTTTCATGTGGAGCGAGTTTTTGGCAACTCTGCGCGAGCGGGATCGAAGCATTGCATTTGTTTTGGGCGAACGGTAGCCGGACAGCAACATATAAGGCTCGTTGACATCCAGCAGATTATGCGCGGCCGCCATGATGTCGATCGTGCGCAAATCCATGTCTTTGACCTGATCGGTCCGCCAATCGCGCATGAAGTGATTTACTTCTTTAACGGCGTCTTTGATGTATTTTCCGTCTACCCAATAAACCATGTCGATCCGCTCACCCGTGCGACCGGAATACATGCGTATGCGTCTGATATCCCCTCCACCACGAAGGAAACCCGCTGCTTTGGAATAAGTCGGTGAAGCCACAACTGCCGTGGTCGCAAATGCCCCCAATAGGGCACGTCGGGTTAACCCCGAAGTACTGCTCATCGTCATTTTAGTTTCGTCCCGTACTGTTCCTGCCTGCACACGATGTTACGCGCGCCTTCTTAATTTTTTCCCATCCCAGATGCGTAATTTATGCCACAGTCGGATTCGCCCGCCAAGAAGTCTTTCTGATTCAGCTTTTCTAGGGGGAATTTTCGGCGATTTTTTGCGCAGGTGATGAAATTATGTATAATACCGGGGCATTTGGCGGCAAGGAACCGCCGGGCGATGCAAACACGCATCACACGCTTGAAGATGCGTTTTATCAGTACATTTGTGAATAGACAAGCCATCGGGGCCGCCACCATATTTAGCGAGAGCGCACCCCAGCAGCAGAAAATAACGAATAATCAAGGCGATCTTATGATTTCAGGTTTTCGGAAGCGTACTGTTATTGTCTTCACGGCGCTTTTTGTGTCTTCGGCTTCCATGGCGAGTGCCGAGCCACGGTCTTCAACGGCGTTTCAGATGGCCGTGGCCGAGTTCGTACCTACGGGCTCGGGGGTTGCAGAGTTTTACCGTGAAAACGGGTTTGCCCCGGTTTGGGTGGGCGAAACTCCTGAGCACGTGGCACGCCGGGCGCGGTTGATTCAGGCGCTGTCCTCGACGGATATGCACGGTTTGCCGCAAGGATCGTATAGCGTTCAGACCCTTATAGATAAGATGCAAACGGCGCGTACAACGCGCGACCTTGGTGCCGTGGAAATCAAACTGAGCAAGGCGTTTGTGGAATATGCGCGCAACCTTCAATCCGGTGTGCTGCGCCCGTCTGAGATTGACGATGGCCTGGTGCGAAAAGTTGAGAGGGTTTCAGCAAAGGACCATTTGAATGGGCTAGTCGCCGCGCAAGACGATACCTATTTTGATCAGCTGGCTCCGCAGACGACCCAATATCGCGCGCTGATGAAACAAAAGCTGGTTTTGGAGACACTCGTCAGCCAGGGCGGGTGGGGGCCGACGGTTCCGGTGTCCAAACTGGAATATGGTGATACCGGTCCGAATGTAATTAAGCTGCGCAACCGTTTGGTTTCGATGGGATATCTGCGGCCAACGGCCAACCCTGAATTCAACGGCGCGTTGCTGATCGCAGTAAAGGCATTTCAGGCTGACCACGGGCTTGCAACTGACGGCGTTGCCGGGCAGGGCACGATCACTGAACTGAACCAAAGTGCGTCGGAAAGGCTCAAAGCCGTGTACGTCGCGTTGGAGCGTGAGCGTTGGTTGCCGCGTGAACGCGGAGAACGCCACATTCTGGTGAACCAAGCTGATTTTTCAGCCAAGATTGTTGATGACGGGTTAGTCACGTTTGAAACACGCACTGTCATTGGCAAAAACACTCATGATCGGCGCAGCCCTGAATTTTCAGACGAGATGGAGCATTTGGTGATCAACCCCAGTTGGTACGTTCCGCGCTCGATCATCACCAAAGAGTATCTACCTAAACTGCAGTCCAACCCAAATGCGGTTGGGCATATCCACATCACGGATCGAAGCGGCCGTCAGGTAAACCGTGCGGCGGTGGATTTCACTCAGTTCAATGCTCGGAACTTCCCGTTTGCGATGCGTCAACCGCCAAGCCAAAGCAACGCTTTGGGCTTGGTCAAGTTCATGTTCCCTAACAAGTACAACATCTATCTACATGATACCCCTCAGAAAAACCTGTTCTCGCGTGAGGTTCGGGCTTTTTCGCATGGGTGTATCCGCTTGGCAGATCCGTTTGAGTTTGCCTATGCGCTTTTGGCGAAGCAGGAAGAAGACCCAAAGGCGTTCTTCCATCGTGTTCTGGCCACAGGCAAGGAAACCACCGTACACTTGGAACAGCATGTGCCGGTACATCTGATCTATCGCACGGCCTATATCGGCCCAAAGGGCGAGGTTCAGTATCGCCGCGATGTTTATGACCGTGATCGGAAAATCTGGGAAGCTTTGCAAAAGGCGGGGGTGGCCCTGCCGGACGTTCAGGGGTAATCAGCGGGGCAGATCCTAAATCAGAGAAGCCCCATGCAGTATTCTATCCAGCAAATAGCCGAGGCCTTGGGCACCAAATATCGCGGCGATGGCAACCTTGTTGTCGAGCGTGCCGCTGAACCGGCAGATGCCGGGCCTACGGACCTAGCGATGGCGATGTCTCCGAAATATGCCGAGGCGCTGAACGGTGGTTCAGCGAAGGCGGCTGTTTTGTGGGAAGGCGCAGACTGGGAGGCAATGGGGCTGCAGGCTGCGATTTTTGTTGTCAGGCCACGCATGGCAATGGCTGGAATCACAGCGATGTTGGACCGGGGGCAGGGTGTTGAGCCGGGCATTCACCCCTCGGCTGTGATAGACCCAAGTGCCGAAATCGGCGAGAGCACCTCGGTCGGGCCACTGACAGTTATCGGAGCACGGGCTCGCATCGGTAGTGGTGCGGTGGTCGGACCTCACTGCGTTATCGGGGTTGACGCGGTTTTGGGGGAAAACGTGGTATTGCGCGAGATGGTCAGCATCGGCGCTCGTGTGCAGGTTGGCGACCGCTTTATTGCGCAACCCGGTGCGAGGATCGGGGCCGATGGGTTTAGTTTTGTCACGCCCGAGGTTTCAGATGTCGAAAACGTTCGCAAAACGATGGGTGACAAAGGCGATGCGCAGGCGCAAAGCTGGCTGCGCATTCACTCGCTGGGCGCAGTTGAGATCGGGGATGATGTCGAGGTCGGTGCCAATTGCACAGTCGATAACGGGACAATTCGAAACACCCGCATTGGCAACGGGACCAAGCTGGATAACCTTGTACATATTGGGCACAACACGCGTGTTGGTCAGGACTGTTTGATTTGCGGCCAAGCCGGAGTGTCCGGTTCGGTTGAAATTGGAAACAATGTGGTACTCGGTGGCCAGACCGGCGTGGCGGACAACATCTTTATCGGCAATGGCGTTATTGCGGGGGGCGGCACCAAAATCCTGTCGAATGTACCTGCGGGCCGGGTCATTATGGGCTACCCGGCCGTAAAAATGGAAACGCATACAGACATTTACAAAACGCAACGGCGCTTGCCCAGACTGGCACGTGACGTCGAGGCGCTGAAAAAGGCTGTTTTCAAACAGCCCCCGAGCGATTAAATCACCCCCAACGGGATAATCAGAGGACCGACATGAGCATCACCGACCGCGTCATCGCAATCATTGCTGAGCAGGCCGTGCTGGAGCCTTCGGACGTTACACCTGAAAGTACGCTTGAGGATTTGGGGATCGACAGTTTGGGATTGGTCGAGAGCATTTTTGCAATCGAGGAAGAGTTCGATATCTCGGTACCCTTCAACGCGAACGAACCGGAAGCCAGCGATTTTGACATATCAAACGTTGCCGCCATCATCACCGGTATTGAAAAACTTGTGTCTGAAAAAGTCTGACATAACAGCATGAAACGCGTTGTTATTACCGGGGCCGGTACGATCAATTCGCTGGGTCATTCCGTCCCCGACACGTTCGAAGCCATGCGCGAAGGGCGTTGCGGTATCTCAGAGCTTGAGTTCCGCGATGTTGAGCGGCTGTCTATCCAAATCGGCGGCCAGGTGCGCGGGTTCGAGGCGGAAGGGCGCTTCAATCGCCAACAAATGAGCTTGTATGATCGCTTTACGCAATTCACGCTGACAGCAGCGAAAGAAGCGATTGACCAATCCGGAATCGAATTTCATGGTGAACTCGCAGCCCGCTCCGGCGTGGTACTTGGTACTGCAGGCGGTGGTGTTTCGACTTGGGATGACAACTATCGTTCGGTTTACGAGGATGGCAAAAACCGCGTTCACCCCTTTGTTGTTCCCAAGTTGATGAATAATGCAGCCGCCAGTCATGTCTCGATGGAGCACAATCTGAAAGGGCCAAGCTTCACCGTCTCGACCGCGTGCGCCTCATCCAATCACGCAATGGCACTGGCGTTTCAGATGGTCCGAAGTGGCGCGGCACCGGCGATGATCACGGGTGGGTCGGAATCCATGCTGTGCTTTGGTGGCGTGAAGGCCTGGGAAGGGTTGCGCGTCATGTCCAAGGATGCCTGCCGACCGTTCAGTGCCAACCGCAACGGAATGGTGCAGGGTGAAGGCGCTGGTATCTTCGTCTTTGAGGAATATGATCGCGCGCGTGCGCGCGGCGCGGATATCCTGTGTGAGGTCGTTGGCTTTGCCATGTCATCTGACGCGACTGACATCGTGATGCCCAGCAAACAGGGGGCGGCGCGGGCAATGTCCGGGGCGTTGGCTGATGCGCGTTTGGATGCGGATCAGGTCGGTTACATCAACGCCCATGGCACCGGTACGGCCGCGAATGATAAAACCGAATGCGCAGCAGTGGCCGACGTGTTTGGGCCGCATGCGGATGATCTGATGATCTCGTCAACGAAATCTATGCATGGTCACCTTATCGGCGGCACGGGCGCAGTTGAGTTGCTGGCTTGTATTATGGCCTTGCGCGACGGTGTGATCGCTCCGACCATTGGCTATGAAGAGCCTGACCCGGAATGCGCGTTGGATGTGGTGCCCAACGATGCGCGTGAAGCCAAGGTCACCGTGGCGCTTAGTAACGCATTTGCCTTCGGCGGTTTGAACGCTGTTCTGGCCCTGAAAAAAGCTTGATTTGTGCACGCTGGAAGCAAAAACGCCACCGTTTCAACCCGGTGGCGTTTTTTAGTCAGTTCTGATTGATGCTCAGACCGTCGAAAGCCGCCGTAAATCCGTTCAGTGACATGTCCATCTGCAACACTTGATCGGGGAAACGCGCAGGGACCAGAGATACCACGGCCTTTGAACCGGACTTCATCGCCTCGATTTCTGGCTGGCTAAAGCCTAACTGAGCGATGCAACCAACGGGAACACAGTGATGATAGTTGTATAGTTTCCGCGGCGCGCCATTGATGGACAGGGCAAGCTGCGCCTGGAGCAGAGTTTCCAGAGGCACGATCACGTTAGCCCAGGCTACCGCCGCGCCGCCTTCGGGAAGCTTGCCAATTGTCACTTCGGCCAGCGGCTCACCCTGTTGACCGTTGAGGATTTGAACCATGGCGCAGGGATCTTCGCCGGTTTGGGCCTTGATGCACGAGATTTCCCAATCACCAGAAGTTTCCCGAACGAACTGCTCTCCGACACGAGGGCCGGTGGTACCAAGGTCCAGCCCGTTTTCCGCGGGCGCGGTTTCAGTCTCTTGCGACTGCGCCTCTTGCGCGCTGACCGCGCCAGACATCAGCACGGCGGCTGATACAGTAAGCGATAGAAGTTTCTTGATCATGAATGCCTCAGCACGTTGGTTGAGCTTTTTTGTGGGTCTTACCACCCTTGGATCAAGGTGTCAGGTGTTAAGCTGCAAAATAGGGGATATGTGATCGGATTTTTGCCATTTCACTTGTTGCGGCGGTATATTGTCCAGCAAAAAAGGGAGCCGGTGGAGCGGCCCCCTTTCGTAGATTTTTCTCCCCGTCGGACTGGCCGACTTAGTTATGCGCAAACGTTACGAAAGGCAGACGCAAGGGTCAACTGAAAACCTGAATTTTTAATGGAAAATCAAGTCCTGCATTAAAAAAAACCGCGCCCAAAGGCGCGGTCAGTCGACAGGGAGGAAGTTTGCCGTCTGTCGCCTTAGAAAACGCAGTCGGCAAATTCACTATCGCAGTCAAAGGTTAACTTTGTATGCTGTGGGCAGATCGATGGAAATTAAGGCCATATAAAAATGGATAAAAATGTATTTTTAGGCAGTGCTGGTGAAGACTACAACCAGCCTCAGTCGTTGACGTTGAAATATGCCAACCGACATGGGTTAATTGCTGGCGCAACGGGCACAGGCAAAACGGTAACTCTTCAAATTCTTGCCGAGGGGTTTTCGAAGGCTGGCGTTCCAGTGTTTTTATCCGATGTCAAAGGGGATTTGTCCGGGCTAGCCAAAGCTGGCAGTGAAGATCACAAGCTTCATCAGGCGTTTCAGGATCGGGCCGCGCGCATTGGATTTACGGACTACGCTTATGCCGCGTGTCCTGTGACATTTTGGGATCTTTTCGGTGAACAAGGTCACCCGGTTCGAACGACAGTGACCGAGATGGGCCCATTGCTTTTGTCCCGCCTCATGGACCTGAGCGAGGCGCAGGAAGGAATTCTGAATATAGCTTTCCGCGTGGCGGACGAAGAAGGAATGCCCCTGCTTGATCTTAAGGATTTACAGGCGTTGTTGGTTTGGATCGGTGAAAATCGGGCGCAATTGTCTTTGCGCTATGGCAACGTCTCGACAGCTTCGGTCGGGGCGATCCAGCGACGCTTGCTTGTTCTTGAAAATGAAGGGGGGACAAATCTGTTTGGCGAACCCGCGCTGGAATTGTCTGATCTGATGCGAACAGATGAAAACGGACAGGGGGTGGTGAATATCCTGGCTTCGGACAAGTTGATGGGGTCGCCACGCCTATATGCTACGTTTCTGTTGTGGCTGCTGAGTGAACTCTTCGAAGAACTGCCCGAAGTTGGCGACCCGGACAAGCCGAAGCTGGTGTTCTTTTTTGACGAAGCGCATCTGCTGTTTGAAGACGCGCCCAAGGTTCTTGTGGACAAGGTCGAGCAGGTCGCGCGCCTCATTAGATCCAAAGGGGTTGGAGTCTATTTCATCTCGCAGAATCCGGCGGACATTCCAGAGGACATTCTTGGCCAATTAGGGAATCGCGTTCAGCACGCCTTGCGCGCGTTCACGGCGCGTGATCGGAAGAACCTGCGTCTTGCCGCTGAAACATATCGCGAGAATCCCGCTTTTGATACGGAAACCGCCATCCGAGAGGTTGGTGTTGGTGAGGCGGTAACATCCATGTTGCAGAAGAAAGGTGTGCCCGGGATCGTGGAGCGGACCTTGATCCGCCCGCCGGCCACCCACTTGGGTCCAATTACCCCGGCCGACCGAAAAGCGGTTTTGGCCGCGTCCCCGATGCAAGCCAAATACGGTGAGTTGAAAGACCGCAAGTCAGCCTTCGAAATCTTGCAAGCACGGGCTGATCAGGCCGCACTGGCCGCTGCGAAGGCAGAAGAAAACGAAGAAAAGCAAACCATGGCTGAACGTGAATTTGCCACGGCCAGGCGCTATTCGGGCAGTCGGGTCGGTCGGTCGTCCTCGCGGGTAACGCGGCAGAAAGATACCTTCGCCTCAGCGATGAGCGAGGCCGTGATCAAAGAGCTGAAGGGAACAACCGGTCGCAAGATTGTTCGCGGCATTCTGGGCGGGCTATTCCGGGCCAAGTAGAAACAAGGCCCGGCGCGACGGTAAGATTTCGATTGCCGATCTTATTGATTCAGGCGGCGTTGGCCTTCCTGCCGGCAATAGTTGTCCGCTTCGGGCACTGACATTTTCGTGGCCGGGAAGTCGATGGCGCGGTCCCAAGTGACGCGGTTTTGACGATAAAGCTGACAGGTCACCTCACCCTTTGGGGTTTGAACCTTAACCGGTTCAGACTCCAGATCTTCGGGGGATGGAATACACGCAGCGAGGCTGGCGACAACCGGCAGCACAAGGATACAGCGGATAATCGATGTTTTCATGTGTTGTCTTCTTACTCTTGAGGGGTGGCCTGACGTCGAAGAATTAAGTGTTTGTTTGACCGTAAGGGTGATTTTGCGGAGATCGGGAGCTTGCTCGATGTTGGTTTAGTCAGCTTTGGCTTTCAAATCAATAAACTGATCCGTTATCGCCCCTTGATCTCAGGATTTACCCCTCAGCCCTGTTTATTTCTCTGGGATGAGACCTCTTGGACTGAACCTGAGGACAATCAGCAGAATCAAGCCCATGGTGAGCAAGCGCATATGCGCAGCGCTTTCGATCAAATGTGCCTTTAGCGCACTGCCGTCAGGCATCCCCACGGTAATCAAGTTCATAAGCCACAACCCGATGGGCTCCACCTGAACCCACAAGAACCAGATCAGAAACGCCCCTAGAACGGCGCCAAAATTGTTCCCCGACCCCCCTACAATCACCATTACCCAGACCAGGAAGGTAAACCGCAGCGGCTGATACGCGCTGGGGGTCAGCTGCCCGTCCAGCGTAGTCATCATCGCACCCGCGATGCCGCAGATGGCGGAACCCAGCACAAAGATTTGCAGGTGGCGACGCGTAACGTCCTTGCCCATTGCTTCGGCCGCAACCTCATTGTCGCGAATGGCGCGCATCATGCGGCCCCATGGACTACGCAGGGCCTTCTGTGCCATCCAAAGCAGTAGTAGCAGTACAACCAAAAACAGCAGTGAATAGCCGAGCTTTACCGAAAGGGTCGAGGCAGTGACCGCATCCAGACCGAACAACTCTGCCCGCGCGACGAAGCCGGGATCATTTTGCAGGTCAACCTCGTAACCGACGACAGGGGCGGGGCGCGGAATGCCGTAGACGTTCTTGACGCCTCGGGCCAGCCAATCTTCGTTTTTCAGGATTGCGATGATAATCTCGGCAATCCCCAGTGTCGCAATCGCCAGATAGTCTGAACGCAGGCCTAGCGCCGTTTTCCCGATCAGCCACGCGGCCCCCGCAGCCAAAAGCCCGCCCGCTGGCCACGCCAGCAACACAGGCAGATTGAGACCCCCAAGGTTTCCTGCGATAGCAGGGTCAATCGCTTCGACCGCTGCCGCGTTGGGGTCGAAGATCGCGCGATAAACAAAAAAACCGATGATAAGAATTGCGATAATCGAAAGGGTCTGCATCCGACCCTTTGACATCTTCTGCGCGACGAAAACAGCGACGACAACAGTCGCCGCGCCCAGCAGTAACGCCAGCACGATGCCATACCCGCCGGCCGACCATGCTCCGGGCGTCACCGGTGTAGATATCAAAACAACCGCCAGCCCGCCCAAGGCGACAAAACCCATCACGCCGACGTTGAACAGACCGGCAAAGCCCCATTGAAGGTTCACCCCAATCGCCATGATGGCCGAGATCAGACCCATGTTCAGGATCAGGATCGCGGCGTTCCAGCTTTGGGTAAACCCGGTCAGCAGGATCAAACCGCCAACAAGGACGAAAAGCAGCGTGTTTTTGACGGGCTCGCTCATACTGCTTTCCCCTTAAACAGACCTGTGGGTTTGAACAGAAGCACAATCAGCAAAATCACAAAGCTGACGGCGAATTTGTAGTCGGTGGACAGAAGCTGCACCAATCCAGATGGCTCAAGGCTTTCCGGTGCCAGATAGGTCAGTACCTTTTTCCAGGCATAGGTAATGGTTACCTCGGAAAACGCGATGATGAACCCGCCGGCGATGGCTCCGATAGGGTTGCCAAGGCCACCCACGATGGCCGAGGCGAAGATCGGCAGCAAAAGCTGGAAATAGACGAAGGGCTTGAAGCTCTTGTCCAGCCCGTAAAGCACGCCGGCAGTGGTTGCCAAAGCCGCGACAAGGATCCAGGTAATCATCACGACGCGTTCAGGGTTGATGCCTGACAGCAGCGCCAGATCCTCGTTGTCGGAATAGGCGCGCATCGACTTGCCCGTGCGTGTTTTGTTCAGAAACCAGAACAGCAGCGCCACAGCGACAACGGCGACAACCACTGTAATGGCCTGTGACGTCCGGATTGCAAGCCCTTCGTTCAGCCCCGTCATCGCCTTGAAATCCCGCGCAGATATCAGAAACCGTGCCCCGTCTGAGAAACGCTGATCATCCGGCCCGATGATGAACCGTACAAGACCGTTCATGATGAACATCACGCCCATCGACACGATCACGAGGATTACGGGCTTGGCCTTTTGTTCCCTGTAAAAACGATAGACCAGACGGTCCGTGATCAGCACCAGAACGATACAGCCCAGAATGGCAAAAGGCAGGGCGAGCAGGGCGGTCGGCAGTGGCCCGAAACTGACCCCTGCGGCTTGCAAGCCCCACGTGACCAGAACCGCGATCATCGCACCAAAGGCCATGGTGTCGCCATGGGCAAAGTTCGAGAACCGCAGGATGCCATAGATCAGAGTCACCCCCAAAGCGCCCAGCGCCAACTGGCTGCCATAGGCGATTGCGGGAACAAGGACGAAGTTGGAGAGCGCCACAAGGGCGTTGAGGAAGTCCATTAGTTGTTTTTACATCCCTGAAATTCTACGAGAAATTCGGATAGACCTGAAGTATCAAAGTTCCGCTCGATCCATTCGTATCCACGCGGAACGTAGGCTAAAAACAGCACTCCGTTTTCGAGTTCAAACTCATCACCACCTCTAAAATCAACTGCGTGGTCATCGGGCGCAGATGTTGAAAAGTTGTAGTCAGGTTTCCCGTGAAAGCCATCGTCGAGAAGTTGGATTCTCGTATAATAGCCTTTCTCGGCAGGCGAATGGCCCAAATAGGCACTTTCAAGCCCCTCATGTCTGACCAAAAGAAACTGAAGGTCGCGCGCTTTTTTCTTACATTCGCCGTTAACTTCACAAATTGAAACACTTCGGCAGTCCAGCGTGAGTGCGTAGTCAATTGCCTCTTCGAATGCGAATACAGGGCTGGCAATGGTGGTTGCGAGTGCAATTGGGAAAATTGATCGCATCTTCACCCCCCCAAGAAACTCTTACGCACTTCGGGATCAGCCAGGAGTTCTTTGCCCGTGCCGGTATAGGCGTTCCGCCCCTGAACCAGCACATATCCCTTGTCCGCGATCTCCAGCGCCTGACGGGCGTTCTGTTCGACCATCAGGATCGGCAACCCGGTGCGCGAGACCTCGATGATCCGGTCGAACAACTCATCCATCACAATGGGCGAGACGCCAGCGGTCGGTTCGTCCAGCATCAGCACCTTTGGCTGGGTCATCAGCGCGCGGCCCACGGCGACCTGTTGGCGTTGACCGCCCGACAGCTCTCCGGCCGCCTGATTGCGCTTGTCGCGGAGGATGGGGAACAGGTCATAGACCTGTTCCATCGTCTGGCTGATGTCGTCGCGGCGGATGAAGGCGCCCATTTCTAGGTTTTCCTCAACCGTCATCGACGTAAAGATATTCGAGGTTTGCGGCACAAACCCCATCCCTTTGATCACACGGTCCTGCGGCGAGAGATTGGTGATATCCTCACCATCCAGCCGCACGTTGCCCGAGCGCACGTCCAGCATGCCGAACAGTGCCTTCATCGCGGTGGATTTACCGGCTCCGTTTGGTCCGACGATAACCGCGATCTCACCTTTGTTGGCAGAAATTGTGCAATCATGCAGTATGTCCGGCCCTTTGCCATAACCGCCGGTCATGGTGTCGCCAATCAAAAAGGGGCCGCCTGCAACCTTGTATGTCTCGCCGCTCTTGCGGTGCGCCGGAGTCATGGTTCCGACGCCATGCGGGTTGGTGATCGAGGCATCCTTGTTGCCTTTGTCGTCGTGATAAGGGTTGTCGGTTTTGCCAGCGGTCATGTTTGGGCCTCCAGCTTGTCTTTGTTCTTTAGGCCAGTGCCCAGATAGGCTTCGATCACCTGCTCGTTGGCCTTGATCTCATCCAGAGTGCCTTCGGCGAGAACTTTACCCTCGGCCATGCAGATGACCGGGTCGCAAATTTTGCCGATGAAATCCATGTCATGCTCGATGACAACGAAGGTGTAGCCGCGTTCTTTGTTCAGGCGGATGATCGTGTCGGCGATAGTCATCAGCAGGGTGCGGTTCACGCCTGCGCCGACCTCGTCCAGAAACACGATTTTGGCGTCGACCATCATGGTGCGGCCCAGCTCCAACAGCTTTTTCTGTCCACCCGAGACCTGACCGGCCTTGTGATCGGCCAGGTGTTCGATGGTTAGGAATTCCAGAACTTCGTCAGCTTTGGCCTGCAGCGCGCGCTCTTCATTCGCGATGCGCTTGCGACCAAACCAAGTGTTCCAAAGCGATTCACCAGATTGCGCGCCGGGAACCATCATCAGGTTTTCGCGGCAGGTCATCGATGAAAACTCATGCGCGATCTGGAACGTGCGCAACAAACCCTTGTGAAATAACTCGTGCGGCGGCAGGCCGGTGATATCCTCACCATCCATGAATACGCGGCCGCTGGTGGGAGGAAGAACACCCGCAATCACATTGAAAAGTGTGGTTTTTCCGGCCCCGTTTGGCCCAATCAGACCGGTGATCGAACCCTTCTGGATTTCCAGCGATGCCCCGTCCACCGCATGAAATCCGCCGAAATGCTTGTGCACGTTTTCGACGACGATCATCTTTTCCCCTTGCCGCCTTTTTTGGCGCTTTGTCCCGCCCCGTTTGCCGGGGTGCGGCCTTTTTTCACTGAAACAGCCCGGACACAAGGCCCGGGCTGCTTATTTTTATGACTGTTAACGCCAGATCAACGGAAGTTTACGGTCTTGTTTTCGCCGTCGGTTACTTCGATCTCGCGATACGAACCGGCGCTTTCACCGGGGCCGATCAGTTCAACGCCTGATGCGCCGACATAGTCGATGTCCTGCCCTGCCGCCAGCAATTCCAGACCCTTGGCCAGTTCTCCGGGATAGATTTTCTCGCCCGGTTCATTGGCAACTTCCATGATCTTCGCGCCGTAATCCGCCGGGTTTACAGAACCCGCGGCCTGCATAGCCAGCATGAACAATGCAGCAGCATCATAGGACTCGGGCGAGTACGGTGACGAACCGTCAAACCCTTCGGCTTCGGCCATGGCAAAGTACTTTTCGGCACCTTCACCACCTGAACCGGCGATCTGACCGAAGGAACCGTTCAGATCAGGTCCAACATTGGCAGGCAGTGAGTCGCCAATCATGCCACCGGGCAGACCGAACGTGTCGAACGCACCGCTGTCCAGTGCTGCCTGGATAATACCCAGACCGCCCTGGTCCAGATAGCCTGCGACAACCAGAATGTCGCCACCAGCTGAGGCCAGCGCGCCGACTTCGGCCGAGTAGTCCGCTTTACCGTCTTCGTGCGCCGCGACGATCGTGACTTCACCGCCCGAAGCTTCGAAAGACGACTGGATCGCATCCGCAAGACCTTTGCCGTAGTCGTTGTTGGTGTAGGTCAGCGCAATCGAGCTGATACCGCGGTCATTCAGAATGTCTGCCATTACCTGACCTTCGCGCGCATCCGACGGAGCGGTACGGAAGAACAGACCGTTATCTTCCATTGTCGACAAACCGGGCGAGGTCGCCGAGGGCGAGATCATAACCATGCCGTTCGGAATAGCGACGTTCTGAAGGATTGCACCGGTAACACCCGAGCAATCTCCGCCAATGATACCAGCAACGCCGTCCGCGATCATGCGTTCACCGTTTGATGTGGCAAGGCCGTTGTCGATGCAGCCGGTGTCGGCGCGGGACGCAGTTACTGTTGCACCGTCCAGAAGCTTGCCGGATTCGGTGACTTCGGCCATCGCCAGTTCAGCACCCGAACCCATGGCAGGCGCCAGCGATTCAATCGGTCCGGTAAAACCGAAAAGAACGCCGAGTTTTACGTCTTCGGCCATGGCTGTGCTGGCCAATAGAGCAGTTGCTGCAGTTGCAGTAAGCAGCTTTTTCATTAGGTTACTCCCATGTTGGAACATTTTCTTCCTGCTCAAGACCCTAGGCAAGCTGTCACAAAAAGAAAAGTCCCAACGAAAAAGTGTTTTTGCGGCGTAGAACTCTATCTGCTTTCATGACGCGCGCCATTGCGAAACTGGGTCGGAAACGACGGAGGGCTTATATGATTCGGGCTTCATTAATCATGGTTCTAGCTTGGGCCGGAATCGCGAGTGCACAAAACGTGCAAACGTCGCAAGGCACGGTCGAGCTTACCGAAATGGTAAGCGGCTTGGATACACCCTGGGCCGTGGACATATTGCCCGACAACAGCTTCCTTGTGACAGAACGTGACGGAGAACTGTTATACGTCCGCGATGGGGTAACGCAGCGCGTGCGCGGTGTGCCTAAAGTTGCCGCAAATAGGCAGGGTGGATTGTTGGATGTCACCTTCGCAAGGGACTTCTCTCAAACCCGGGAAATTTTTCTGACTTTTGCCAAGCGCCAGTTCAACAACGCAGGGACTTCGTTGGCGGTTGCGCGCCTGTCGGAAGACGGCGACAGGCTTACCAAAGTACGTGTGATTTTCGAAGCCGTGCCGGGCGGCCGTACCGGCAAGCATTTCGGATCGCGCGTTGTAGAAGCCACCGATGGCACCCTGTTTGTCACGATCGGTGACCGAGGGGACCGGCCTGCCGCCCAAGATACAACAAACCACATCGGATCGGTGATCCGCGTCAATCGCAACGGGACCATCCCTGAGGACAATCCATTTGTTGATGATGACGATGTTCGGTCCGAAATCTGGTCGTTCGGCCATCGCAACCCGCAAGGGGCCGGTCTGGACGCTAATGGCCGGCTCTGGATTTCCGAGCATGGCGCACGGGGTGGGGATGAGATCAATCTGGTCAAGCCGGGCTTAAACTATGGCTGGCCAGTTATCTCCTATGGCGTTCACTATTCAGGTGAGAAAATCGGCGAGGGAACCTCGAAACCCGGAATGGAACAGCCAGAGCACTATTGGGACCCGTCCATGGCCCCATCGGGCCTGATGGTGTATTCCGGCAAACTGTGGCCGGAATGGACGGGTGATATCTTTGTCGGTTCGCTCAAGTTTGACTACATCGCGCGGCTTGCGGGATCACCGCTGCGCGAAGTTGAACAGATCAAAGGCCCAGAAACGGAACGTGTGCGCGATGTCGTTGAGGCTCCGGACGGATCAATATGGTTCATTTCGGTAGGACAAGGTGCGGTCTACAGGATGACGCCACCTGACTTGCGCCAAGGGAGGCTCGCAGAATAGATAAGCGCGCGGTTTCATCGTACCGCAAATCATCTTCAAGGCGCGCGCCCTAGAGGCTCTGTAAGTGTTTCTGAAGAACTTAAACTGACAACCTGTCGCCGTGCGCACCACGTTCCCGATACGGTGTGGTGTTGTAATGGGCCCGGTAGCACTTTGAGAAATGCGACGGGCTGGCAAAGCCGCACGCCAATGCCACGTTGATCACGCTCATATCGGTCTGCATCAGCAGATTGCGCGCTTTGTGCAGACGTAACTCCATATAATACCGCTTCGGCGAGCGGCTCAGGTAACGTCGGAAGAGGCGCTCAAGCTGACGCGTCGACATGCCGACATCTTTCGCCAGGATCGAAGGTGAAATCGGCTCCTCGATGTTCTTTTCCATCATCAGGATCACCTGGCTCAGCTTAGGGTGGCGCACGCCGATGCGGGTTGGGGTAGACAGGCGCTGCGTGTCCTGATCGGTGCGTATTGACGAATAAATCATCTGGTCGGCCACAGCGTTAGCCAGATCTTCGCCAAAATCATCAGCAATGATCTTTAACATCAGGTCGATTGAGGACGTGCCGCCTGCGGTCGTCATTCGATTGCCGTCAATCTGAAACACGGACTTGGTTAGTTGGACCTCATCAAATTCCTCGATGAAACTGTCCGAGTTCTCCCAGTGGATGGTCGCGCGCTTGCCGTCCAGCAGCCCCGCCTTGGCCAAAGAATAGGCGGCTGTGCAAAGACCGCCAATCCGCAAACCGCGCCGCGCCTCGCGGCGGACCCAGTTCAGCATTTTCTTGGTGGTTGCCGACTGAACGTCCACGCCGCCACAGATCAAAACGACATCATCTCGTTGCAGTTCAATCAGATCGGAATCCAACGCGAAGGTTGTCCCGGCCGAGCAACTGACGGACTCACCGCCTTCGCCCATAAGGCACCACGTATAAAGCGTCTTGCCGGCCATGCGGTTGGCGATCCTTAGACTGTCTAAGGCAGAAGCAAATGAAAGCAGCGAAAATTTGTCCAAAAGGACAAACACGAAGTGACGCGAGGTGGCTGCAGCGTTTTCCACCGTGACAACTTGGCGTTGCTCTTGCATGGCGAGGTGTCCTTGATTCGGCGCTCGACTGTATTGTGTCGGCGACAGATTTGGCAGCCACCATGATCAAAGCTTGTTTACGACGTCAAGGGGCGCAAATCATATATGGTCAGTCTTCAATGCTTTTTGTATAGAGGCCCCCTGAATACTTCAGCGGAGATCAAAGCTATGACTGAATGGCAAAAAACGAACTGGCGCAACAAGCCCCGGGTTCAGATGCCAGACTATACCGACGCGGCCGCACTGGCGAAGGTAGAGGCGCAGCTTTCGCAGTATCCCCCGCTGGTCTTTGCGGGCGAAGCAAGGCGTCTTAAGCAACATCTGGGTGCTGCCGGTCGCGGCGAGGCCTTCCTGTTGCAGGGCGGGGATTGTGCTGAAAGCTTTGAACAATTCAGTGCCGATGCGATTCGTGACACGTTCAAGGTGATGCTGCAAATGGCGATGGTTCTGACCTATGGTGCCAAGGTGCCTGTGGTCAAGGTGGGTCGCATGGCAGGGCAGTTCGCCAAGCCGCGCAGCGCCCCGACCGAGGTGGTGGATGGTGTCGAGCTGCCAAGCTACCGCGGTGATATCATCAACGAACTGGCGTTTACCCCCGAAGCGCGCATTCCGAACCCCGGTAAAATGTTGCAGGCCTATACGCAAGCTGCCGCAACGCTGAACCTGCTGCGGGCATTTTCGACCGGCGGTTTCGCCGATATGAGCCGGGTCCACTCCTGGACGCTTGGCTTCACCGATGAACAGGACGTACAGAAATACTCGGAAATCGCGGACCGGATTCAAGACACGATCGATTTCATGGATGCGGCAGGAATCACTGCCGAGACCACGCATGAATTCTCGACCGTGGAATTCTACACCAGCCACGAAAGTCTGCTGCTTGAATACGAAGAGGCGCTGACCCGCCTTGATTCAACCTCGGGCAACTGGCTGGCAGGTTCGGGCCACATGATCTGGATTGGCGACCGCACGCGTCAACCTGATGGCGCGCATGTCGAATTCTGTCGCGGTGTACTGAACCCCATCGGTCTGAAATGCGGCCCGACGACAACGGCCGAGGACCTAAAGGTCTTGATGTCCAAGCTGAACCCCGAAAACGAAGAGGGTCGTCTGACCCTGATCGCCCGGTTCGGTGCAGGCAAGGCGAGCGAGCATCTGCCGCGCCTGATCAAGGCCGTCAAGGAAGAGGGTGCCAAGGTTACCTGGGTATGCGACCCGATGCATGGCAACACGATCAAGTCGGCAACTGGCTACAAGACCCGCCCGTTTGAATCCGTGTTGCGTGAGGTGCGCGATTTCTTTGGTGTGCATCAGGCTGAGGGCACAGTTCCCGGCGGAGTGCATTTCGAGATGACCGGTCTGGACGTGACCGAATGCATCGGCGGCGTGCGCGCAGTCACCGAAGAAGATCTGTCCGATCGTTACCACACGGCCTGCGACCCGCGTCTGAACGCCTCGCAGTCGTTGGAACTGGCGTTCTTGGTTGCAGAAGAACTCACCAATCTGCGCCGTGATCGAAGCAAGCGCGAAGCCAGCTAAGGCACTGTGACTATTTAACGAAAGGCGGGCAGGTCTTGCCCGCCTTTTTCGTTTTAATCATCGCGGGACACAACCAGCCGAAGGTGAGAACCGGGGCGTTTGAACTCTTGGGGAGCCTCGGCAAACCCGGTCGAAAGCTGCCGCTTTGGTCTTTTGGGCGCCTGAACGTCGGATACAGCCCGCAGTTGGGTGTCTTGAATGGTGAAACGGCGGGGCGTTGCGCTGATCGCGCCATCACTCACCAATACTCCAAGAACACGGCTGACATCTCCAAGATCGCTTTTTAACGGCAAAAGAATCATTCGCGCCTGTACTCGGGCGCGACCCAGTTTACCTGCGGAGACTAGGTCAAATCCAGCGATGGCAGGCTGGGCGAAGACCTGCTCAAGAGTGTCCGAGATTTGCGAACGCGCACTGGGCTCAAAGAAGGCGGTCAGTGGCATGCCACGGACTTCCATGCCCGCCAGTTTGTTCAGATGGCTTCCTGCAACACGGAACCGCGCCAGCCGCGGGGTGATCCGCTCAAGTATAAATGTGTATTCAAGGATGTTCTCAAGCCCCCGCGGATCGACCTGTGATCGCTTGGGGATACCGTCACTGGTCAGCAACGCGGTCCAGTAGGCCTCGGCCTGTCGGATGGGCGAAAGGCTACGCCCGTTGTCAAAACGATCCATTGCAACGATCTTTCCAGAATTCGACCCGAACCCGTTACCGAAAAAGTTCCTCATTTTCATCACCCTAGCGCCAAGCGGCCACAGTTTTCGTAAAAAGCCAGACATCCGGATCGTCCAGAACTGTCTGGGGCCAAAATTGACACGGGTTGATTCAATTTTGGAGGAAATCTTTAATGAATGGTTAACTTCCGGCTGAACACTCAAATTCAGCAAAGGCTTGCCCTGCGGCCATTGTTGGCTTTAGGTGCGGCAAGCGAGCAGACAGGGGCAGCAAGTATGATCAGATCTATGACCGGTTTCGCCTCGGGCAAGGGGGCATTGGGGCCTCATAGCTGGACGTGGGAGCTGCGCAGTGTGAACGGCAAGGGGCTGGATCTGCGCCTGCGCGTGCCCGATTGGTTGACCGGGCTTGAGGTCGCCTTGCGCAGTCAGATGACAAAGGCGCTGAGCCGTGGCAATGTCACCCTGTCTCTGCGGTTGGGCCGGGATGAAACTGCCCTTGATTTGGTTTTGAACGAAGCCGCGATGGCAGCGGCGCTTGTCGCAATAGCGCGAACACAGGAAATGGCAGCGGCCAGCGGCGTAACCCTTGCGCCTTCAACCGCATCAGATCTGATTTCAATCAAAGGAATGCTAGAGGCCGGCAGCGATGTGGACGATCCAGCACCGCTGGTGGAGGCTTTGACGGTTGATTTCACAGACCTGTTGGCCGGGTTTGTCGATATGCGTCAGGCCGAAGGTAAAGCCTTGGCCGAAATTTTGGACTCACAGCTACGTCTAGTTTCGGAACTGGTGACTCAAGCAGCCGAACTTGCCGAACAGCGAAAGGACAAAATGGCAGACGCGCTGCGGGAAAACCTTGCGCGGGTGCTGGACAATGCGCAGGGAGTTGAACCCGATCGTCTGGCACAGGAACTGGCGCTGATCGCGGTCAAATCTGACATCACCGAAGAGATCGACCGGTTGAAAGCCCATGTCGACGCGGCACGCAGTCTGCTGTCGCAGGATGTGGCAGTGGGGCGCAAGTTGGACTTTCTGATGCAAGAGTTCAATCGCGAAGCGAACACGCTGTGTTCAAAGGCGCAAAGCGCTGATCTGACATCGGTGGGGCTTGAGTTGAAAGCTGTAATAGACCAGATGCGCGAGCAAGTGCAAAATGTTGAATGATTATGGGAACACCTGATATGGCAGATCGCCGCGGCCTACTTATCATCCTGTCTTCGCCGTCCGGCGCGGGCAAGTCCACGTTGGCCCGTCGATTGATGGCGTGGGACGATGATCTTGAATTCTCGATCTCGGCCACAACCCGCGCACCTCGTCCGGGTGAGGAACATGGGCGTGAGTACTATTTTCTGTCTGAGGATGAGTTCAAACAGCAAGTCGCCAAAGGGCAAATGCTGGAACACGCCCATGTGTTTGGAAATTTCTACGGCTCGCCGGCTGGACCCGTGCGGGAGTCGATCAACGCCGGACGGGACGTCTTGTTTGATGTTGACTGGCAGGGTGAGGTGCAGATTCGAAACTCGGACTTGGGAAAGCACGCTCTGTCCATCTTTATCCTGCCGCCTTCGATCCCCGAGCTGCGGCGACGTCTTGAGACGCGCGGACAGGACAGCGAGGACGTCATCGCCAAGCGGATGCTCAAAAGCTGGGATGAAATCAGCCACTGGGGGTATTACGACTATGTGTTGGTCAATGACGACTTGGACGCAACCGAGGAAAAGCTGAAAACCATCGTCAGCGCCGAAAGGATGCGGCGTATCCAGCAACCCACACTGCAAAGCCATGTCCGCACATTGCAGAACGAATTCGAGGGCCTGTCATGACTGTTTACGCCTTGGGTGAGAATACGCCGAAAATTCACGAAGACACATGGGTTGCCCCGGATGCAAATCTGATCGGTAAAGTCGTGCTGGAAAAAGGGGCCTCGGTTTGGTTCGGTTGTACCATTCGTGCTGACCACGAGGAGATTCGGGTGGGCGAAGGCAGCAATGTACAGGAAAACTGTGTCATGCATATCGACGCCGGCTACCCGCTGACCATCGGCAGTAACTGCACCATTGGGCACAAGGTGATGCTGCACGGCTGCACAATCGGTGAAAACACTCTGATCGGCATGGGAGCAATCGTTCTGAATGGTGCGAAGATCGGGAAGAATTGCCTGATAGGGGCCGGAGCGTTGATTACGGAAGGCAAGGAAATTCCTGATAACTCGCTTGTCATGGGATCGCCGGGCAAGGTCGTGCGGCAACTGGATGACACCGCGGCAAAGAAGATCACATGGAGCGCGCTTCATTATCAGGAGAACATGCGCCGGTTCCGCGATGAGTTGAAGCCCCTGTCTTAACGCTTCGGAAAAAGAGCATAGTGATGTCAGACGATCTGCTCGCCGAGTTTGTCGCGGCCATTCCGATGCCGGCTTTGATGGTCGATCAGACGGAACGGATTATCGCAGCCAATACCGATGCAAAGACGTTGTTGGCACAGAATATCGTCGGCCGCCATTTCGCAACGATCCTAAGGCAGCCGCAGGTTATCGAGGCGATAGAGCAGAGCCTCCGCTCGAAAGGGCCGACCATAACGCGACACCTTTCCAACGATGGTGCGCAGGACACGACGTTTGAGGTCAAGTGCCGCTATATGAACGGAGTTGGCGCCGTGTCAGGCGGTGCGACGTTGGCTATTTTTCAGGACGTCACGCATGTCGAGCAGGCCAGCCAGATGCGCCGGGATTTCGTGGCAAACGTAAGTCATGAATTGCGTACACCCCTGACCGCCTTGATGGGCTTTATCGAAACACTGCAAGGCCCGGCCCGTGACGATGCCGCTGCACGCGAGCGCTTTCTCAAGATCATGTCTGACGAAGCCAACCGCATGAACCGTCTGGTCGGGGATCTTCTGTCCTTGAACAGGGTTGAAAGCGAAGAGCGGGTGCGCCCGAAAGAACAGCTGGAATTGATGGGACTTTTGCAATCGACGTTGAGCTCTCTGCGCCCTCTGGCCACGGATGCCAAGGTCGATCTGAACCTGAACGCGCCCGAAGGCCCGGTAACGCTGACCGGGGATAATGATCAGTTGCGGCAGGTTTTTACCAACCTGATTGAGAACGCCATCAAATATGGTGGTAGCGGCGGCAGTGTCGAGGTGCGGGTTATACCCTCGGAACGTGACACCGCCATGCGTGGACCGGCGGTTCGGGTTCAGGTGATTGATAAGGGGCCGGGTATTGATGCGGTTCACCTGCCGCGCCTGACTGAGCGATTCTATCGGGCAGACAGTCACAGATCGCGCCAGTTGGGCGGAACTGGGCTGGGGCTTGCGATCGTGAAGCACATAATCAACCGACATCGTGGCCGGTTACGGGTGGAAAGCGATTTGGGTAAGGGCGCGACGTTTACCGTTATTTTGCCGCGTTAAGGCGGCCAGATCGTCTAGAATCAGATTAGTTTGCCAAACCTATGTGAAAATTGCATGTCAGCTTTGCGCTACGTCACCCAGGTTTCTTCCGTGCTGTCATAAAGCTGTTACAAACTTGTCACAAAAGGCTTACGCACGGCTTTTAGAGGTTCGCGCAAGATCATCATGGGGTGATCAGAACTTATCTTTTCAGGGAGACTGAAATGTCCTTTGTAAAACTGTCGGCTTCTGCTCTGGCTATCGCTGCTGTTTCGGCAACCACCGCTGCAGCCCGTGACAACGTTCAAGTCGCAGGTTCGTCGACCGTGCTGCCTTATGCTTCGATCGTGGCAGAACTGTTCGGTGAAAATACAGATTTTCCGACACCGGTTGTTGAGTCGGGTGGTTCGTCGGCTGGACTGAAGCGTTTCTGCGAAGGTGTTGGCGAAAACACCATCGACGTTGCAAACGCATCCCGCGCTATTCGCGAGAAAGAGATCAAAGCCTGTGCCGAAAACGGCGTGACCGACATCATGGAAGTTCGTATCGGTTATGACGGTATCGTTTTTGCAAGCCAGCAGTCGGGCCCGGCCTTCAACACGTTTGAGCCTGCCGATATCTTCAACGCCTTGGGCGCCAAGGTTCTGAAAGACGGGGAAATCGTCGACAATCCATACAACACGTGGGCTGAATTCAACTCTGATCTGCCAGACGTTGAAATCGCAAGCTTTATACCCGGCACCAAGCACGGCACTCGCGAAGTCTTTGAGGAAAAAGTTCTGCTGGTCGGCTGTGAAGCGACTGGCGCAATGGAAGCCATGGTTGCCGGCGGCATGAGCGAAGACGACGCTGAAGACGCGTGCCTGGACGTTCGTACAGACGGAAAGTCGGTCGACATTGACGGTGATTACACCGAAACCCTGGCCCGTATCGACACCAACCCGAACGGTATCGGCGTGTTTGGTCTGGCGTTCTATGAGAACAACACCGACAAGCTGAAAGTGGCCACCATGTCCGGTGTCGCTCCGTCGACCGAGACCATCTCGACCGGAGAATATCCGGTGTCACGTCCGCTGTTCTTCTACATTAAGAAAGCGCATATCGGCGTGATCCCCGGCCTGAAGGAATACGCTCAGTTCTTCGTTGCTGACGAAATCGCAGGTCCGTCCGGTCCGCTGGCAAACTACGGCTTGGTCGCTGACCCTGAGCTTGCAGAAACTCAGGAAGCAATTGCCAACGAAGTCACCATGGGTTCGGGTAGCTAAGCCTGACGCTGGTCTAATTTGCTGGGGGCGGTTTTCGATATCGCCCCTACGCGCCTTTAAATACCAAATGAGACCAGTGGGGGTGTCATGCCGATACTTTGGCTCTTTCTGATCGTTCTGGCGATCGCGGCGGGCGGCTATTTTGTAGGGCGGTTGCGTGCATTGCAAAGCGCCGGAGGCGATAGCCGAAGCTTGCATTCACTGCCATCCTTTTACGGGGCAAACGTTTTCCTGAAGACAATCGTGCCTGCATTTGGTCTTTTGATCCTGTGGTTGCTCGTGCAGCCGATTTACGTGAATAACCAGATATCCGGAATGATCCCGGAAACGGCGGTCAAGGAAGGCTCTTCCCGCAGCCTGGTTCTCGCAGAGATGCGCCGCACGGCGCATGGTTTGGATGCTGCGGTCGAGCTGGGTCTGCTACCCGAAGACATGGCTCAGAACGCAAGCGCTGACGCCACAGAGATAACCAAGCTTCTCATGGATGCAGGTCAGGTTGTTACCTCGAATATCACGCAACCGGTTCTGCGCGCCGCTCAAAGCTATCGCGCCCTGAATTCGACGGGCCGTTCTGCCATGGCGATTGCCGTGCTGCTTGCTGCTGTGGCTGGCGCAGCTATCAGTTTGTGGCAAACGAACAAAGCTTTCCGCGCCCGAAATGTCGTTGAGCAAGGGGTTCAGGTTCTGCTTCTTGCGGCCGCCTCCATCGCTATCCTTACCACCGTTGGGATTGTTCTTTCCCTGATTTTTAACACCTGGGAATTCTTCAAGCTTTATCCGGCGTCAGATTTCTTTTTCGGAACTACTTGGTCACCCAGCTTTTCCGGCCGTGGTGGTTCGTCTGAGCTTGGTATAATTCCATTGCTGTGGGGCACGTTCTACATATCGCTTGTTGCCTTATTGGTGGCGGTTCCGATCGGTCTTTTTGCTGCTATCTACCTGAGTGAATACGCATCCCCGCGTGTGCGGGCCTTTGCAAAGCCTCTGCTGGAAGTTCTGGCCGGTATCCCGACAATTGTTTACGGGCTATTTGCGCTGCTAACCGTTGGGCCGCTCTTGCTGGGCGTTTTCGGTGACGAGGGGCTGGGATGGATGAAAGCAGGAACCGCTGTCGTGACAGCCGGACTTGTTATGGGCATCATGCTGATCCCGTTTGTTTCATCGCTTTCAGACGACATCATCAACGCGGTACCGCAAGCCATGCGTGACGGATCATACGGGTTGGGTGCAACCCAATCCGAGACAATCCGACAGGTTGTCCTGCCTGCTGCCTTGCCGGGGATTGTCGGTGCAATCCTTCTGGCGGCGTCGCGCGCCATCGGTGAAACCATGATTGTGGTCTTAGGGGCAGGGGCTGCCGCCCGGCTCAACCTGAACCCGTTCGAGGCCATGACAACCGTAACGGCCAAAATCGTAAGCCAATTGACGGGCGACGCTGATTTTGCATCGCCCGAGGCATTGGTGGCCTTCGCGCTTGGAATGACCCTTTTCATCCTGACACTGGGGCTAAACGTCTTCGCCCTTTACATCGTGCGCAAGTACCGGGAGCAGTACGAATGACCGACGCTAGCTTGGAAAACCCCGGATCGGGTCGCCGCGCAACCTCCCTCACCGCCAGTGATGAGCGTACGTTAAAACGCGCCAAGGCTGAAAAGCGCTTTCGCCTCTACGGTATAGTTGCGATCGCAACCGGCCTGTTCTTTCTGGTGGTGCTTTTTGCGTCGATCCTGAAAGAAGGAATACCCGCATTCACGCGAGCTGTTGTGAGCGTTGAATTCACCCTGACAGAACCGCAGCGGGTCGAGGCGGAAAGCACGCTGTTCAAGACCAAAGCTTATTCCGATCTTTTCATTGCAGAGTTGAACGGTAAGCTGGCGGAAAGCGGGATCACCGTCGACTTTAACGAAGCTGCGATTGAGCGACTTTTGGGTAAAGTCGGCGGCACAATCCGAACTTTCTACAGTGAAAATCTGGACCAAGTGGGTGAGCCAATCAAATTCGAATTGGCAGCTTCCAGCCGGGTCGACGGATACTTCAAAGGCCGCGTATCCCGCGACACACTTCAGGACAGCCGTTTTCTGCAACTCAGCGATCTTGATCTTGTCGACGCGTTGACAGAGGTGGGGATCATAAAACAGGTGTTCAACTGGCCCTTCATCACCGGCGCGGACTCTGGCGTGGATAACCCCGGCGGGGCAGGAATCGGTGCCTCGGTCGTAGGTTCGTTCTTCATGATGCTGGTAGTTTTGGCGTTGTCGCTGCCGATTGGCGTGGCTGCCTCGATCTATCTTGAAGAGTTTGCGCCTCAGAACAAGTTTACGGACCTGATTGAGGTCAACATCTCTAACCTGGCGGCCGTGCCTTCAATCGTTTTTGGTATCTTAGGTCTTGCGGTGTTCATCCAGTTCATGCACCTGCCGCAGTCGGCGCCGTTGGTTGGGGGGCTTGTTCTGACATTGATGACCCTGCCAACAATCATCATCTCGACCCGTGCATCGCTGAAGGCGGTTCCGCCATCAATCCGCGATGCCGCGTTGGGGGTAGGGGCGTCAAAGATGCAGGCGGTGTTCCACCACGTGTTGCCCTTGGCCGCGCCGGGAATTCTGACGGGCACGATCATCGGACTTGCTCAGGCACTGGGCGAGACAGCGCCGCTTTTGCTGATCGGTATGGTTGGATTCGTAGCCCGCGGATACCCGGACGGTTTTCTGGCTGGTTTCACCGAACCGAACTCGGCCATGCCCGCCCAAATCTATACTTGGGCCGCGCGCGCGGATGTCGGCTTCTATGAAAAAGCGTGGGGTGGGATTATCATTCTTCTCATGTTCCTTCTCACGATGAATATTATCGCAATCATACTGCGCCGCCGGTTTGAACGCCGCTGGTAATGAAGGGCACCAAAATGAACGACATGTCGCGAGTGGAGAGACAAGTGGACGCCAATGAAATCAAGCTGGAGTGCCGTGATTGCCAAGTTTACTACGGTGACAACCATGCTATCAAAGACGTGAATGTCGATATTGAAGACAAGACCGTCACTGCCTTCATTGGTCCGTCCGGCTGCGGTAAATCGACATTCCTGCGGTGCCTGAACCGAATGAATGACACAATCGACGTCGCGCGCGTCGAGGGTTCGTTTAAACTGGACGGCGAAGACATCTATGACAAGCGTGTCGATCCCGTTCAGCTGCGCGCCAAGGTAGGAATGGTTTTCCAGAAGCCCAACCCATTCCCTAAGTCGATCTATGACAACGTAGCTTATGGTCCGCGTATTCACGGGCTTGCCAGGAGCAAGGCGGAACTGGATGAAATCGTTGAAAAATCCCTGCGTCGTGGCGCAATCTGGGATGAGGTGAAAGACCGGCTTGATGCGCCCGGCACTGGCTTATCCGGGGGTCAACAACAACGCCTGTGTATCGCCCGCGCCATCGCGACCGAGCCTGAGGTTCTGCTAATGGACGAGCCGTGCTCGGCCCTGGACC
This sequence comes from Ruegeria sp. YTSA135, assembly GCF_059610165.1. Taxonomy (NCBI): domain Bacteria; kingdom Pseudomonadati; phylum Pseudomonadota; class Alphaproteobacteria; order Rhodobacterales; family Roseobacteraceae; genus Ruegeria; species Ruegeria sp. YTSA135. The sequence goes on along the minus strand of NZ_JBXWNC010000004.1, from coordinate 231,847 downwards.
CGATCGCAACCGCGCAGGTCGAGGAATTGATTGATGAACTTCGGTCGCGATATTCCGTGGTGATCGTAACGCACTCGATGCAGCAGGCCGCGCGGGTCAGCCAGAAGACCGCGTTCTTCCACCTTGGAAACCTTGTTGAATTTGGCGAGACGGGCCAGATCTTCACCAACCCCGAAGACCCCCGCACCGAAAGTTACATCACCGGCCGGATCGGCTGAGCACAGGTATCAAAGCATGAGTGAACAACATATCGCATCCGTATTCGACCGGGATCTCGAAGCCATTCAAGCCCATATCATGAAAATGGGCGGGTTGGTCGAGGCCGCAATCATGAGCTCGGCCAGATCGCTGGAAACGCGCGATGAGGAACTGGCCCAGCAGGTTCGTCAGGGCGACAAGGCAATTGATGCGCTGGAAGACCTGATTAACGAGGAAACTGCGCGCCTTATCGCCCTTCGCGCACCTGCGGCCAGCGATTTGCGCCTGGTGCTGTCGGTGCTGAAGGTATCCGCAAACCTTGAACGTATCGGCGACTATTCCAAGAACATCGCCAAGCGCACAACGGTTCTGGTTAATGCCAGCGAGATCAATGGCAGCGCCGCCGCCCTGCGTCGGATGGCGCGCGAGGTTGAGCGAATGCTGCGCGATGCGTTGGACGCATATATTCAGCGTGATGCCGAACTGGCGACGGATGTCATTGCACGAGACGAAGAAGTGGACCAGATGTATAATGGCCTGTTCCGCGAATTCCTGACCTTCATGGCCGAGGATCCGCGCAACATATCATCCTGTATGCACCTGCATTTCATTGCCAAGAACATCGAACGCATGGGCGACCATGTCACTGCCATCGCAGAGCAGGTCGTGTATCTTGTCACCGGTGAACGCCCGACCGAGGCGCGCCCGAAGGCAGACATCACCTCTCAATCCGCCTAGGAGTTTTGACAGATGTCCGCTGATCAACCGACCGTTCTGGTTGTCGAGGATGAACCCGCGCAACGCGAAGTTCTGGCTTATAACCTTGAAGCGGAAGGGTTCCGAGTGTCCAAGGCTGGCAGCGGAGACGAAGCCATGTTGCTGGTCGATGAGGAACATCCGGACATCATTGTTTTGGATTGGATGATGCCCAACCTCAGTGGGATAGAGGTTTGCCGCCGCTTGAAATCCCGCCCTGATACGCGGTCGATCCCGATCATCATGCTTTCGGCCCGCACGGAAGAAGTCGACAAGGTGCGCGGCCTTGAGACCGGCGCGGACGACTATGTGATCAAGCCGTATTCGGTTGTTGAGCTGATGGCGCGCGTGCGCACGCAGTTGCGACGGGTAAGGCCCGCAACGGTAGGTCTTCGGTTGGAGTTTGATGACATTGTTCTGGACTCGGAAACGCACAAGGTCAGCCGCGACAGCAAACCGCTGAAACTCGGCCCGACCGAATTCCGTCTGCTCAGCACGTTTATGGAGAAACCGGGCCGTGTTTGGAGCCGTGAACAATTGCTTGATCGGGTCTGGGGTCGCGATATCTATGTCGATACGCGTACGGTTGACGTTCATATCGGACGGTTGCGCAAGGCATTGACACAACACGGTGGGCAAGACCCCGTAAGAACTGTGCGCGGAGCAGGGTACGCCTTGGGATAAATCTAGGGGGTAGGGGTATGAGTTCCGCTCATGGTTAGATGCGAAACTCTTACTGTCATTTGAGTGCGTACCGGGTTAGTTTGCCCCTAAGCCGACTATGCGGAGAAATACCATGAACGCCCCCGACACCACGCCAACCCTACGCGCGAAAGATGCGCCAGACATGGGTAAATTCGCATGGGATGACCCGTTTCGCCTGAACGATCAGCTAAACGAAGACGAGCGTTTGATCGCCGCCAGCGCGCAGGCATATGCTCAGGAAAAGCTGCAACCTCGTGTGACCGACGCGTTTCAAAACGAAGAAACGGATCCCGAAATCTTTCGCGAAATGGGTGAGATGGGCCTGTTGGGCACCACGATCCCCGAACAATACGGCGGCCTTGGGGCAGGGTATGTGTCATACGGTTTGGTCGCTCGCGAAGTTGAGCGTGTTGATTCCGGCTATCGTTCCATGATGTCCGTGCAAAGCTCTCTGGTGATGTACCCGATATATGCTTACGGCAGTGAGGAACAGCGCCGGAAGTACCTTCCGAAACTGGCCAGCGGAGAATGGATTGGCTGTTTCGGTTTGACCGAAGCGGATGCAGGGTCAGACCCGGCAGGTATGAAGACCCGTGCCGAAAAGATCGACGGTGGCTATCGCCTGACGGGCAGCAAGATGTGGATATCGAACGCTCCGATTGCGGATGTGTTCGTCATCTGGGCCAAGTCAGACGCGCATGACGGAAAGATTCGCGGGTTTGTGCTGGACAAAGGACTCAAGGGTCTGAGCGCGCCGAAAATCCAAAACAAGTTGAGCCTGCGCGCATCTATTACTGGTGAGATCGTCCTAGAGGGCGTCGAGGTCGACGAATGCGCGCTGCTGCCGCATGTCCAGGGCCTCAAGGGGCCATTTGGCTGCCTGAATCGCGCGCGTTATGGCATCAGTTGGGGCGTGATGGGCGCAGCCGAGTTTTGCTGGCACGCCGCACGCCAATACGGCTTGGATCGTAAACAATTTAACCGGCCGCTGGCGCAGACCCAGCTGTTCCAACGCAAATTGGCCGACATGCAAACAGAAATCGCTCTGGGTTTGCAGGCAAGCTTGCGCGTAGGTCGTCTGATGGATGAAGCTGAAGCTGCGCCCGAGATGATTTCGGTGATCAAGAGAAACAACTGCGGCAAGGCTTTGGATATCGCGCGCATGTCGCGGGATATGCACGGCGGGAATGGCATCTCACTTGAGTTCCAGGTCATTCGTCACATGGTTAACCTTGAGACGGTGAACACCTATGAAGGTACTCATGACGTGCATGCACTGATCCTGGGGCGGTCGCAAACGGGGCTGCAGGCCTTTTACTAATAAGTCGTGTAATTGGTATTATGTTAATTAAGTAAAAATAGCTGCGAGCCGTTTTCAGCGTAATGCCAATTACTTACGATTGCGCCCTCAATCAAAGTTTGGATGTACTGCATGGACCTGCGTGGAAAGACTGTGGTTGTCACTGGTGCCGCGCATGGGATCGGCAAAGGTCTGGCCGAACGATTTGCTCAGGACGGTGCCACGGTTGTCTGTGCTGATATCGACGAAATCGGCGCTCAGCATGTGGCGCGAGATATCGATGGGCACGCCATAACCTGCGACGTGTCGCGTGAAGACGCGATCAAGGCGCTGATTGAAACTGTTGAGGATTCAATTGGGCCTATTGATTTATTCTGCGCGAATGCCGGTATTCTGACGTTGGGCGGACTGGAGGTTCCGAACGAAGACTGGGATCGGATCTGGACGATCAATGTCATGTCCCATGTTTGGGCAGCGCGGCACTTGGTGCCACGTATGATTGCACGCGGCGGCGGATACTTCTTGATTACAGCATCAGCCGCCGGAGTGCTGAACCAACCCGGTGCTGCTCCTTACGGAGTTACCAAGCATGCCGCTGTCGGGTTCGCAGAATGGCTTTCCTTGACCTATGGCCACAAGGGATTGCGCGTTTCAGTTCTGTGTCCGCAAGCTGTGCGGTCTGAAATGACTCGCGACCATGAGACCTCGGTCGCAGCGATTGACGGTATGCTTGAACCCGAGGATGTTGCCGAAACCTGTGTTCAAGCCATCCGATCCGAACAGTTTTTAATACTTCCGCATCCGCAAGTTCTGGACTACATGCAACTCAAAGCTGGTGACTATGATCGCTGGCTGGCAGGAATACGAAAGTTAAATCAAAAGTTTATCGAAGATATCTAAGGTATCTTCCGCGCTTTGCGCATAAGGCCTTCTTGCGCTACAGATGCGATCAAAGTCCCGTCTTCGGCATAGATGGACCCGCGATTGAAATTGCGTCCCTGCCCGCTCCATGGCGAGTCCATCGAATACAGGTGCCAGTTTTCGAATTGAACCGGTGCGTGAAACCACAAAGCGTGGTCGAGGCTGGCACCATTGATCTCTCCGGTAAACCAACTTAGCCCATGCGGACGCATTCCTGACGACATCAGATACATGTCGGACGCGTAAGCCAGAATTAGGTGTTGCGTTATCGGGTTGGCGCCGGCCGCGCCTGGCATTCGGAACCAAATCTGGTTCCGATCATCTGATTTTGCGGGGTTGAATGGGTTCAGATGATCCACTTCACGCACTTCAATTGGCCTTTCGCGCATGAGCTCACCACGAAGTTTTTCCGGAACCTTATCCTTATATTTCTTCCGCAATTCTTCTCGTGCTGGATAGTGTTCCGGCGCTTTGGTCTGCGGCATGGCGTGGTGATGATCCCAGCCTTCATCCTTTACATGAAACGATGCCGACATGTTCAGGATTTGCTGTCCATGCTGAATCGCAACCACACGCCGCGTTGTCATGGAACCTCCATCTCGGGCTCTATCAACCTGATATATAACCGGAATAGACGGATCACCTGCACGGATAAAATAGGCATGCAGCGAATGACACAGCCGATCATCCACCGTGCGGTATGCTGCTGCCAAAGCCTGCGCGATGACCTGTCCACCAAAGATGCGCGTCGGTGTTTCCCCGCCAGAGCCCGTCCCGCGAAACAGATCAACCTCAAGCCTTTCGATGTTCAAAAGGTTCAGAAGAACACGTTCCGCTGCGGTCATGTTTTGGTCTCCGGGTTTGTATGAGAGATTTGGTATCAGCGCTCAACGCGTCATTCAATCATTGCCCCGAGGACAAGCGCCTTGAGTTCGGCGCGTGACGGGTATGAGCTGGACGGCGACAACTGCGTAAAAAAGACAGAAGTCATGTTATTGACCCGGTCGATCCAAAAAAATGTCGAAGCCATGCCGCCCCAACTAAAGTCACCCAAAGACCCCGGAACACGCACTAGACCCGGGTTAGTAACAATGGCACCTCCTAGTCCGAAACCTGTTCCTTCCATGGGTTGTTCAGCAAAGCTTTGCGGTCCCATTGAGGCAATTTCGCCTGGTAAGTGATTGATTAACATATATTCAATGGTTTTTGGGCTCAACAATCGGTGTCCATTGCCCTGCCCCCGGTTTCTAAGCATCTCAGCGAACTGGGAATAGTCGTCGATTGTTCCGACCAATCCGCCACCACCGGAAAACGTGGTCGTCTTTTCAAACGGAGATCTCCCAGCATGATCCACCAGTCGCAGCGTCTCAGTGCCGGTTTGCGCGGAATTCAAGGCCATCGCGTTTCCTTCCAACGGTGTGTAAAGCGAAGCAAACCGATCCCCTGCCCCTGATGGAACCGTGAAATCCGTCTCGTGCATTCCAAGCGGTTCCAAGACCTCTTGAGCAAGAAACTTGTCCAGAGATTTACCGGAGACGACCTCAATAACGCGCCCCACAACATCTATGCCAACCGAATACTCCCATCGTGAGCCAGGTTGGAACGCCAATGGCAGTGCAGCAAGGTCGTATACGCGATCAGCCAAAAGCCCCTGGTCAGGTTTGAACACCAGGTCTTGGGCATCCATCAGTTCGGGCAAAATTCCAGGGTTGAACGGGTAGCTGAAACCACTTGTGTGCGTTAGCAACTGATGCAGTGTCGGTGTTGGGGCCTTTTCCGTCTGATCTGCGCTCACGGCACCAGGAACCAAGGCCTGCATATCAGAGAATTCTGGAAGAAATTCAGATAGCTGCGCGTCGAGGTGAAACAAGCCGCGTTCCGCCAGCATCATCAACGCAACTGTGGTCACCGGTTTAGTCATTGAATAGATGCGGACGAGTGTATCGCGTCGGAATGGCAGATCGTTCTCAATGCTCCTTTTACCGTAGGCGTTGAAAAAAACTTCCTCTCCATTGTGTTTTATCAACAGGGAGCTGCCTGCGTATTTTCGCTCGTCCACGTAACGCTTCATCCAGTCGCTAATACGGTTCAGGCGCGACGGCTCGAACTTGGTCATCTTTGTTTGTCCCCCGTTTCTTGCGGCGATACTGCGTGCCTGCGGCCGGAGTTGAAAGCGAATTCCAAAAGATTTCTCCGCGAAGATTCAGCAGCCTGTTACACTCGGTTTGTAGCGGTTTCGCTTGTCACGAGTTGGAGCAGTAAAAATTGTCGCCATTTCGGAGGAGCATCATGACGCAGCATATCGATTTCGTGTATGATTTCTGTAGCCCCAACGCCTTTCTCGCGTACAAAACCCTGCCCGACGTTGCAGACAGGCATGGTGCTCGGGTGACCTACGCGCCGGTTCTGCTTTCGATAGTTTTCAAGGTTACCAACAACCAAAACCCGTTCCAGGCGTTTTCGGAAAATCGCCAAAAAACGGCGTATCTGAGCCACGATCTTCATCGGTTTGCGCGCATGCGCGGTTTAGGCTTTCACATGAGCCCTCACTTTCCAGTCAATACCAAGCTGGCCATGCGGGGTGCCGTTTTTGCCTCCGGTAAATCGTGGGAGAACAAATATATAAAGGCAGTATTTGAAGCAATTAGGGTGCACGGTCAGAAGGTTGACGATTTGGGTGTCCTGTCCGAAATTCTGCAAGAAAACGAACTGCCCGTGCGCAAGATACGCGAGGCAATGTTCAGTTCTGAGATCAAGCAGCACCTGAAGGATCAGACGAAAGCAGGGGTCAAGCGCGGCGTTTTTGGCGTGCCAAGTATGTTTGTCGGGTCCGAGATGTTTTTCGGGAAAAACAGCATGGCAGATTTGGCGTTGGAGCTATCGAAAACATCCTAGTGTTCTAACGCTTGCAGCCCATGCTTTGCGAACATCGGAACATATGACCCCAAGATCTTGGCGCGTTCTGGGTCAGAGGCATTACCATCTTCCGCGCGTTTAAAAACGCCTTGCAAAATGCTGCCCATACGAAAGAAATTGAAGGCAAGGTAAAAGCCAAAATTCTCAATTTCCGGCAAACGACGGCGCTGACAATATTGGTCGATAAAAGCCTGATCGGACGGCAAGCCTAGACTGGCGCGATCAATGCCGGCAAGCCCTCGACCCTCGGTGCCTGGTGGCATGCGCCACTGCATGATCACGGCTGCTAAATCGGCATAGGGATGCCCGATGGTTGAAAGTTCCCAATCCAACACGCCAATGCAGCGGGTTCCATCTTTTTCGAACATCAAGTTGTCGATCCGGTAGTCGCCGTGAACCAGTGTTCGTTGACCATCGTCCTGTGGCACCGAACCTTCAAGCGCGTCAATCAGGGCGTCCATCTCGGGGATATGAGTCGTTTCCGAAGCGCGGTACTGCTTAATCCAGCGCGTAATCTGACGCTCAAAGTAATTGCCGGGTGGTCCAAAATCGGACAGACCTACAGCCGCGATATCCACGTCGTGCAAATCGGCCAGGACACGATTCATTTCATCCAGAACTGCGGTGCGTGTTTCGTTGCTTTCGCCGCGCATTGTGGGTTCAAGAAATATCCGACCGTCAAGATGCTCCATCACGTAAAAATCCGAACCGATGACAGTTTTGTCTTCACACAGCAGGTACATCTTAGGCACAGGAACAGCAGTGTTGGCCAAGGCAGTCTGAACGCGAAACTCCCTGTCGACTGCATGAGCGGATTTAAGAAGTGTTCCCGGTGGCTTGCGTCGTAAAACGTATGTGCTTTTTGGGGTCGTCAAAAGGAAAGTCGGGTTCGACTGTCCTATTTCGAATTTGGTCGCTTCAATCGGCCCTTGATACCCGGGTAGATGGCGACTGAGATAGGTGTCAACCGCTGACAGATCCATTTGTGTACTGTTCATCTTTCACCTTCGTAATCACATGGCTTCGGCGAAGATATTGCCGGCTGTTTCTACGTTGATACCACCGGACACCGGAATAACCGCCCCGGTAACATAGCTGCCTCCTCGTCCGCACAGAAATAACATGCAGCCCGCAATATCCTCATCGCGTCCGACGCGCCCCAATGGCACCGTACTTCCCACCCGCTCTCGGGTCTCTTCGTCGGCGGTGGCAAAGGCGGTCATCTTTGAAACGAATGGTCCGGGTGCCAGAGCGTTTACGGTGATATGATGGGGCGAGAACTCTTTCGCCATGATTTTAGTCAGGTGCAGAACGGCCGCTTTTGAGGCTGCGTAACTATAGGCACCATCCCCCATTGGTACCTCTCCCATCACAGAGCCGACGTTCACGATGCGTGCCGGATCATCGGCCGAGCCCGATTTCATCAGCGTCGGAAGTAGTTTCTGCGTTAGCTCGAATAGCCCGGCCACATTTACGGACATCACATTGTCCCACGCATCATATGGGAACTGACCCATCGGGGCACCCCATGTCACGCCTGCATTATTCATAAGAATATCAAGATTTTCCGTCCGCTTGCTTACCTCAGATACGAGCGCGCCGACCCCGCTTTGCGTTGCGACATCACCGCCAAATCCTTCCGCGTGGCCCGAGGCGCCCAGTGCGTTCAGTTCAGAAGCAACCGCCTCGCAGGCCTCGACCTTGCGCGACGCAATCAGTACCCGCGCTCCCGCCCGCACCAGTGCCTCGGCCGCCATTCGGCCAATACCGGTCGCTCCTCCGGTGACAAGCGCTGTTTTGCCCTGCAATGAGAATAGCGTTTCAGGGGTCATGGTCTGCTCCTTGGTATTTGGATCGCTACCAGGCAGTTTGTCGTGGAAACCTTTGATTTCTTGACAACACCTGCTGTGACGACAAAGTTCGTTCTGACTGAATAACATGGACAACAGGGCGAATATGCAAGCTTTACTCAGCGTCGTACCAGGAGGTCCTGAAACTTTGGAGTTGAAGACCCTGCCCGATCCTACACCGGGTAAGGGGGAGCTTCTGGTTGGTATCAGGGCGGCAGGCGTGAACTTCCCGGATACATTGATCATAAAAGACCTCTATCAGATCAAGCCGCCGCGCCCTTTTTCACCGGGTGGAGAAATTGCGGGAGAAGTCCTGGCAATTGGTGAGGGCGTGACTGGTTTCACAATCGGAGACCGCGTTTTGGCGCTTACCGTTTATGGTGGGTTTGCCACGCACGTGACACTCCCCGCAGCAACAGCCGTTAAATTTCCGGAAACAATGTCCTTTGAAGATGCCGCTTGTTTCGTTTTTACATACGGTACGTCCTATCACGCCTTGAAAGACCGTGCTGCCTTGCAGTCTGGCGAAACACTTCTGGTGCTTGGTGCCGCCGGAGGGGTTGGCTCGGCAGCGATCGAGTTGGGCAAAGCGATGGGTGCACGGGTTATTGCGGCAGTATCCTCAGAGGACAAAGCTGCTTTTTGTCGAAACCTTGGCGCGGATGAAGCGATTATCTATGCAAATGAAATGGACAAGTCGGCGCAAAAGGCATTTTCGTCTGAAATCAAGGCTCTGGCGGGGCCTTCGGGCGTGAATGTAGTTTATGACGCCGTGGGGGGTGACTACGCCGAACCTGCGTTGCGCAGTATGGGTTGGGCCGGGCGATATCTGGTGGTTGGTTTCCCGGCCGGAATTCCCAGAATCCCGCTGAATCTGCCCCTTCTGAAAAGCTGTCAGATCGTCGGCGTTTTTTGGGGAGCCTCTGTCTTGCGCGACCCCAAAGGCCATGCTGAAAACGTAAAAGATTTGTTTCGGTTATATGTCGAAGCTCGTATAAAACCAAAGATTAGCGCTAGATTTCCACTAAATCGCGCGCCCGAAGCGTTGGCCCATCTCTCTAGCCGATCGGCGTTTGGGAAGATCGTAGTCATCATGCCCGACCAGTCGGAGCATGACTGAAACAGAATGTCATACTCGCCGTAAGCGAGAATTTGGCGGTGGACACTACCACCCATCCGCGTCTAAGAACCTGTAATGGGGACAGTGAAGTAATGCTAAAAACCTTGATTTTAAACGGCCCAAATCTGAATCTTTTAGGAACTAGGCAGCCCGAGGTTTACGGAAGCACAACGCTTGAGATGGTTGAAGACCTTTGTAGAACCCATGGATCTTCAATTGGTTTTGAGGTGACTTGTTTTCAATCCAACCTCGAAGGCGCGTTGATTGACGCCATTCATTCCGCGAAGGGCCAACAGGACGGGCTCATTCTGAACGCCGGCGCGTATACGCATACATCGATCGCCTTGATGGATGCGATTGCATCGGTCGAGCTGCCGGTGGTTGAGGTACATTTGTCAAACATCCACGCGCGCGAAGATTTTCGGCATGTGTCCTATATTGCGAAGGTTGCGATTGGACAGATTTGTGGCTTTGGCCCGCAAGGATACACGTTGGCTCTGGATGCTCTGTCCGCACATCTGAAAAACAGGCAAGCTCAATGAAACTGAGCGAATACCTGCACTTTCTGAGCTATACTAAAACCCTGGAAGAGCTTTGGGATGCCCATTGCCGTCAGATGGCGAAGTTCGGGTTCGATAGGCTAATTTATGGCCACACACAGTTTCGAACGGAAACCTCGCTGGGCGACCCCGAGGATTTCCTGGTTCTTACCAACCATGAAAAATCATATTTGGATGGGTTCCTGCGCGACGGGCGTTACTTTCATGCCCCCATGCTGAAGTGGGCGCTGAACAACGAAGGTGCAGCAAGTTGGAGTATGGCGCAGGAAATGGCAGCCAAAGGAAAGCTGACAAAAGAAGAGCTGGACGTTCTCAACTTCAACAGAATGCATGGTGTGTCATTTGGATATACGGTCAGTTTCACATCGGTGTCGATGCGGTCTAAGGGGGCAATTTCATTGTCCGCGGGTGAGGCAAACTCTCAGAAAGAGGTTGATGCGCTTTGGAAAGATTGCGGTGACGATATCTTGTTGATGAACAATGTCGCGCACCTGAAGATCCTTACCCTGCCCTATCACGCGCCGAACCGGGCCCTGACCAAGCGTCAGCGCGAAGCTTTGCAATGGGTCGGAGACGGAAAAACCACCCAGGATATCGCTTTACTGATGGGTCTGACCTCTGCGACGGTTGAGAAACATCTGAGGCTGGCGCGCGAGGCACTTTCAGTGGAAACAACGGCCCAAGCTGTACTGAAGGCTTCATTGCAAAATCAGATGTTCATTATGGAGGTGTAGACTGGATTTTGACGCCTTATTGCGTCAATTTACCTTAGGTAAGGAAATCATTACTTTCCGAATCTTGGCTATTAGTTGCAAAGTGATATCGTTCCGTGAGTGGTGGCTTTAGCCAGGGAACATTTGGTTGGATCTTTGCAATACCAAGGCGCTCCATCCGCTCTGACAACCAGGCGTCTATTTGTACGCGTCTGTGTGTCGGAATTTTGAGGGGCCCCGACCATCCCCATCTTGCGGGGTCCCTCAATTACCCCGCAAAAAAAGGGCGCCTTCGCGCCCTTTTCTATTTCTAGCGTCTTCGCCTGAAGTGACCCCCGCAGTACGCGGCTGGTTTTTTGAGTGCGCCCAGAATTTATTCATCTGGGCACATTCACTTAACCTTGGGCGGCCTTTGCGACTTCGGCTGCGAAGTCTTCTTTTTCGACAACGATGCCTTCGCCAACTTCCAGACGGATAAAGCCAGTGATGGTGGCGCCTGCCTCTTTTGCCGCTGCTTCAACGGTCAGGTCAGGGTTCACGACGAATTGCTGGTTCAGCAGAGTGGATTCGGCGACGAATTTCTTCATGCGTCCTTCGATCATCTTCTCGATCACCTGCTCCGGCTTTCCGGATTCGCGGGCGATGTCCATCTGAACCTGCTTTTCTTTCTCGACAACTGCCGGGTCCATGTCCGCCTCGGACAGAGCGGCCGGGTTCACAGCCGCAATGTGCATTGCAACCTGCTTGCCGATCGCTTCGTCGCCACCGGTCAGGGCAACCAGAACGCCGATTTTACCCATACCATTGGTCGCCGCGTTATGGACGTAAGACACGACGGTGTCGCCCGACAGTTTCGCCATACGGCGCACCGACATGTTCTCGCCGATGGTGGCGATCTTGTCGGTCAGGGTGTCGGCAACGCTTTTGCTGCCCAGATCAGCTGCCAGCAGCGCCTCGACATTGTCGACGTTTTTGGCAGCGGAGGCGATCTTGCCAACCATTTCCTGGAACTCGGCGTTCTTCGCAACGAAGTCGGTTTCCGAATTCACTTCGACCGCGACACCGTTGCCACCGTCGACATGGACAGCAACCAGACCTTCTGCTGCAGTACGGCCTGATTTCTTGGCCGCTTTAGCCAGACCTTTGGTGCGCAGCCAGTCAACGGCTTCGTCCATGTTGCCGCCGGTTTCAGTCAGCGCCTTTTTTGCGTCCATCATGCCTGCGCCGGTCGAGTCGCGCAGTTCTTTAACCATTGCTGCTGTGATTGCCATCTCTTGGCTCTCCTCAATTCAAACGGATTTGGGGCAGGTCGTACCCTGCCCCATATGTCATTTACGTGACGGGCAGCTTACGCTTCGGCTTTGGCTTCCGGAGCGGCTTCATCCGCCGGGGCTTCGTCAGCAACGGCTTCTTCAACCGGAGCTTCTTCGAATGCTCCAAGGTCAACGCCTGCTGCACCCATCTGAGCGGTCATGCCGTCCAGAGCGGCGCGCGAGGCCAGATCGCAGTACAATGAGATTGCGCGGGCTGCGTCGTCGTTGCCTGGAATGATATAGTCAACACCGTCGGGCGAGCAGTTGGTGTCAACTACAGCCACAACCGGGATACCCAACTTGTTGGCTTCGGCAATGGCCAGTGCTTCTTTCTTGACGTCGATGACGAACAGCAGGTCGGGAACGCCGCCCATTTCACGGATACCGCCCAGCGACGCCTGTAGCTTGGCTTGGTCACGTTCCATGCCCAAACGCTCTTTCTTGGTCAGACCTTCGGCGCCTGATTCCATGGCTTCGTCAATCTGGTTCAGACGGTTGATCGACTGTGAAACGGTTTTCCAGTTGGTCAGAGTGCCGCCCAGCCAGCGGTGGTTCATGTAATACTGAGCCGACTTTTCAGCTGCTTCGGCGATCGGGCCGGCGGCCTGACGCTTGGTACCAACGAACAGAACGCGGCCACCTTTTGCGACGGTGTCACGAACGGCCTGCAGAGCCTGATCCAGCATCGGAACGGTTTGGGTAAGGTCCATGATGTGGATACCATTGCGCGAGCCGTAGATGAACGGGCCCATGCGGGGATTCCAACGCTGTGTCTGGTGACCAAAGTGAACGCCAGCTTCCAACAGCTGACGCATGGAGAACTCGGGAAGAGCCATGCTATTTTCCTTTTCCGGTTTACGCCTTGGCAGGGGTGAAAGAAGCGGATGCTCCAACCGGCGGTCTTGATGAGGATGTCTCCCTCAAGAAGCCCAAACCCCGCCTGCGGGTTTGAATGGCGCGCGTATAAGGTAGGATTGAACGTTGCGCAAGGGGTATTCACCCTTATTTTTCAAGCCGTGCCAAGCTATGAGCGTGGCGCACCGCCTCTTCACAATGCGCGGCCAGTGCTTTGCGGTCTTCAAAGTCGCTAACCTTGGCCGGGGCGTGATAAATCAGCTCAACAACACCCTGTCGGCGCGCGCCCAGCGTTTTGATCAGATGTGGACCAAAATCCATCTCGCCCCACCAGCCATAGAACCTTTCTGGCTGGCCTTTGGGCGCGTGGAATACAACCGACACCGGCTGGACGTACATGAACTCTCGCAACTCATCTGCGAAGAACGCGGCAAAGAGCGTTGTTTTAAAAGGTAAAACGCGCAAACCATCTGTGGACGTCCCTTCCGGGAAAAACAGAAGTTTGTGGCCAGCCTTCAGGCGGGCTTCAAAGACTTTGGTTTGTTCCTTTGCCTTCTTTCGGTCGCGCACAATGAAGACCGTTCCGGTCGCGCGGGCCAACCAACCGATAACGGGCCATTTTGCAACCTCGGCTTTTGAAACGAAGTACACGCGTTTCTTGGCATTCAATGCGAAGATGTCCAACCAACTTGTGTGGTTGGCCACCACAGCCCCGCGCTGCTGCATCAATTCGCCGGATGTCATAAAACCGATACCCAGAATCCGGAACGCGTTGCGACAGACGAATTGCGGGATGAACGGAGTGATCGGACGGCGCACGCCAAACAGCGGGTACTCGAACAGGCGAATGAGGACAAGAACGGCCAGTCCACCGAACACCAGCAAAGCCAAAGGCACGCCACGTAAGACAACCAAAACCCAGCCCACCGGGCCAAGGTCAACCGATTCTGGCGCATCCTCGCTGTTCCAGATCGGCTCACTCACTGCGTTGGACCCCGCCATAGATGCGCCTTTGACGTGAGTTCATGCGGGCAGTGTCGAGGATCAGACAAACATCCGTTGTGTTGAATGCTTGGTCGATAAAGGCACCCTCACCAACGAACCCCCCAAGCCGCAGGTAGGCCTTGATAAGAGCCGGTACCTGCACCATTGCGGCCCGACGATCCAGATCTTGCGGCGCGACAAGATCCATTGATTCAAACTGTCCCGGTTGCGCCCTTACCCGAAGATCCGGGGGCGCCAGGTGGTTGTGATACAACATCGATAAGGGCTGCGCCAATTTCTGAACGTCGGTTCCATGAAAGCTGGCGACACCGAATAAAACCTCGATCTTGCGCTCGTTGACATAGGCCGCAAGCCCGTTCCAAAGATGGTACATTGCCGTGCCGCCGCGATAGTCGGGGTGCAGGCATGACCGTCCCAACTCCAACAGCTTCCGTCCACTTTGCTTGAGGACGCTAAGATCGTATTCGTCTTCTGAATAAAACTGCCCAAGTTTTGCAGCACATTCGCCGGGTAACAACCTGTAAACGCCGATAACTTCGCCCGTCAGGTTGTCAATCGCCAGCATGTGGTCAAAGTAAGGATCGAACTTGTCCTGCTCTAACCTGGCCTCGTGATCGACCATTTCTCCGCCACCGCCAAGTTCACGAACAAAAACGTCATATCGCAACCGCTGAGCCGCACGTAACTCGGCCTTGGTTTCCGCTAGTCTGACCGTAAAGGAAGAGCCCGCATCCGGCATTGGTGGTTCCGTTTTTGTTTGCGCGCTGATACCGCAATTTTCAGGGGTATGGCAACATAAGCAGATATGCGAGAAAGTTAACCTTTCCTAAACCAGTTTCACGGATCAAAGACTGGCATCAGGGCGATACGCGTTCCGTCAATCACCACTTTCCCTTGTTCGCGGAAGTTTACGGTGATTTTTCCACCGATGTTGGACTGTACCTGTCCAACGCCCCAATCGGGGAAATCGGGGTGGCGAACATACATGCCCGGTGCAAGAATGGCATTCAGGTCTGTCATCAGGGGCTCCCGGTCCGGCGGCAGATGCATCAGGAGGTACGCATGAGTGACACCACAGTCAACCTGGCGGAATTGATCGGTTCCAGAATATGTCACGATCTGATCAGCCCAATTGGCGCGATCACAAATGGGCTGGAACTGCTTGAGATGGTTGGTTCGATTCATGGCCCCGAGATGGAGTTGATCTCGGGCAGTGTTGGCAGTGCAGGCGCGCGCATACGGTTTTTTCGGGTCGCATTCGGTTCGGCCGGTAATCATCCGCTGGGGCGCGCCGAAGTATCAGAGTTGCTGAAGGATATCGAACGCGCAGGGCGCTTGCGCGTGAATTGGCACCTGACCGATGCAACTCCGCGCAACCAGGTCAAACTGGTCTTCCTCGCCTTGATGTGCTGCGAAAGCGCAATGCCGTTTGGCGGCGAGGTCACAGTGGAAAAAGTGGGTGAAGGTTGGACGATAACCGGTTCTGCTGACAAACTGAATGTAGAGGCGGACCTGTGGAAAAACCTGACGACGGGGCGGTTCGCAAACAAGCTAACGCCAGCGCGGGTGCAATTTCTTCTTCTGCCTGAGACTGCCGCGTCAATGGGGCGGCGGGTGGTGGCCGAAACCACCTCAACCCGTTTGGAAATCCGGTTTTAGGACCGTGTCGTTCCGTCTCCGCGAACAAGATATTTGAAGCTGGTCAACTGCGCAGCACCCACCGGACCGCGCGCATGCATCTTTCCTGTTGCGATCCCGATCTCGGCGCCCATACCAAATTCGCCACCATCGGCGAACTGCGTCGATGTGTTGTGCATCAGGATCGCACTGTCCAGCCGCTCAAAGAACCGTGCGGCGGCGTCTGCGTCTTCTGTCATGATACAGTCGGTGTGGTTTGAGCCATATTGACGGATATGGGCAATGGCCGCGTCGATATCGGTCACGGGTTTAGCAGCGATGATACTGTCGAGGTATTCTTTGCCCCAATCCTCATCGTTGGCAGCAACCGTTCCATCGATGGCCAGATCGCCCTCGGCATGCACTTCTACACCTGCAGCTTGCAAAGCGGCGATGACGTCCCTGCCCAGCGTTTCAGCCACGTCTTCGTGGATCAACAGACACTCCGCTGCACCGCAGATACCCGTACGCCGGGTTTTAGCGTTTAGAACGACATCCAGTGTTTTCTTAGGATCAGCAGCTTTGTCGATGTAGATATGCACAATGCCCTCAAGGTGGGCAAAGACGGGCACGCGGGCTTCTTGCTGAACCAGGCCAACCAGTCCCTTGCCCCCGCGCGGTACGATGACGTCAACGTAATCCGTTAAGGTTAGAAGCTCCTGAACGGCGGCACGGTCCCGGGTTGGGACTAACTGGATGGCGTCTTCGGGCAGATTGGCGGCTTTTAACCCGTCAACGAGACAGGCGTGAATAGCGCCTGAGGAATAAAAGCTTTCCGACCCGCCCCGCAGTATCACCGCGTTGCCGGATTTCAGGCACAGCGCACCTGCGTCCGCAGTGACATTTGGACGGCTTTCATAGATCACACCAATCACGCCTAAAGGAGTGCGCACGCGCTGGATGTTCAGGCCCGACGGCATATCCCACTCCGTAAGCACTTCGCCTACAGGGTCAGCCTGATCAGCGACAGTGCGAAGCCCGTCAACCATGCCCTGAATGCGGGTCTCGTCCAGCATCAAGCGATCCATCATAGCCGGGCTCAGCCCCTTTTCGCGCCCGAACTCAAGGTCTTTCTTGTTTGCCGCGATGATGTCGGCCCGGTTGGCCCAAACCGCATCCGCGGCAGCGACAAGCGCTGCGTGCTTACGTTCGGCGTTGGCAAAGGCCAATTCGGACGAGGCCGCCTTTGCGCGTTTTCCGAGATCGGCCATCAGTGTGGGAATGCTGTCCAAATCCTTCATCTCATGTGCCCTTCGATCATGTGCGTAGTGTTTCTTCATGGCGCTTCTACAGCGCCAAATCGTCTCGGTGGATCAGGACCGCCCGTCCTGGATAACCAAGAATGGCCTCAATTTCCGAAGACTTGCGCCCTTTAATTGCGTCGGCTTCTTGCGCGGTGTATCGGCTGAGACCTTGCGCCAAGCGGCGGGCTACCGGATCCAGAATAGCCACCGGATCACCGCGGCCAAAATCTCCGGTCACTTCAACGATGCCAGCGGGAAGCAGACTTTTCCCATTGCCAAGCGCGCGGGCGGCACCGGCGTCAACCACGATTTCACCGCGTGGCTTCATCGCAGAAATCCAGCGTTTCCGCGCCGCATGCGGGTCCAAGGTCGCCGTGAACCACGTGCAATTTGCCCCATTCTCAAGCGTCTTCAAGGGGTTCAGAGGCGATCCTTCAGTAATTGCCATATCACATCCCGCAGCCGTCGCCATCTTGGCCGCCAACAGCTTGGTCTTCATCCCGCCTTTGGACAAGCCTGATCCGGCATCCCCCGCCATGTTTTCAATCTCAGAGGTGATTTCTTCGATCACGTCGAAACGCGTGGCCGTGGCGTCATCATTCGGATTTCCAGTATAGAATCCGTCCACGTCCGACAACAGGATGAGCTGATCCGCGCCCACCGTGACCGCGATCTGCGCCGCCAACCGGTCATTGTCACCATAGCGGATCTCATCGGTCGCCACCGTGTCGTTTTCGTTAACAATCGGAACGACGCCCAAGCTGAGCAATGTTTCCAGCGTCGCGCGAGAGTTCAGGTATCTGCGACGGTCGGTGCTATCTTCGAGCGTGACCAGAACTTGCCCGGTCTTAATCTTATGTGGCGTCAGCGCCTCTTCATAAGCGCGCGCTAGCCGGATTTGTCCAACAGCAGCCGCGGCCTGAGATTTTTCGAGCGCCAATGTTTCCATCGGCAAACCCAGCACCCCGCGCCCTAGGGCAATTGAGCCGGATGAAACCAGAATGACATCCGTACTCTGCCCCTTTAGCCAAGCCACGTCCTTTGCCAATGAATGCAGCCACTCCGACCGCAACAAACCCGAGCTCCGATCCACCAGCAAAGCAGACCCGATTTTGACCACCAGTCGTTTGGCAGAGGTCAGGGTTGCCACGTCCTCGCCTCCTCAGCGGGCTTTTGCCGTAAGCGGTTCTCGTCAATCTGTGCCCGTAATGCGCGCAGTACGTCGGTTACACCCAGATGGGCCACACCTGACATGGTCATCACCGGGCCGCCCACCGCCTCTTCCAATTCAGTTTTGGCAAGATCGCGTTCTTCGCTGTCCAGCGCGTCGACCTTGTTCAGTACCGTAATCCGGGGCTTTTCGGCTAATTCACCGCCATAGGCCTCAAGCTCGTTAATGATTGTTCGGTAGTCTTCGGCAACCGTTTCGGACGTTCCATCAACAAGATGTAGCAGAACGGCGCAGCGTTCGACGTGGCCAAGAAACCGATCGCCGATACCCCTGCCCTCATGCGCGCCTTCGATCAGGCCGGGGATGTCGGCCACCACGAATTCGACATTGTCGACACCGACGACGCCGAGGTTGGGGTGCAGGGTGGTGAACGGATAATCGGCAATCTTCGGGCGTGCGTTCGAAGTGGCGGCTAGAAAGGTCGACTTGCCCGCGTTGGGCATGCCAAGAAGACCCACATCGGCAATCAGTTTCAGCCGCAGCCAGATCGTGCGCTCGACTCCAGCCTGCCCCGGATTGGCCCTACGCGGCGCCTGGTTGGTAGAGGACTTAAAGTGCAGGTTGCCAAAGCCGCCATTTCCACCTTGGGCCAGCAGAAACCTCTGGCCCACTTCTGTTAGATCGCAGATAACCGTTTCTTCGTCCTCGTCCAGAATTTCGGTGCCGACAGGCACGCGCAGAACGATGTCATCACCATCCTTGCCCGTGCGCTGTTGCCCGCGACCCGGCTGGCCGTTTTTGGCGAAGAAATGCTGCTGATAGCGGAAGTCGATCAGGGTATTCAGCCCATCCACGACCTCAACCCAGACCGAGCCACCTTTTCCGCCGTCCCCGCCATCGGGTCCGCCGTATTCGATGTATTTTTCGCGTCGGAAGCTGACGCAGCCGCTACCACCGGCCCCGGACCGGATGTAGACCTTTGCAAGATCGAGAAATTTCATGACTGTCCCCTACTGCAAAGGCCCCATCGGCCACAAGTCAGAGTTTTTTACTATACGTCCACGTGGGCACATTTGCATCGCGCGCCACGGAATAGCTTTCGGCATCGCCAAGATACTGGAACCCGCAATGGGTCAGCACACGGGCCGAGGCCGGATTATCCTGAAACACACTGGCGAACATGGTCGCATTCCCCAACGGATTTGCGTTGACCAACGTCTCCACTGCGAGCGACGCAATGCCCGTGTTCCAATAAAGCGGGGCCACCCAATAACCCACTTCGGTCTGATTGCGATCCAACCGCGTCAACGAAATCAGGCCGATCAGCTCAGGCCCGTCATCCTTGGTCGCGTCCATGGCCCAAACATCTTCTTCCCGGTCTTCAGCCATCGCGCGGGTGACAAAGGCCTCGCTCGACCCCGGCGGTAAAGGATGCGGGATCGACGTTGTCATGCGCGCCACGCGCTCATCACCGGCGTAATGTTCGATGAGACCCATATCCGACCGACGCAACGGGCGAAGGTCGAACCGTTCGGTTTCTATGACCGGTTGGTTAATGATTGTCTCCAGCTTCATCTGTGCGTTCCTCCTCCGAACACAACGTAAATTCTGACGCGACTCTAAATCTTATATGCGCCAACATTGGATATCCGTTCCCCGGCGATCATTAGCAGCGCGTGTAACCGGGCCGTTTAAACGGACAGGTATGTAGCTTGCTGAACAGGTCATCGGGGCGATTCATCAAAACTGCGTTAAAACGAGAAAAGGGACCGGCATCTTCTGCCGGTCCCCCATGAATTTTCAAAAACCTTCTGGGTTTCGGCTTACTCTGCGGCCTCCGCCACTGGCAGGACCGAAATAAAGGTGCGGTTCTTTAGTCCCTTGTGGAACTTCACGGCGCCATCAACAGTTGCAAAGATGGTATGATCTTTGCCCATGCCTACGCCTTCACCCGGCCAGAACTTAGTGCCGCGCTGACGTACGATGATGTTGCCTGCGATAGCCGCCTGACCACCATACAGTTTCACGCCAAGGCGACGACCTGCTGAGTCGCGACCGTTACGGGAGGAACCGCCAGCTTTTTTATGTGCCATTCTCTCTCTCCTTAGCCTTGAGCCAGTTCTTTGGCCTGCTCAACCCATTCGGGTTTCACTTTGATGGTGTCGATAGCAGCAATCTGGTCGTCCGACAAGGCGGCCAGAGCGGCAAAGCTCTCGATACCGGCCTCATTCAGCTTTTTGGCAGCGGCAGGACCGACACCGTTCAACAGAGTCAGATCGTCAGCGGCAGCAGCGACGGGTGCCTCTGCTTTGGCGTCTGCTTTCTTGGCAGGCTTTGCAGCAGGTGCCGCTTCGCCAGCCGGAGCAGACCCGGTTGCAGCTTTGATGCCCGACTTGTCAGCGCCCGACGACAGGATGTCGGTGATTTTGACCAGTGTCAGCTTCTGACGGTGGCCAACGGTACGCTTCGAGCTGTGCTTACGACGGCGCTTGACGAACTTGATGACCTTGTCACCTTTGATCTGTTCGATCACTTCGGCCTGAACGCCTGCGCCTTCAACGAAAGGTGCACCAACAACCGGGGCGTCGCCGCCCAGCATGAGAACATCGTTGAATTGAACTTTTTCACCTGCGTCGGCAGCCAGTTTTTCAACACGGAGCATATCGCCCGCCTGAACCTTGTACTGCTTGCCGCCAGTCTTGAGGACCGCAAACATGCGTCTTTCCTTTTTCAAACCGCGTTCTGTGGTCCCCGGCTGGGTGTTTTGGCTTTCGCCACCTCGAACAGCGCGCCCTTTTCGGGCTGTGTGAAGACCCAGGGGAAAGCCCGTTGGGTCAATAATAACGAGACCCGGCGCGGAGAAACCGGCCGGGATGCGCGCTTATCCATATTGTAGGAAGGAAAGTCAACAAAAAATGCGGGCCTAAAGATCTGATCCTTTGAGTACCTGTGCGACCGCCTCACCCAACTGAAAATAGATCGCATCGAACATCTGATCAAAGCTCTCAAAAAGGGCTGTATTGACGGCCTTTCCCGTCTCGGTCCGCGAAAACGCGATATTCTCGCGCATCTGGGCGTCGCTCAGCGGTTTGTAGGCCAACAGGAAAAAGGAATAAAGCCAGGTGCGGGTTTCTTCGGTGGTACTGTCCTTTTGTTCAAGAAGCTGCGTCAGCAGTTCCGCTTCGTTCTGACCTGCACCAATGCTCAGTCCGCGGAAAAAATTGTAGTCTGCGCTGATCGAATTTTGAACGTTCTCTTCGATCAGATTGTTGACTTGAATGTACTCATCCACCAGCCGATACAGATCCGCGTCACGGTCCGCGTTTTTGTAGTTATCCTGCGCCATCTCTTCGATCGTTTCGTCCGACAACGCCACACGGGCCGATAGTTCGAGTGACACAAGGGTCTGACCAAGCTCGCTTTCGAAGAACAGGATTGCTTGGTCCAGCTGTTTGTCAGAAAGCGTTTCATCAAACACCTCTTCGACATACAGGCGCATTTTGTCGGCGTCATAAATCCGGGCAACCTGATCAAGAAAGACCGGACCGCCCTTATTGTCCAGAAACGTTTCTTGCAGGTTTTGCCCCAGTATTTCACCTTCGTCGCGTAGGATGTCGATGACTTCGTCCAGTTGTAAAGCGTGCAACAACCGGTCAACTCTTTCCTCCGCCTGCAGCGGAAAGGCTGATACAAAAAATGTCAGTACGACCGCAATCAGGCGCATCAGATATCCTGAGCGGGATGTAAGTCCGCCATCCTCGCAGCGAGATCTTCGAATTTCATCGCCATAATCTCATACTGAACGGCGTTGAGCAGCTCATAGACTTCTTGCATCAATGGCTGCTCCAGGGCGTCAGCATATGCGACAACATCCGCGTCAGAAAAATCCTGATAGGTGTAGGCTGCTCCTGCAAGCGCAGACATCTGCAACGCTTGGCGCATGCCGGTTTCGTTCTGTCGCATCATTTCGCGTAGTTCATCTGCGCTCAATTGCAGATCGATTACGCCCGAAGCACTTGCGGCCAGCAGAAACCGCAATTGGATTTCCTGCAGTGCGCGCAGGGCTGTCCCGCTGGAATCAATTGCCGTGTTCATGCGTTTGAGGTTTTCAACCCGGCTTGAACCCTCTTTGATAAGATTGGCTACGATTTCCTGCCCCTCTTGTTGCTTGGCGTCTTCGTCCTCGCGCAAGTGGGACGCGTTTTCCGCCTCGACCAACCGCTGACCCAAATCCGAAGCATAAAACTCAACCGCATGGTTCAGCGCCTCATCTCTCAGCGTTTGTTCCAAAATCGATACGGCAGTTTCATGCATACCTTCGATGTTGAACACGTCTTCGGTAAGCCGCTTCCAATCGGAACCGAACCCGTCGGGGTCGATTCCCAGCATCTGTGGCGCTGATGCGGACGACAAAGCAATGCTCTCCAAAGCTACGTCAAACCCCGTTGTGGTCAGAAACGCTTCTATCCTGTCGCGTCCGGCGGCGAAGGTCTGCGCCGGCAACAAGGCGGACGTCAGAAGTATGAACGAAGTAATCAGGGCGGTGCGGCGAAGCAGATAGGTCATACCACAGAGCCTAGGTGATTTAATCCCTGTGGCAATGGAAAATCCCGTGATGATGAGATTCGGGAATTTTCTGCTTGCACCCCTGCGCGTTCCTCACTAAATCCCCCCCTCACAGACCCCCGCGGAGAGGTGCCGGAGTGGTCGAACGGGGCGGTCTCGAAAACCGTTGTGGGTGCAAGCCCACCCAGGGTTCGAATCCCTGTCTCTCCGCCACAAAGCCCCGTCTCAGTTGTGCACTTTTGCTTGAGCCAACTTTCTCCCGTATTTCCGGGGACTAACGGGACATCGTGCATCCAGAGACTGTTATTTGGCGCGGCATATGGGCCGTTTTCTCTAAAAGTCTCAGAGACCGGTTTCCAGAGTGGACTTAGCGATGCTGGTAAGGATCAGATTTGCGCGAGGATGCGCTCCTGCTCGGCCCAGGGCATGGGCAGGCCGTGACGTCGGAGCCAGTTGATTGTCAGCGCGGATGGCTGGCGACCTTCAAGAATGGCCCGGACGAGCTTGGGCGCGAGGAAGGCAAAGGACAGCATCTCGCCGAGATATTTGACGGTGATGCCGTCGCGGGCGGCGATGGAGGCGAGATCGTCCCCGTTGCAAAGGGCAGACCGCCATTGCTCTGCCCGCGCGATATTGGCGATCAGGATGTCATCTTTGGCGGGTTGGTTGGTGCCGATGATCAACCGGCTTTCCACGCCACGACGACGTTGGCTGAAGGGACGGCCGAACGACAAAACCTCTGATGCGATGCAGTTCGGCGCTATCGAGAGCAGATCGGCAACCTTGCCCGCATACAAATCGACTCTGAGCAAGCCGTTACCAAGCCGCACCGTGTCGACGCAATCCAGCACGCCATCGCCAAGGGCCTCGACATGGCTTCGAAGCCGCGCGATCGACCCTGCATCGGCTACACCAATGTTCCCGCGTTCGACACTTGTGATCAGGTGCTCTCGAACGGCGCGCCCGAGGTTGCGTTCCAGCCGGTCCGCCGGAAGTCGCCAACCGAGGCCGGCGTCGCCTCCACCCCCGGCGATAAGACGTCTGGAGATGTAGTACCGGTATCGCTTGCTAGCCTTCGAGGCATGCGAGGGTGTCAGTCGATCGCCGGTCTCGTCGAAGAGTTTGCCCGCCAGCGGTGAGGGATGGGTGGCTGCAGGTTTGCTTCGTGGCTTGGCCGACTTGTCCATCAGTTGGGCCTGGATAGTATCAAACCGCGTTGGGTCTATGATCGGGTCATGCTGGCCCTCGTGGACAAGGTCCTTGTGACGAATGCGCCCGGCATAAACCGGGTTGGAAAGAACATGATGAATCTGTCCTCGGCCCATGATCGACCCGCCGCGTTTCGTGCTATCTCGCCCCGCTCGACGTTTCGACCTGAGCCCAAGCTTGGCCGCCTGCCTTGTGACCGCCGTGACCGTTCCAAGCTGTTCATAGAGATCAAAGAGGGTTCTGACAGTTTCGGCTTCCTCAGGCACGATGCGCAGTGTCCTGTTCTCAGCCTCGTAGCCGAGCGGCACATTGCCGCCCATCCAGAGGCCCTTCGCCTTTGAGGCCGCGATTTTGTCTCGGATGCGCTCGGCCGTCACCTCACGTTCGAACTGGGCGAATGAGAGAAGAACGTTCAGCGTGAGACGCCCCATGCTGGTGGCTGTATTGAAGGACTGGGTGACCGAGACGAACGACGCCCCTGCCCCGTCAAGCCGCTCAACTAGCTTGGCAAAGTCAGTCAGAGACCGTGTCAGACGGTCGATCTTGTAGACAACAATCCGATTGACGCGCCCGGCCTCGACATCGTCCATGAGGCGTTGCAGTGCGAGACGGTCGAGATGACTGCCTGAGATGCCGCCATCATCGTAGCGCTCTTTCACCAATACCCAGCCCTCGTGTCGCTGGCTGGCAACATAGGACGCACAGGCCTCGTATTGTGCATCCAGCGAGTTGAAGTCCTGGTCCAGTCCCTCCTCGCTCGACTTGCGGGTATAGATGGCGCAGCGGGTTCTGCTCATGCCGAGCGCTTTCCTGTCAGCCCAAAGAACCGCGGCCCTGACCAGGCGGTGCCCGTGATCCGCTTCGCAATGGCCGATAACGAGGCATAGGTTGTACCATCTAGCACATAACCGGTTTCGGTGACTTCGACTCGGTAGGTCCGCCCATTCCAATCCCGAACGAGGTACGTGCCGGGGGATGCGACACCGGCATCCCTGCCCGCCTTCCCAGTTGCGACGGCCCGGAGCGTTCTGCGCTCCTGCGCTGTCAGGCCGCCAAGGGTGCGCGCTTGTGTCTCATAAGCCAGGAGCCGCCGTAGGGTCTCTGCCCGCAAGCGCGGCGGCACGGTGATCCCTGCCAGAGCCGCAAGCGCTTCTGCGCAGGCCGCGCGATCCATCGCCGCGATCTCCTCAAGGCGCTCCGGAAGAGCTTCAATGTCCACTGCTGTCATGACCCGCTGTCGATCCGGTAGGTGGGTGTCCGGACGCTCCGGTCGAGCGTCACGACCGCGCCCGCCTTACGCAGCCGTGAGATCGCGGCCCGCACCGTGTGCGGCTGCCAGCCAAGCCCATTCTCCAGCTGCTTCTGCGTCGCGCCCTTCGGGCGGCGCAGCATCGCTTCGAGGCGCGCAGACTTCGGTAGCTTCGCCGCAGCGCCTGTTCTCCTGGCGCTTCTCGGCTCGATGCTTGCGGTTGGTTGTTGGTCACTCATCTCGGTCTCCTTCGGTTCAGGGCACCGGACCATTCCAGCGCCTGTACCGACAAAAGCCCGGAGGTCCGGGCGGAGACCCGCGGCACATGTGCGCCGCGACACGGACACTGACGCTCGAACGCCGCGCGAAGTCCAGTGGAGAATGCCAATTTCAACACTGAAGGCGGCTACTTCGGCGCATCCCAACCGGCGCTAACCTCGAAACAGCGGCCGTTGGTACCCGACGCGGCGAATGTCTGCTCCGAGCCCAGAGCCGCCGGATTGAAGTCGCGGCTTTCGCTGATGCGGCAACAAAATCGACCAAAGCAAACAATTGCATCGCAGCAAGGAAAGCGGACCTTCGTCGTTGGTGCAGGGAAATCTATGGAGCCTACGACTGAGTTGCGGACTTTACCGACGTTCTCGATTTCGCTTAAATTTTTTGAGGTCTAGTCACTCAAACAGTGTTGACCTAATGCTCTCACCTTCGGTCATTCGACTATGAAGGTACTCATTCCAGTAGGGTGTCCAAGAAACAAGCGCCTTGCCTGTGCCCTCGTACAACCTGAGCCTTTGCTGGCCGGATATTAGGTTTCGGGGGAAGCTGGCTGGTCGAACCGACCTAAATTTCAGACCAGATGTACGACCTAGAACAAGGCGGCCTTGAACCTTTAATTCTCCGTTTGTAACGTGGACTTCCTCAACTGGCCCCGGGGCGTTAATCGCGACCTTACCCTTGCCACTTACCGTCGTTTTCCACGCGAAAAAACCATCTCCTGCCCAAAAGCTGGACATAAACGGATCACGGTGCAGACCTAAATCGACCGAAGCCTCGCTAGCCCAATATTCTCCCGGCTCAAGGATCCAGGTCTCGCCCAATTCGACGTCAAAAACGTGGAACCCCGCAACGGAGGGCTGCAGCAGTATAGACCCTGTGCCGGAATAGAATGGTCTTACCCGCGACTCACGTGCGAAAAAACTCCGGAACACATCGCCTAAAGCTGGCAGTGTTGGTGTGAAAGATATTGAACCTGAGAAGTTGGACAGAGCGCCCCTGGCCGCGCGTACGGTTTCATCATGCATATCGATCCGAACCTGCCGCATTCCCTCTATGTTTCGAACTTGAAAGTCAGCCATGTCAGAAGCGTTCTCCTTCAGGTTCGTCCCAGATCATTGCTCTGGCCCACAAAGTTTCGAATGGCTCCGGTGGAAGTGCGGCTTCGCCGCGCAGAGGGCGGTCGAGTGTGGTTATGACGAACAGGATAACACCCAGAAACAGTGCTGTAATGCTACCCAGCACGATATGTTGCAGTATGCGAATGCGCAGTATTGTCATCAGAAGGATACTGATCCCAGCCCCTACCAATACAGCTTGCCATAAGACAATGGGGATGGCGGTCACCACGCCCGCCAGACGCCGTTGCCTTGCATCCGCAAAATCATGAAACGACGAAATGACCTCTGTGTGAACAATCCTCTCGCCAGCCGTCTGCGGTTCGAACGTTGCCAAATTGCGCCGGATAGCTTCCGCGCGGCCATATCCGCCATCCAGAATTTCACCTTTTCTGTGGGCGGGCCATTCCTTGTAAATGGTAAAGAGCGTGTAATCTCGGAGCTGCCATTTTACATCGCTCCTGAATGGTTCCGGGTAGACGTTTAGCTGTGCGTACAGCGATCCCAGACTTGTTGCCTCATTTAAGATGCTTTCTTTGACGCGTTCAGAGTTCTGGTATGCTGCAACAGTAAGAAGGCCGAGCAACAATCCATAAAACAAGCTGAACCCTGACGTGACGTAGTTAATTGACGCATTAAAATTCGGACCCGTCCCGAGAAGTATTCTGAGTACCGGCTTGATAACAAATAATCCAACCAAGACCGCAAAAAGCGATACAATAACAAACCATATCGCCAGAGAGTTTGTTGGGATGTCATACACAAATTCAGGCATGGTGATCGTAGTCCGCTATGTCGGAAAGAGCGAGTATGGATCGGTAAAATGAAAAAGTACTTACAGAGCATCTTAGTCATACTTTGTCTTTGTTGTCAGCAACACGCAGCTGCACAACCGGTCACTTTATTCAGCATAGGCTCCGGCGACATATCGGGAAATTACTATCCAGTTGCCCAGTCTCTCTGCGAAGCTTTCAACCGGTTTGACGACTCCCGACGCCGGTGCAGCCCCGAGCCATCGACGGGCTCAATCTACAATCTAAAGGCATTGCGCGACGGCGCTTTGGAGTTTGCAATCGTTCAGTCGGATTGGCAAAGCGCCGCTTTCAGTGGAACTGGCCCATTTAAAGGCTTGCCGCCAATGAACGACCTAAGGGTTGTAACTGCGTTGTTCCCAGAGACCGTCACTATACTCGTTTCGCAGGAATCCGATATTTCAAGCGCAGTTGATCTATTGGGAAAAACCGTCGACATAGGCCGCCCTGCTTCAGGGAGGAATGCTACGGTAAAACACTTGATGGACGCGCTTGATTTCTCTTTGGATGAATTCGGAGATTTACAGGAACTACGCCCAGCGGCCGCGGTAGATGAACTTTGCGAGGGTACAATCGACGCGACAATTCTGGTCGTGGGACATCCCAGTGCGTTGGTTACAGATGCTATTCAGCGATGTGGAGCAAGGATCGTTAGCTTTGATGGACCGGTAATACGCGAGCTACTTGACCAAGGCGCCACATATCAAAGGGCCTTTATTGATCTCTCGCTGTATGGAACACCTAACAAGAAAGTCCCAAGCCTGTCTGTTGTTGCAACATTGGTCACACGAACAATCGTGGATGATGAGCTGGTTGAAGACTTTTTGTCGGCAATTGAGTCAACCGCACTGCAATTGAGCGATGATTTGCCAGTATTGAGAGACCTGCCCGAAACACTTGGCTTGAGGACGCCATTGGGGGTTCCTTTTCATGACGCCGGTGATAGCGACCGCTAGGCTAAGCCCCGAGTGTGATCCTAATTAGTTGTTAACTCCTTTAGGGAACCATCAATGCTTGCGAAATGACCTATGCCGTCATTCACCCAAGTTTTGCGAGTCAGTGCTTCGCAGAGAAGGCGCAACATCATGGGCAAGCGGATAACCTCTGGAGGGCTTTGTCAGAAAGATTCCGGTTGAGACGGTCACGGTTGCCCAATAGCGTCATGACATGACCAAATCTGACCCGTTTAAGGGCTTTCAAAGCAGCCCGGAAATCATTCGACTGGCGGTGATGCTGTACGTCCGGTTTCCCTTGTCGCTCCGCAACGTGGAAGATTTTTTGCACGAGCGAGGTGTCGAAATCAGCCATGAAACGGTTCGGTTTTGGTGGCGCCGTTTCGGTCCAATGTTTGCCTCGGAGATCCGGAAGCGCAGGATTGAAAGCATGCGATCCAGTCAATGGCGTTGGCATCTGGACGAAATGTTCGTGAAGATCAATGGCGAACGCCACTACCTGTGGCGGGCCGTCGATCATGAAGGCGAGGTGCTTGAAAGCTTCGTTACCAAGACGTGCGACAAGAAAGCGGCATTGAAATTTCTCAGGAAATTAGTGAAGCGGCATGGCCGTCCACACGTATTCGTCACGGACAAGTTGCGTTCCTACGGTGCGGCTCTGAAGGAAATCGGGGCGGCGGATCGTCAGGAAACCGGTCGCTGGCTGAACAACCGAGCAGAGAATTCGCACCTGCCGTTCCGACGAAGAGAGCGGGCGATGCTCCGCTTCCGGCGCATGCGAAGTTTGCAGAAATTCGCCTCAGTCCATTCCTCAGTGCACAACCATTTCAATCAGGAACGCCACCTTTACTCACGAGAAAACTTTAAGCTGAATCGAAGCGCCGCTCTTGCCGAGTGGCGCGAACTTGGCGCGGGATAAAGGACAGCGTTAATGGCCTAACAGAGACGAGTTCGAATCCGTCTGACAGTATCTTCACACAGCCTCGGCTCGGAGCCGTCGTTCGCCGCACTCTGGCGGAGTGTCCGCTTAGGCTGCGCAAGCCGTCACTCGGGAGCAGGTCGACCCTATTAACGCGTCATGAGGCCCCTTCCCTGCTCGGTTAGTTTTCTTCCCTGTTCTGCCGAATTATTTCTCTGTTCCTCGCAACAAATTCCCTGTTCTTTAAAGAGCAGGGAATTGCTCAATAACACGTTGTAATCGCTCTATAAAAATCGGAAAAATACTCAAGAAACAGGCCAAATCGACGAAAAACTGCAAATATACCCTTTAAATTCCCTGTTAGCAGGGAATTTCGACCTGAGACTGGTTCACTCTGGACTGCGTCCACCGCCACTTGCCAGGTAACGCAAGCTGACCTGACAATCCAAGAAGGTTCTCCGCATAACAGCCAAAGCGCTAGCGGCATGAAATCGCCGTCACTCGATGACGGATCGGCGCAGCATGGCCCAATCCAAGTTTCGAACAGAGTTTTCGGGATTTCTGAATAGGCAATCGCTAATTTTGGATCAGCTTTGAGACACATTTTCAAAGGAGAGAGTTATGTCGCGTACACTTCTCGTGATTGTAGTTATCGTCGCAACAGCTGCCGGGGTTTACTATTTCGCAGCACAACCTGAACCCACCCCAGCTGAGCAAGTCCAGGCCGCGACTGAGGATGCAGGCGAGGCAGTCAGCGAAACGGCCGACGCTGCTAGCGAAACCGCAGACGCCGTGGCTGAGGAAACAAATGAAGCCGCTTCTTCCATTACTGAACAGGCGACTGAAGCGGCGGACCAGGCCGGGCAAGCGGCCAGTGATTTGGTCAATCAGGCCGGAGAGGATGTCGCTGCACTGGCTAACCAGGGTCAAGACCTCTTGAATTCGTGGATTGAGGAAGGCGCGCTTACCCTCGAAAATTTTGACTACGACACCATCGTCGCGTCGGTTCAGGAAAGCAATTTGGCACAGGACCTGAAAACACAAGCCATTAAGATTCTGGATGACATACAGGCGTCGCCTGAGTTGATAGCGACCAAGATCCAAGAGCTTCGCGACCTTCTGACAGGACAGTAAAGCAAACGGGTTGTTCTTTTGGGCTGCCCGTCTTTTGTGACACTTTCAAAGCTCCATCAACGTCAGGCTGCCGGTCGATTGACGTGCCCCATAGCATTTGATTGGTTGCGAAGCAGTCGAGGGTAAACTCATACCTTCGCTAGCTATACTGTTGCCGCCGTGGTTTGCCCTGGTAAGGCTTCGCCGGCCAAGCTGATCTGCACAAGAACAAGGAACAAACATGACCACCCTGCCCAAAAGCATGTTCGCAACCGTGCTGCTACATGACGGTTTCACAGGGTCGCCCACCGGCCCATACATCGACGATGCTGCGGAGTGGTTGGCTGAGGCCGAGCTGCCGGTACCTGAACCCGGCCCCGGGCAGGTTCTGATCAAACTTCGCGCGGCTTCGGTCAACCCATCCGATATTCATTTCATCAAGGGTGAGTATGGACAACCACGCGTCAAAGGCGCTGCTGCCGGGTTTGAGGGCTGCGGTGATGTTG
This sequence comes from Ruegeria sp. YTSA135, assembly GCF_059610165.1. NCBI lineage: Bacteria > Pseudomonadati > Pseudomonadota > Alphaproteobacteria > Rhodobacterales > Roseobacteraceae > Ruegeria > Ruegeria sp. YTSA135. Next base: position 200,825 of record NZ_JBXWNC010000004.1, on the reverse strand, counting down.
TGGTCACCGGCAAAGGGGCCGAGGCGTTGCAGGGTCAACGCGTCGCTTTCATCACCGCGGGTTCCGGTGCGTGGGCAGAGTACGTGCTGGCCCCGGCAATGATGTGCATCCCGCTTCGCCCCGAGATCTCCGACGAAGACGGCGCCGCACAGATCGTGAACCCGCTGACGGCAATGGCGATGGTCGATATAGCGCGAGCGTCCGGGGATGCTTTCGTTCTTTCGGCGGCCACCAGTCAATTGGGAAAGCTCATGTGCAGTCTTGGCCGCGATCTTGGCCTGAAGCCAATTGCGCTGGTCCGGCGACCGGAAACGAGGAAGACGTTGAAAGAGCTTGGGGCGGCAGAAGTGTTAGTGACAACGCACCCCAACATTGTGCAGGACTTCAGTCAGGTTTGCAAAGATCTGAAACCCCGTGTTTTTCTGGATGCCGTGGTTGATCAACTGTCTGAACAGGTGTTCTGCGCCATGCCTAACCGCGCGCGCTGGATCTGCTATGGAAAACTCAGCGCCGAGGCTCCAACCCTGACCCAGAGTGGACAATTGATCTTTATGGGCAAACAGATTGAAGGGTTCTGGCTGACCAACTGGGTTACATCCACGCCGCCGGAAGATCAGGCGCGCGTGGTAGCCGAGGTGCAAGCCCGCTTTGCCGATGGGCGATGGAAAACCGATATCTCTGAACGGCTTTCACTAAAGGCTTTGGTGCCAAATCTGGCGTCTGCGCTGAAAAAGAGCGGTGGGAAGGTGATTATTACTGCATAGAAGATCAACATCTCGCATATGGTGAGATTTTTTTAAAGCACTTTACGCCTGATTACACGAGGTCGGATCGGCTGTTCTTCAATTTGCCGCAAATCGAAGTCTTTATACTAGATCTGACCAATTATTTTCCTCTGGGTGAGCTTGGGTAAGCCTATTGCATGTTCAAGGCAAAAAGCGCGGCGCTGGCTCAGTTTGTGTCATCACAAGAATGTTATAGTTTTCTGGCATGAAGACTTTTCGAATCGAAAACCAATTAAAGTTGAAAAACTCTCAGGTGATTTCTCAGGGTAACCGTCAATTTGTTTATCAGCATCCGGACGACCCGAATACACTTCTAAAAGTACCACAGCCACATACGACGAATGGTCAGGCTAGCCTCGTGACGGACTCGTGGTTTGATCGCAAATTTCGGCGATCTACAGTTTATAAAGGTTTCCTGCGAGAGTTTCACGAATCATTTGACCTTATGGTTCGTTTTCAAAACAGGAGTGATCCCATTCCTGTTTGCGAGGTTAGAGGTGTAGTGCAAACCGATATCGGTATTGCCCTTGTATACGAACGGATTTCCGATCCCGACGGGCAATTGTCGCCCAGCCTTCAGGAGTTGGCCGAAAGCGGACGCCTCACGCCACATCATTTGGATTGTCTGGACAAACATTTTGATGAACTTATTGAGGAGAAAGTCCTCATCAGCAACAAAAATACCAGAAATATTGTTTTTCAGACTTTTCCTGACGAATCTGGCCGTTGGGTTTGGATCGACAGCTTTGGAAGCAAGCAGATATTCCCCGTTCGCCGCTGGTTTCAGTTTTTGAACCGGCGCAAGATCAATCAGATCAGAGAAAAATTCATGGGCGTCGCAGAGGACGCCTTGCGTAGGATTTCAGAGCGCGGATCTTAGTCTCCAGTTCTACGTATCAGTTATTAAATGAAAAACTGTAGACCAAAAGAAAACGGCCGCAATTCCTTGCGACCGTTTGAAATTCGAAACCCGTAGCGATCAACGCTTCGAGAACTGGAACGAACGACGCGCTTTGCGCTTACCGTATTTCTTGCGTTCCACAACGCGGCTATCGCGGGTCAGGAAGCCAGCGGCTTTCAGGGCGCCACGCAGGTTCGGATCGTACAGTTGCAGCGCTTTTGAGATGCCGTGCTTGACCGCACCGGCCTGACCGGTCAGGCCACCGCCTTTGACGGTTGCAACAACGTCGAACTCACCTTCAACACCAGCAACTTGGAACGGCTGGCGCAGGATTAGCTGCAGAACCGGACGCGCGAAGTACTTGTCCTGGTCTTTGCCGTTCACGGTGACCTTGCCGGATCCCGGCTTGATCCAAACGCGGGCAACAGCGTCTTTACGCTTGCCGGTGGCGTAGGAGCGGCCCAGTTCGTCGCGCACGGGTTCACGCGCGATGACTTCTTCGGCCACGGTTTCAACGCCTGCGACGGCGCTCAGCTCTTCGAGAGTATTGATCTGATCAGCCATCGGTCATTAGCTCCGGGTGTTTTTCTTGTTCATGGACTTAACATCCAGAACTTCGGGGGCCTGGGCTTCGTGCGGGTGCTCGGCACCGGCATATACGCGCAGGTTGGTCATTTGCTGACGCGCCAGACGGTTGCCCGGCAGCATGCGCTTGACCGCTTGGGTCACAACGCGTTCAGGATGGGCACCCTCAAGAATCTGCTGCTTTGTGCGCGATTTGATGCCGCCCGGGTGGCCAGTGTGCCAGTAGAAGTTTTCTTCGCGCTTCTTGCCGGTCATCTGGATTTTGTCAGCGTTGATCACGATGACGTTGTCGCCCATGTCCATGTTCGGGGTGAACGACGCTTTGTGCTTGCCACGCAGACGCATGGCGACGATCGAAGCAAGACGGCCCAGAACAACGCCCTCGGCGTCGATCAGGATCCATTTCTTGTCGATGTCTGCAGGAGTTGCAGAAAAGGTTTTCATGGCAGGATAGTCCTGTTTGATGTGAAAGACCGCCCCACGACAGAGCGGCCCGAATTCGATGAAGCGTATGTAGAGGCGCGCGCGATGCAGGTCAATAACGCTTGGCGCTTTAAAAATGTTCTATTTCAATAGCTTGCAAAATAGGTATTATTTTACCCCAACATCAGACACTGATTTGCTCTGGCGGGTTATCCAGCAACTTACGCAGTCGCTGCATCGCGTCTTCGAACCTGTCCAGTGATACATGCCCGTTCATTGCGATGCGTACTGCATTCGGCGCGCGCCCGTCGCGAAGGGCGAACTCATCGGCTGAACGTAGTTGGATCCCTTCACGCTCGGCTGCACGGCTGAAGGCGGCCGCGCGCCAACCGGATGGTAAATGAAGCCAAACAAAAGGAACGTCCGGCGCCCAGTTGAGTTCAAATCCCCCCAAAGCATTGACCGCGACACGGACGTATTCCCCCATCTTTGCACGAACGTCCTTTGCTATCTGGCGCGTTCTGGGGTCGGACAGCAACAGGCGGGTCAGCTCAGCCAACGGCTGGGCCAGCCCGAAATATCCGTATTCGGCGGAGCGCCGCAAATCTCCGCTTCTTTCCCGTGGCGCGATGGCGAACCCGACGCGCAATGCTGGCGTCAGTGTTTTGGAGATAGATGTCACATGCCACCCCCGCTCGGGCGCAAGGGCGCGATAGCTCGGCGCGCGCGCGCCGCCCATGCGATAACAATCGTCCTCGACAATCTGCAGATCAAAGCGGCGGGCCACCTGCACAATTTCTTGACGACGTTCAAGTGGCGTGTGCACCCCTGTGGGATTCTGCACCTCTGGTGAAACGCAGACAGCTTGAGCCTGAGTTTGGCGAAGAACGCGCTCCATATCGGTCGGATCGATGCCCCATCTATCCATTTTTACACCGACAACATCAGCGCGCATCAACTCACCGGCCCGGCGGAATCCGGCATACGACAGATCTTCGATCAGAATCAGGGGCTTGGTGCCGCGCAAGATGGTCTGAAAAACAAGGCACAACCCGTTTTGACCACCGTGGGTCAGAACGATGTCATCATGCGAGAGCGCACCCAGAGGAAGGTCTGACAGCCAGTCAACCACGGTCTGCCGCATCGGTTGATACGCGTCTCGGGTTGGATAGTTCAGGAATAGGCCAGGATCAGCTTTGGAAACCTTTTGCAAGCATTCGCGGATCAAAGCCACCTGCCCCACATCTGCCAAACGCGGACTGAACAGGCTGACATTGGCGTTGTACTTGTCATCGCGCAGGTGAAGCTGCCGGGCCCAGACATCATCCAAGATCGGAGATTTTGGCGGGGCTACGAATGTACCACGTCCAACCTCAGCTTGTAGCAATCCTTCGTCCGTCAGAATGGTATAAGCCCGCGCGACAGTTCCCGGAGTGATCTGCAACCGATACGCCAACTCTCGCACCGGAGGAAGCTTTGCTCCGACCTCCAGCATCTTGTTATCGATGGCCTTTCGGATGGTGTCAGCGACCAGTGTGTATTTCGGCCCTTTGGATGCCGGCAGTGCTTCGGGCCAAATTGTATCCATTACAATTCTTCCTTTGCTTTTGACACAATCCGGAATGTATCACGTTAATGTACTAAGCGTATTAGCTTTGTGTCAATACAATTTTGAAAGGATACCCATATGGCACGCGCAATGCAAAACCCCGCCCTCATGCTGCTTAACGACAGTCCTCGGCTGCCGCTGATCGCCGCGCTGGCTGTGCGGTTTGCTGCGGTCGTCACAAAATGGGAACGCCAACGCCGCAGTCGACTCAATTTGTCAAAACTGGATGACAGACTTTTGAAGGATGTTGGTCTGACGCGGGATAAGGCACGCAAAGAATACACCCGACCATTCTGGCAGGGCTGAGTTTCCCCAGTCCCACGATGGGACCTCTTCCTGGCCGGGCACTGCCCGGCCTTTTTTTATCCAAACGCAGCCGCGGCTGATCCTTCAGGTGGAAGCGAATACGTCATAGTGGCCCGCGCGACAGGCTTGTCGGACCCTTCGGAAAACATAAGCACGTCCCCAACGGCAAGACTGCGACCGAGTTTCAGCATGCGGCAATGGGCGATCATGTCCTTGCCACCCAAGGGCTTACGCAGAAAATCTAAAGAACTGTTGGTCGTTACAGCCAGAGAAAGCCGTCCTTTGCGCGCAAGGATCAATGCATACACGCTCACATCAGCCAAACCGAACATGGACGGGCCCGACACTGTCCCCCCTGGCCTCAGATGTCTGTCTTCGACAACCAGCCGCATCACGATTGAGTCTTCATGGAGCTCTTCAATGACAAAATCCCGATGCACCTGCGGAAATATCTGCGCCATATATTCCGTCAGATCGTTCCGACTCATTGCCAATGACATGCTTTCCCTCCTCGACTTGCCGACCTAGAGTTGGCCCAACATCGCAACGGAGAGCAAGATGGCAATTCTGGAACGTAACGACACTGGCGCGGTCGCCACTCTAAAGCTAAACGCGCCTGACCGGCTGAACGCGCTGAGCGACGAAATGCTCGCCGCTCTTCAGGCCGAGTTTGACGCTCTCAGCAGTGATTCCTCTGTACGGGCAGTGATCATAAAGGGGGAAGGTAAGGCGTTCTGCGCAGGCCATGACCTTAAACAAATGACGGCAGGTCGTCAGGCCGAGGACGGTGGCAAGGCCTATTTTCAGGATCTGTTCGGCAGATGCGCACGCATGATGCTGTCGATTCGATCCCTGCCCCAGCCGGTCATCGCGCAGGTCCATGGCATCGCGACGGCTGCGGGATGCCAATTGGTTGCCACGTGTGATCTGGCAGTCGCGGCTGAAGGGACGCGGTTTGGTGTGAATGGCGTGAATATTGGCCTGTTCTGCTCGACCCCGATGGTTGCGCTCAGTCGCAACATTCCTCGCAAACGAGCGTTCGAGATGCTGACAACTGGTGAGTTCATCTCAGCCGAAACCGCCGTCGAGCTAGGCTTGCTCAATCGCGTCGTGCCGGAAATGCTGCTGGAGCATGAAACTGTGACGCTTGCAAATCAGCTTGCGGACAAGCTGGGCTCTGCCGTCAAAATCGGGAAGCAGGCCTTTTATCAGCAATTAGAAATGCCGATTGAACAAGCCTACGATTACACCGGAGACGTAATGGCGCAGAATATGCTGCATCGAGATACCGAAGAAGGTATATCTGCATTTATCGAAAAAAGACCGCCAAACTGGCATCAATAAGGCGATTATTGTCAACAATTTTTAGCATTGTTCGCAATTTAGCACTTTTCAAAAGGGCGACACTGTGGCAATGCTGGGACAGAGCTTAGGCTCTGGAGACACTTTTGGGTCGCCGTGGGCGGAAGGTCCCTCCAAGCTGGTTTCTCTCACCGGCGTAGACATTCCCGCAGCGGCGACTCCAAGATCCCCTAAAATACTAACGCTATTTGGTCTTTGTTGCGTTGTGCTTTGGACTGCCCTATGTGGCAGCGCATGACACAGAAATTGTATATCGTGGGCGGCGGCATGGCCGGGTCCGAGGCCGCTTGGCAGGCGGCGGAAATGGGCGTGGACGTAGTGATCCACGAAATGCGGCCCAAAGTGGGCACTTTTGCACACCAAACTGGCAATCTGGCCGAGATGGTATGCTCAAACTCTTTCCGGTCCGATGACGACGAACAGAATGCGGTTGGTTTGCTGCATTGGGAAATGCGGGCGGCAAATGGGTTGATCATGAAGACAGCCGATGCGCACCGCCTTCCCGCCGGTGGCGCGCTGGCCGTCGATCGTGATCCCTTCGCCGAAGCCGTCACTGCGAAACTGCGCAGCCATCCAAGAATTGAGATCACTGGCGACGAGGTGACCACCCTACCCGACGATGGCCATTGGATTTTCGCAACGGGTCCTTTGACCTCGGCTACGTTGGGCGAAGCTATTCGTGCCGAGACCGGCGCCGAATCCCTGGCCTTCTTCGACGCAATCGCCCCCATCGTTTATGCCGACAGCATCGACATGAGCAAAGCCTGGATGCAATCACGTTATGATAAAGGCGAAACCGAGGAAGAACGGACCGCCTATTTGAACTGTCCGATGGACAAGGATCAGTATGAGGCATTCATCGATGCGTTGCTGGCCGCCGATAAGGCCGAATTCCATGAGGGCGAAACCGCGGGTTACTTTGACGGTTGTCTACCGATCGAGGTGATGTCTGAGCGAGGCCGCGAAACGCTGCGCCATGGCCCAATGAAACCGGTTGGTCTTACCAATCCGCACCAGCCGGACGTCAAACCACATGCCGTGGTACAGTTGCGCCGCGACAACGCTCTTGGGACGTTGTTCAACATCGTGGGTTTTCAAACCAAGATGAAATACGGTGCGCAGACCGAGGTTTTCCGAATGATCCCCGGGCTCGAAAACGCCAGTTTTGCACGGCTTGGCGGGATCCATCGCAATACTTTTATCAACTCGCCCACGCTTCTGGATGCGCAGATGCGTTTGAAATCCAAACCGAACATTCGGTTTGCTGGGCAGATCACCGGGGTTGAGGGCTATGTCGAAAGTGCGGCGATGGGTCTTTTGGCTGGCCGGCTGGCCGCGGCCGAAATTCTGGGTCTGGACCTGCCCGAGATACCGAAAGACAGCGCGATGGGTGCCCTGATCCACCATATTACCGGCGGAGCTGAGGCCAAGACTTTTCAACCTATGAACGTCAATTTCGGTCTATTCCGCCCCGTGGACGGCTTGAAAGGTGGACGTCGCGGTCGCAAGGACCGCTACAAGGCCTATACAGATCGGGCCAAAGCCGAGTGGACGCGCTGGTTGGAGCAAAGCTGACTGGACGCACCGGGGCTATCGCGCTTAACATCAGTCTATGAGCGATAAGTATCTCAAGGACACTTACGGCCTGGACACTCCGCAAGCCACGCACGCACATTATCAGAAATGGGCATCCTCCTATGATTCCGAGGTGGCCGCGCAAGGATATGCAACCCCCGGTCGCGTGGCCGAGGCATTGTGGTCAAAACTGCCCCAGCCGCAGACGCCCATTCTGGACTACGGATGCGGAACTGGCCTGTCAGGTGTAGCCTTAAGCGCAGTAGGTTTTGAGGTCATTGACGGCGTTGATCCATCCCCCAAGATGTTGGAGGGTGCGGCAGCTAAAGGCGTTTATCGCAAGCTCTCTTCTTTCGAGATCACGGACCCAAACCCTCTGGATCAAGATGCTTACAAGGCAATTGCCGCAATCGGCGTTATCGGCACCGGCGCAGCTCCGCCTGCGGTATTCGACGTATTGATGCGGGCCCTGCCCAAAGATGGACTGCTTGCGTTTTCCTTTAATGATCATACGCTTGACGACATCTCTTATACCTCTCGCCTAAATGACTGGCTGGACACAGGCGCGGCACGTTTGCTATTTCGCGAGTATGGCCCGCACCTTCCGGGGATGGACCTTAAGTCTGACGTATATGTTGTTCAAAAAACGTGATATTTAGAACCCGATTTGCACCTTCACCCAGTGGTCCTTTGCATTTGGGGCATGCTTACTCGGCGCTTTTGGCCCATGATCTGGCAGTGGCTGAGAACGGTCAATTCCTTCTGAGAATTGAAGATATTGACCGCGCGCGTTCTCGTTTAAGCTGGGAAGATCAAATCTACAGGGATTTGCGCTGGATTGGTCTCAACTGGCCTGAACCCGTGATGCGGCAATCCGACCGATTGGGCGTCTATACCGCAGCGCTTGACAGGTTATGGGGCCGCGGTTTGCTTTACCCGTGTACGTGCAACCGCAAAGATATTGCTTCAGCGGCCAGTGCGCCGCAAGAAGGCCGTCCGCTTCATGGGCCGGATGGCATCATTTATCCGGGTACGTGCCGAGATAAGTTCCGACCATCCGCAGCAGAGGGACCGCGCCCCAAGGACATTCCGCTTCGGTTGAATATGGCGGCTGCCTGCCGGGTGCTTTCCGGATCAAACGATCCTGGCGCTCAGATCGGTTCCTTTCTGGAAACCGGTGCCGGACCAAATGGTGAGACAGGATCGATCGCGTTTTCGATGGAAGAGTTGACGAACACGATCGGAGACGTGGTTCTGTCGCGTCGTGATATGGGAACGTCCTACCACTTGTCGGTAGTTCTGGATGACGCCGCGCAACAGATTTCCCATGTCGTGCGCGGACAGGACCTGTTCGAGGCCACGAGAATTCATGTCGTTTTGCAGCGCCTGTTGGGATTGCCAACACCATCGTACCTTCATCACCGGCTGATCCGCGACGAGGCCGGCAAGCGGTTGGCCAAACGCGATGACGCGCGTGCGCTTTCAAAATACCGGGCGGACGGTGCCGCCGCAGAGGATATCCGGGCCTTGGTCGGTTTGTGACAGGGTCAAACCATTGGTGGCATCAGCTCAACCTCTTTCCCGTCACGCACGGCAGTGTAGAAGCAGGTCCTGCGGTTCGTGTGGCAGGCGGGGCCGGTTTGACGGACCAGAACCAGCAAGCAATCGCGGTCGCAATCGTGCCGGAAATCCACAAGTTCCTGCACGTGACCTGACGTTTCACCCTTGATCCAGAATGACTGGCGAGACCGCGACCAATACGTGACGCGACCGGTTTCCAACGTTTTTTCTACGGCTTGCGCGTTCATCCAGGCCATCATCAGCACCTCGCCCGAGCTTTCGTCTTGGGCTATGGCAGGGATCAGACCGGCTTCGTTGTACTTCAAAGATGATGGATCAAACGCGACAGTCGTGGACATGAGAAAAACCTTTTGCATCCCCGTGGAGGCTGACTATGTATGGGGGACAGGCAAAGAGGTAAAGCCATGTCCGGTGAAAATGACCTTATCAAACTCTATTCTAGCCGCATCTTGTCGCTGGCAGCAGACATTCCGCATCTGGACCGGCTTGATCATCCTGATGCCACGGTAAAAAAGCGGTCACCTCTTTGTGGATCAACCATAACCGTTGATTTGAATGTTCAGGACGGCAAAGTCTCGGATTTTGGGCAGGACGTCAAAGCTTGTGCTTTGGGTCAGGCGTCTGCTTCGGTTGTTGGCAGCGCGATCATCGGCGCAACACGCGCGCAAGTGGAGACAGCGCGCGATCAACTGGCAGCCATGTTGAAAAAGGTTGGCCCTGCCCCGGATGCTCCGTTTAACGGTTTGGAAGTTCTGATTCCGGCACGAGATTACAAGAACCGCCATGCGTCGATTATGCTAGCGCTTGAGGCTACTGCCGAAGCCTTTGAAAAGGCTGAACAGGCTAATTGTGCTTAAAACACCTTTTTTTGTAATTCGTCAGCGCGCAAGACGTAGACCAGTTCAGACCAATTAAACTGATTCCTGTTTGAGGTTCTGGATCGGGATTGCCCTAAACTATTGATTACGTGTTTGCAGCGGTGCGCCAGAAAGCTGTTCGCTCTCCCGCGTTAATCAAGGCCGATTATCTAAAGGTATTGATTTATTTTCAATGACCTATCACTTAGGCACGTCGTTTACGTATCAAGATAATGTAGTGCCGTTAAGGCACTCTGTTGTTCTCTCTTCAGGCGCTCCAAGGTTGAAGCGAAGCTTGCGTGCATGCAAACTGGAAAGTTTTAAGAAAAAACCGCCGCGCCTTTCGGGCGGAAAGGGCGGCGGCAGGTTGTGCGTGTCTCGCGTAGGGTCCGGATAGCCGTACGAGGCCGAGGCAGGCCTCTCAAGAGGATTGGGACAGGTTGGTCACCCTTGACTGAAATGGGGATAACAGCACGGTAACGCCGGCACGAGATCGCAGGCAGAAAGGGTCAGAAAACTCCGGGAAGGTGTAGGGCAACCATCAACATAACCAACAAAGACAAGGCCCCTGCAACGTCTTGCAAAATCGTCGACTGCGATCGGCTCAAAGTTGTCTTGATCTGGGTCAGCATGGTCTCACCTCCGGATAGCATCCTTATGTTGATCTTTTGTTCTCATATTTCGGCGAGTCGGTAAAGAACTTTTTAGGAACAAATGTGAACAAATTGGAACTATAACTTTAACCCACTGAAATTAAACGGATTGCCTGATCCTGCTTCATGAGCCACAGAAGAACGCGCGCGGCCTGTCCCCGGTCAGACCGCAGCGACGGGTCAGCGGTCAACAATGCACGGGCATCGGTTTGGGCGGTAGCCATAAGTCCGGCCTGACGTTCAAGGTCTGCTATCCGAAACTTTGGCAACCCGGATTGGGCCGTTCCAATCAAATCGCCTGCACCACGCATCTGAAGGTCTGTCTCTGATATCCGAAATCCGTCTTCGGTTTCGCGTAAAACCTCTAACCTTTTTCGACCGCCCTCGCTGAGCGGAGGTTGATACATCATGAGGCAGGTCGAATCCGCCTGGCCACGCCCGACACGGCCACGCAGTTGGTGCAGTTGCGCTAGTCCGAAAATCTCGGCCCGTTCGATGACCATGATGGATGCGTTGGGAACATTGACCCCAACCTCGATCACGGTCGTGGCGACCAACACCTTTGTGTGACCCTCCTGAAAGGCTTTCATTGCAGCGTCTTTTTCAGCCGATGGCATCTGGCCGTGTACCAATCCAACCGCCCCTTCGCCAAGAATGGCCCGTAACCGCTTGAACCTTTCCTCAGCCGCCGTCAAATCTGAAACTTCCGACTCGTCGACCAGCGGGCAAACCCAATAGCATTGGCGTCCTTCAGCGATCGCGCGGCGCAGATGCGAAACAACCTCATCCATGCGTTCGGTGCTCACGATTGCCGTCTTGACGGGTTTTCGTCCGGGCGGCTTTTCGTCCAACACAGATACGTCCATATCGCCGTATTGCGCCAACGCTAGGCTGCGCGGGATCGGAGTGGCCGTCATCACCAAAACGTCCGCGCCCTGCCCTTTCTCGGACAGCTCCATCCGTTGACGCACGCCGAACCTGTGCTGTTCGTCAACAATTGCCAAACGCAGCGCTTTGAACTCCACATCATTTTGAAATACGGCATGTGTGCCGACCAGAATGTGAATGTCGCCGCTTTTCAAAGCCGCCAGTTTGGAGCGACGTTCCGCGCTTTTGTCGCGTCCAGTCAGGATTTCCAGAACAATGCCAGCGTCTTCGGCCAAGGGGCGCAGACCTTCCAAGTGTTGGCGTGCAAGAATTTCGGTTGGCGCCATCATGACACCCTGCCCGCCCGCTTCGACGGCGATAAGCAAGGCCATGAACGCCACGAATGTTTTTCCTGCGCCTACATCACCTTGCAACAAACGGTTCATACGAGCAGCCGACGCCATGTCGCTTGCGATGTCATCAATGGCCCGAAGTTGAGCGCCGGTTGGTTTGTACGGCAGACTGGCAAGAACTTTGCTTTGCAAAACACCTGTACCAACACTCACAATGCCACGCGCTTTCCGCTCGCGTTGCCGAGCTAGCGCCAGCGTCAATTGATGCGCGAAAAGCTCGTCATACGCCAACCGTTCCCGCGCCGGGGCATGGGCTGCTGCATCATCGGCCCCTTGCGGATTGTGCGCCGCAGCAACGGCCGCGGCCCAATCGGGCCACCCTTGTTTTGCGATCAAAGCCGCATCAATCCATTCATTTAGAACAGGCGCGCGCGCCAAGGCGCTGCGGGCGGCTTTGTAAGCCATCTTTTGCGTGATCCCCTGCGTCAAATGATATACGGGTTCAAACTCTGGGATGTCCTTGGCGTCTTCTAACGGCAGCATGTAATCAGGGTGGACCATCTGCGCCATCCCGTCGAACAGTTCAAGCTTGCCCGAGATGACACGACGCGCCCCCTGCGGAAGAACCTTTTTCAGGTACTCCCCGCGTGCATGGAAAAAGACCAATTGGAAATCTGCCTGGCTATCCTCGACGTGAACCCTGTAGGCTCCACCCTTGTTGCGGGGTGGCCGATGGACGCCGACAGTCACCTCGACCGTCAGCGTGGCAGGAAGATCAACATCCCGGATCGTGTCGCGACGGCGGCGGTCGATCACGGCGTATGGCAGGTTGAAGAGAACGTCACGTGGGGACTCCGTTCCCGCTTGTATCAAGATCTGGGCTGTCTTTGGCCCGACCCCATCCAGAGTTTCCAAGCTGGCAAACAGCGGGAACAAGCTTTCTGGGCGACCGCTCATGCAGAACCGATCAGCTGCAGCCAACCATCCTCGTCCAGTGTTTCAATGCCAAGATCAGCGGCTTTTTTCGCCTTTGAGCCTGCACCAGGACCCGCCACCAGAAGATCAGTCTTTTTGCTGACAGACCCCGACACCTTGGCGCCAAGCGCCTCAGCCCTGGCCTTGGCTTCGGCGCGGGTCATCTTTTCCAATGTCCCGGTGAAAACGACAGTCTTTCCGGCGACTGGGCTGCCAGCGGTATCTGGTCGTTTGGCGGCTTGCACGTCCAACTGAGCGACCAGAGCATCTATGCTGGCCCGCTCTGCGTCTTGCCCAAAAGCAGACACAAGCGCCCGGGCCATGACTTCACCAACTCCATCGACGCTGAGCAGGTCATCCCACTCTGGCCCATTAAAATCTGCCGCCGCAGTAATCGCACGTTCGAATTCGGGCCAGCCGCCATAATGGGTCGCGATTAGGTTAGACGCCGCCTCGCCCATATGCCGAATACCCAGCGCAAATAGCAGCCGACCAAACGGAATCTGGCGTTTTTCGTCAATCGCCTCCCAGAGATTCCTGGCACTCTGCGCACCCCAGCCTTTTCGATTGGCCAGTTTTGTCAAATTTGCACTGTCTCGGTCATGAAGGGTAAATATATCTACCGGAGTTTTAATCGGAAGATCAGGGTCGCTGTAGAACATTTCTATCTGCTTGGCACCCAGACCTTCGATGTCAAACGCCTTGCGAGAAACGAAATGTTTCAATTTTTCAATTGCTTGTGCAGGGCATATTACACCGCCCGTACAGCGGCGCACGGCGTCACCCTCTTCGCGGATGGCATCGCTGCCGCATTCAGGGCAGGTCGTGGGAAATTCGAAAGGCGTGGCACCTTCTGGCCGTTTTGAAATGTCCACATCCGAGATTTTAGGAATTACATCGCCCGCGCGGTAAACTTGAACCCAGTCGCCGACGCGAATGTCTTTGCCGTTTCGGATCGTGCCGCCCTTGGCGTCCCGGCCCGCGATATAGTCTTCATTGTGCAATGTGGCATTTGAAACCACGACCCCGCCTACCGTGACCGGATGCAACCGAGCAACCGGGCTTAGCGCACCTGTGCGCCCCACCTGAATGTCGATCGCTTCCAGACGGGTCCAGGCTAGCTGAGCCGGAAATTTATGCGCAATCGCCCAACGGGGGGTCGTGGAGCGGAACCCAAGCCGACCCTGCAAAGACAGGTCGTTCACCTTGTAAACAACTCCGTCAATGTCATAACCGAGCGTGGATCGCTGGACCTCGATATCGCGGTAGTGCTCAAGCATCTGAGCGGTTGTTTCGCAGAGCCTTGTCAGTGGATTCGTCGCAAACCCCAGATCATGCAGCCGCTCAATTGCGGCCATCTGTGTGTTTGCCAACGGTTCCGACAATTCACCCCAAGCATAGGCAAAGAATTTCAGTGGGCGTGCGCGTGTGACGGACGCATCCAGTTGGCGCAATGAACCCGCGGCCGCGTTTCTTGGATTGGCAAAGGTCTTTTCGCCGGCCTCTTCTTGCGATGCATTCAGCCTTTCGAAGTCTTCATGCGACATGTAGACCTCACCCCGGACTTCCAGCACTTTTGGCGCATTTTTCAGGACCTGAGGGATGTCTGAAATTGTCCGGGCGTTTGCTGTGACGTTTTCCCCCACCTCTCCGTCGCCGCGTGTGGCAGCCTGCACCAGCCTGCCATTTTCATATCGCAATGAAAGGGACAGGCCGTCGATCTTGGGTTCTGCAGTAAACGACAGCGGTGTTGCAGCATCCAGCCCAAGGTACTTTCGGACAGATCGGTCAAAATCCTGAATGTCTTCATCGTCGAACGCATTACCCAGCGACATCATTCGAACCGCATGGGTTACTTTTGAAAACCCTCCAGCGGGTCGCGCTCCGATCTGGTCCGAGGGACTGTCGGCGCGTTTCAGATTCGGAAACCTTGCCTCAATCTCAGCATTTCGACGCTTGAGCGCATCGTAGGCTGCATCAGATATCTCTGGCGCGTCTTCACCGTGATAGAGTTTATCTGCTCGCAACAATTGCGCTGCCAATTGCGCCAACTCTTCGCGGGCGGCCTCCTCAGTCAGGTCAGCTACCGGAATCAATTTACTCATGGCCTCGCCCTGTCACGTCATCTTGGGCCTCAGTGATAGGGCGAGGTCATGGCCAGGTCCAGATGCGCTGTATAGTCAGCGCGCAGGATCACCCCGGACTTTGGGCGACCGTGTTCTGTTCACGCCCCTACGGCCATCCGCGTTTCATCAACGGTTTTGCTTTGCGGATCACGCAGGACATATCCCCGGCCCCAAACAGTCTCGATATAGTTATCACCGCCTGTTGCGTTGCTTAGCTTCTTGCGTAGCTTGCAAATGAATACGTCGATGATCTTCAACTCGGGCTCATCCATGCCGCCATATAGATGGTTCAGGAACATCTCTTTAGTCAGCGTCGTACCTTTCCGCAGGCTTAGCAGTTCGAGCATCTGGTATTCTTTGCCTGTCAGATGAACCGTTTTTCCTTCCACTTCAACTGTCTTGGCGTCCAGGTTCACAGCGACCTGACCAGTGTGGATGATGGATTGCGAATGCCCCTTTGATCGCCGAATAATTGCGTGAATCCGGGCCACCAATTCCTCACGATGGAATGGTTTGGTCATGTAGTCATCTGCACCAAAGCCAAACCCTTTGATCTTGTTCTCGGTATCATCCGCGCCGGACAAAATCAGGATTGGCGTCTCGACACGGGCGATGCGCAGCTGACGCAGCACTTCGTGACCGTTCATGTCCGGAAGGTTCAAATCCAGCAGGATAAGATCATAGTCATAGAGTTTCGCAAGATCGATGCCTTCCTCACCCAGGTCCGTTGCGTAGACATTTAGGTTTGCATGCGTCAGCATCAATTCAATGCTTTTTGACGTGGTTGGATCATCCTCGACAAGAAGTATTCGCATTCACCGCTCCAATTCGGGTCAATTTACCAATTTCAAATTCACCCTGCTCAAAAATGGTTAATCTGACGTTACCGTTGAAACCCTTATTCACTTTCGCCTTTAAGTTGTCGATATTTTTTTAATGCGGTGACCTTCAAAGCGTCAGTTCCGTGTTCGGCGACCGCTTTAACCCATGAATTGAATTCTTCATCGCTTAATCCATATCGCTTTTTAGCGTCGGAGAGTGTTATCAGCCCGTATAAAACGCCGCGCACCACGATCACTTTCCGCGAAGCAACCCAGCGCGTCGTGTTTTCTGGCGGTAAATCTGCACGCGATAAAATTGAACCATCCGGAAGGGTTACAGATCTGGGACCCTCGACTTTCTGTAATAGCATTTTTTGACCCTCTTCGTGCTGCAGCAACGCTGACACCAGCGTACTTAATGACGAGTGAAACCGCCCCTTGAGAGTGTGTAGAATTTTCCTATATTCTGCCGGTCTTTCTTAACCCGTAATGGAATCGTCATGGCCCTGGATACCGAGACACCGCTGAACTCGCTTGGCTTTGCCAAACCCCCGTCGGAAACGCGTGTGGTTGTGGCTATGTCCGGTGGCGTGGACAGTTCTGTCGTAGCCGCTTATCTCGCGGATCAGGGCTATGATGTGGTGGGCGTGACGCTGCAACTTTACGATCACGGTGCAGCATTGGCCAAGAAAGGTGCCTGTTGCGCGGGCATCGATATTCACGATGCACGTCGCGTGGCTGAGGAGCGCGGGTTCCCTCACTACGTATTGGATTACGAGAACATCTTCAAGGACGCTGTGATAGATGAGTTTGCCGATAGCTATCTGGCGGGTGCGACGCCTGTGCCCTGCATCCGTTGCAACGAACGGGTAAAGTTCAAGGATCTGTTGGAGACCGCCAAGGATCTGGAGGCCGACTGCATGGCCACGGGTCACTATATTCAACGTAAGATGGGACCAAACGGGCCAGAACTGCACAGCGCCGAGGATGCAAATCGCGATCAGTCGTATTTTCTGTTCTCAACCACGCCCGAGCAGTTGGATTTTCTTCGGTTCCCGCTGGGCCACCTGCCCTCGAAGGATGCGACGCGCGAGATGGCCGAACAATACGGTTTGGCGGTGGCCGACAAACCCGACAGTCAGGACATTTGTTTTGTGCCCAACGGGAATTACGCCAGCGTGATTGAAAAGCTGCGCCCCGGCGCGGCTGAACCGGGTGAGATTGTCCACGCAGATGGACGCGTCTTGGCGCAACATGATGGTGTGATCCACTACACCATTGGGCAAAGACGCGGACTGGGTATTGGTGGCCTCAGTGAGCCCTTGTACGTCGTCAAGTTGGACGTCGACAAGAAACAGGTGGTTGTCGGACCTAAAGAGATGCTGGCCACCCGAACCGTCCCGGTCCGCGAAATCAATTGGTTGGGGGATGCGCCTTTTACCTCGCAAAAGGAATGGCATGTTTCGGTCAAGGTTCGATCAACGCGCCCACCGCAAGAGGCAATCATTCGTCCCCTAAGCGATACAACGGCCGAGGTTGAACTGCTGACGCCCGAGGAAGGTGTTTCACCGGGTCAAGCCTGTGTTTTCTATGCCTCTGAAGGCAGCCGCATTTTTGGCGGCGGTTGGATCTGGCGCGGATACTAGATTGCGTCCGTCCATGAGTTGCTGAGGATATACAGACCAACGCAAATCATCACATACGGCACAAGGCTTTCCAGTCGATTGGCGAAAGAGCCTCTCATAAACGGGACTTTTGATCCAAGTAGAGCGATCAAGGCAAGGCTGCATGTGGCAAGCCCTGCGCCAGCAACGCCTGCGGTGCGGTAACTCGGCACCGAGTCCGCCAGCAGGGGCGCCAGAATTGCAAAAGTGTCCACCGAGAGGCTGAGAAAAAGCAATGTGGTCATGAGGATCGGAGCGCCATTGTGAAGTTTTGGATTGTCCTCGGCATGGGTTCCACGCCTTTTTCGGATCAAGGTCAAAACACCCAAACCCAATGGGATCAGACCCAAATATCCCGCCCCTCGTGGCACCACATCTGCGACCCCAAAGGCAAGCAAGAGCGCTGCGCAGATTACGATCACCTGTGCCAATAGGAAGCCAAAGACTGACCGCTTCGCTCCGGCCACCAATGAAAGCGCAAGCAGTGCTGCAAGGTTGTCCAGATTGGTCAGAACCTGAGCTATAAAGACAGACAGGCCAAACGCCACGAAATCCAGCACTAGGACTTCATCCTTGCCAGAACTGCACGGGCTGCGCGCAGGCCGGGTGCCTCACCCCCGTGTCCCAACCGTTCCATCGTTGTCGCCATCGCCTTAAGTTGTGCATCCGGAGCAGCCGAGACCTGCTCCAGTGCCGCAGCAATCTTTTCCGGCTGGCAGTCATCCAGCAGACATTCAGGCACTGTCCGGGTTTCCGAAACAAGATTGACCAGAGTCACCGTATCCAGCTTGACCATCCGTTCGGCTATCTTCTGAGTCAGCCAACTTAGCCTGTAAGCAATCACCATCGGCGTGGCTTGTGCGGCCAGTTCCAACGAAACGGTTCCCGAGGCCGCCAACGCCAGTTCAGCCGCCGCAAAAGCCGCCCGTTTCTCTTTCACCGCCTGATCCGAAGCCATTTCGCGTGGGTCAAGAACGACTGGCTTCCCGGGCCAGGCGCGTACATGCTCAGCCACCGCATCGACCATATGCGCAACGGCGGGCACCACGACCCGAGTGTCGGGCCTGCTCTGCAGGTACAGCCGCAATGCGTCGCCAAAGACCCGTGCAAGGCGATCAATCTCTCCGCCGCGCGAACCCGGAAGGGCAAGGATAAGCGGCGCGGCCCCAAGGCTATAGGCGTCGCGAAACTCCTGGATGTCCGCTTCCGAGGCTACCGGCTCGCTGGCGACTGGATGGCCGACAAAATCACACTCCATGCCCGCACGTTCCATATAGGGTGGCTCGAACGGCAAGAGCGCCAGAACATGATCAATCACTTTCGCCATCTTGTCGGCGCGTCCAGGCCGCCAGGCCCACACGCTCGGGGCAACGTAGTGCACCGTTCTGATCTTGCTTTGCGCCTTAACGATCTTCGCAACGCGCAGAGAGAAATCAGGACTGTCAATTGTGATCAACACGTCGGGCTGCGAGCCCAGAACGGCTTGGGCCG
This sequence comes from Ruegeria sp. YTSA135, assembly GCF_059610165.1. Classification (NCBI taxonomy): domain Bacteria; kingdom Pseudomonadati; phylum Pseudomonadota; class Alphaproteobacteria; order Rhodobacterales; family Roseobacteraceae; genus Ruegeria; species Ruegeria sp. YTSA135. The sequence goes on along the minus strand of NZ_JBXWNC010000004.1, from coordinate 181,891 downwards.
TCTCGGCTATGCGACGTTTCAGGTGGAAATATTTCGGCAGGACCTCGACCAGACCCATTACCGAGAGTTCGGCCATCGGAAAGCGGCTGTCCAAGCCCTGTGCCTGCATCAATGGACCGCCAACCCCGTCAAACTGAATATCGGGGACCAAACTGCGCAGCCCTTCCATCAATGCACCGCCCAACCGATCGCCCGAAGGTTCGCCGGCGACCAGAAATACCCGCATCAACTGGCCCGCTCGCGTACGTGAAGGAACAGGCCTAGGCGGTTGCACTCATCAATAACCCGATCCCGCTGCAATACGATTACGCCGCCTTTTTCAACGATGACGCCAGCCAAACCGGCAGCCACGGCACTCGAAACAGTACCTGGTCCAATGGTAGGTAGATCAGCGCGTCGATCCTGATCGGGCTTTGGGGCTTTGAACAAAATACCTCCGCCTGCGTCGGGCCGTTGCGTCAAGGATTGCAACATCCAATCGGTCCCAAAGATGCTCTCAACAGCTAGTGCCTGCCCTTTTAACACTGCGCAGGCCTGTCCGATATCCGCCGCCCCCATGGCCCGCAGAATACTTGCCGCCCTGTCCGCATCGGACAGATCAGCTTCGGACGGTTGAGCCTCGCTCAGGCACCCCAGCGGAGGCAGCAAGGCCGGCGCGATCTGATGCGCGGCGCGTACGGTTAGACCGGAGTCTTCGAAAAGTCCAATTACCGCGCGCAATGCGCCGTCATCCCCAGACATCATCGCCTGTTGAAGCACAGGGACCAAAGGCATCGTGGCGGCGTCAATCCGCGCTGGGTCAATGGGCGGACGACGGACGGCGCCAGCCATACAAATCTCGGTAACACCCCGGGCTTTGAGGTCCGCAATAAAACTCCCCAAATGCTCCAACGGAAAGACGATATCCGTGCTTAAGCTGTCAGGTGCGAACCCCTCCATCGCGCAGATCAAGGGGCGCTCGGTGAGGCATTCAACCACCTCACCCGGCAATGCACCAGTTCCGGCAATCAGCGCCAGCATCGGCCTACTTCCTCGGTGTCAGAAACGAGCGGTCCGACTCACCAGTCACAAAATCTACGATCCGCTGGACATATTCGCTCTGGTTGTCTTGGCCGAGTCGATGGGCCCGCTCCATGAACGTACCTTCACCTTCAGACAATTCCCGGAAAGCCGCGCGCAATGCCGCGATATCCTCACGCGATACCCCTTTTCGTTTCAAACCGACAAGGTTCAGCCCGTCCAGTTCACCCCGTGGTGCCTGTACCAGACCGTATGGGATAACATCATTGGCCACCATGGTCAGCGCACCAATAATCGCGCCACGGCCCACGCGCACCCACTGGTGCAAGCCTGAAATGCCGCCGACAATTACGTCATCTTCGATAATGCAGTGCCCTGCGGCACCAGCGTGATTGACCATGATCACCCGGTTTCCAATCTGAACGTCGTGCGCCACATGCACACCCGCCATCAACAGGCAATCATCACCAATTCGGGTTACGCCGCCGCCGCCTTCTGTACCAGTGTTTACCGTGACATGCTCACGAATGCGGTTGCGCTTGCCAATCCGCAAACGTGTATCCTCACCGCCGAATTTCAGGTCCTGCGGAATTTCTCCGATCACTGAGAAATTGAAGATAACGGTTTCGTCACCGATTGACGTGTCGCCCGTCACCACGACATGAGATTTCAGCTCGACCCGATCGCCCAGTTTGACCTGTGGGCCGATATGGCAGAAAGGTCCGATGATGCAGCCCTCACCGATTTGCGCGCCTTCTTCAATGATTGCGCTTGGGTGAATGCCGCTCATGTTGTTTTTTCCATGTCCCAGTCGACATAGGCCGAGAATTCAGCCTCGGTCGCGACTTCACCATCTACCGTCGCACGACCGCTGAACTTAAAGATTTTACCACCCTTTTTGCCCCGCACGGTTTCTACGTGCATCTCAAGCACGTCACCCGGGATCACTTTTCTGCGGAATTTGCACTTGTCGATGTTCATGAAATAAATCAACAACTCGCTGTCGATGACATCCATGCCTACGCCCAGCATTACGCCTGCGGTCTGTGCCATCGCTTCGACAATGGTGACGCCCGGCATGATCGGAGTGCCCGGAAAGTGGCCTTGGAAATGCGGCTCGTTCATCGTGACGTTCTTGATGCCAACGGCCGACTGATAGCCCGAGATATCAACAACCTTGTCGACCAGCAGAAACGGATAGCGGTGCGGCAAGATCCGCTGTATCAGCTGAATATCGGCGCTCTTGGTTTCCGTGCTCATAGTGGTGTTGTCCCGTGCTGATTTTCTGTTTGCCGCGTGGTTAGCAATACCGCGCCCCAAGGGCAAGCAAACCTATTCACTAGCCCCGGATTCAACGGCGCGACCGTCGCCGATTACCGCATCTATCCGGGCAATTGCCGCATCCGTGATGTCAGTACGGTCCGAACTCAGGAAGACGCTCGAACGTTCAATGATGATCGCGGCCCCGGATTCGCGCAACAGATCGATCAAAACAGGCCGCACCAGCACGAGGAACCTTTGCCGGGCGTCCTCGCCGCGGCGGGCTAACGCGTCTAGTTTTGCCCTCTGGCCCTCTCGATGCGACTGGACCTTTTCGTCAAAAGCATCCGCCAGAGGGCGAAATTCCTCAGCCGTCATTGTCGCGCGCTGCTCTGTCAGAACCTTTTCCTCGTGGCTGAGTTCCGCCACGATGCGCTCGTTCTCTTCCCCTAGTAGTATGCCTTCAACTTCGATCTCACGCAGGACCCGCTTACCAAAGGCAGACTCGGCGAACAAACGTTCGCTCGACAGTGTTACGACACTGCTTTCGGGAACACCCAACTGCTGAGATACCGCAGTATCGGCGGCAAACAGGGCTAAAAAAACACACAGGGCCCGCAACGGGCCCTGCATTTTGATGACAACATCCTTCAACATGCAAAATTAGAACCGGGCCTGAACCGTCAGGTCAAAGTTCTGCTCTTTGTCGAAATCCTCTTTCTTCAGCGCATGCGAGAAGTTAAAGCGCAGCGGACCAAAGGGCGTTTCCCAAAGAACAGAGACACCGATCACGTGACGGATCGAACCATCCTCACCGACGATGTCGCCACCGGCCGTGTTGACGTCGTTGAGGTTGTAAAGGTTGCCGAAGTCATAGAACACCCCGCCGCGCAGGCCCAATTCCTCGGGCAGACCCAGCGGAAAGTCTGATTCAAGGCGTGCAACCCAGTAATAGTTGCCCCCGATCGCATCATCCTGGCCATTCGACAGGTCACGCGGACCGATACCCGCAGGCTCGAAGCCACGAAAGACACTCGGCCCCAGTACAAAACGGTCGATGGTCCGGCTGAAGTCATCGCCTCTCCAGTGCAAAGCGCCAACTTCGAGGGTAGCACGCAGTACAACCTCTTCGTTCCAGACACGGGTTTGCGCAATACCACGCGCAGTCGTCTTGTAGAACTCGTTGTCGCCGCCCAGTCCGGCTGCATCAATACCGGCCTCGAACAGAACACCTGCGTTGGGGTTCAGACCGCCAAGCCGGCTGTCATAGATGTATGAGATACCCAATGAGCTGGTCGTACGTTCGCCCTGCGCAATGTCCGAAGCAATGACCGCACCGTTGATCTCGTCATCTTGTTGCGTCATCTCGCTACGATCCCAGTTATAGCGCAGTCGCAGTGCTGACAACTCACCGATGGCATAGCTTAGCTGAGGACGGAAAAACAGTGTCTCGGTGTCGTAGCTGGCAAAGCTTGAATTTGTTGTCGACAGACCCAAGCCCAGATCGAACCGCAGCTTGCGACCCAACAGATAGGGTTCGGAAAAGTTCAGCGTATATTGCTCGGCGTCCTGTGCCGTCGAAAGACTGACGCCCACAGTTTGCCCACGTCCCAGGAAGTTGGATTCGCTCAGCCCAATGGCAACACCAAAACCGTCCGAGACCGAGTAACTACCACCTAGGCTCAACGAACCGGTGGGCTGCTCTTCCACGTCGACGTCAACGATAACCTGACTGGGCGACGACCCCTCGCGCGGTTCAACATCGGCGACCGCGAAGAAGCCTAAGGCGCGAATACGCTCAGCCGCCTGGCGAATTTCACGCGGGTTGAACGGGTCACCTTCGACCGTATCAAACTGACGACGGATCACACGGTCAAGCGTGGTTGTGTTGCCCTCGATGTCGATCCTTTCAACAAAGATTCGCGGACCCTTTGTCAGAACAAACTGAACATCCAGCGTCAGATCACGTGCATTGCGCGTCACGCGCGGTTCGACCCGCAGAAAGTCAACGCCCTGCTTGATTCCAAGACGTTCCATCCGGGCGATCGAGTTCTCAACCAGCGACGGCGTATAGGTTACACCCGGGCGGATTTTCAACGCATCTTGATACGCAGCTGGATCTACACCGGGGATTTCACTGACCGTGCTGATCTGGCCAAACGAAAACTTCTGACCCTCGGTGATGTTCATCACCAGGAAGAAAGCGTCACGCTCTTGGGTGAATTCAACATTCGCGCTGTTTACGCGGAAATCGACGTAGCCTCGGGACAGATAGAAATCGCGAATAACCTGTTTATCGAATTCGATCCGGTCAGCAATGAAGGTGTCACTGCTGATAAACGTCCGCAAAAAGTTAGCTTGCTTAGTCTCCAGAACCCGGCGCAAGCGGCGATCAGAAAATGCGCGGTTGCCTACAAAGCTGACTCGCTCGACCTCAATCGTTGTGCCTTCCGCAACCTCAAAAACCAGATCGACTCGGTTATCGCTCCGGCGAATGATGCGAGGAATGACCGTCGCTGACACCCGCCCCTGGGACGAGTAGATTTCGGCAATCAGGTCGGCGTCAGCCTCGGCCACTTGTGGAGTGAATACTCGGCGCGGTTCTGATGAGATTGCTTCAAGCAATACATCGTCTTTCACACGGCGATTTCCCTCGACGCTGATCTGGTTGATAGTCGGGTACTCTTCAACCGCAATCACCAGAGTATTGCCGCGTGGTGTCAATTCGACTGTTTCAAAAACACCACTGTCAAGCAAACGCTGATAGGCATCGTTCAATTCACCGGCAGTAACTGACTGGCCCGGTTCGATCCCTGTACGCGCGATAATAGTAGAGCTTTCGATGCGCTGATTTCCCTCGACATCAAACGAATTGATGACGAAGTTTTGCGCCCATGCGGCCTGTGGAACCGGTACAAAACCCACCAATGTCAGAAGAAATATTAATGTTAGTGACCGCCACAAAATCTTGTTTTCGGGCTTTTGTCCCCCGCAGGATGTGCCCGCGCCTCGCCTATCAGTCATTTTTTCACTACCCAATATTTTTGGACTTTAATGCTGAGTAGCGAGAATATTTATACTTGTCAAAAGACCAAAACAGAAAGCAGGCGCAAGGGGAGACGTAAGTCGCTTTTACGAAACGTAAAAAGAATCACATTGTGATCAGATAGGCCCAGCCGAACATCGCAATTGCGGTCGCACCGAAGAACAGTATTGTATCCCAGTTCAAAACGAACAGGCACCAAAAGCTGTTGGCAGATTTGCGCAGGGCCTTTGTCATCACAACCTCAGAAACGGATCAATTCTGGGCAAAAGCCTATGCAAGTATTGGGGCGAAATTGCGGCATTAAAGTGCCGCAATCTCCGCAATCAGCAGAACAGATCGTTGGACACCGAAAAGATCATGAGACCAAGGATTAGGGATACCCCTACCCCCATCAGAACGCGAAGAGCCCCATCACTGGGCGGTTTGCCGGCCACGGCCTCATACGCATAGAACACCAGATGTCCGCCATCCAGGGCCGGAATGGGAAATAGGTTCAACAACCCAACTGCGGTCGAGAGCACCGCAATGAAGAAGATAAAGTTCTGCGCCCCTTGGCTCGCCATTGCGCCCGAAGTTTCCGCGATGCCAATGGGACCCGATATATTGCAGGTGCTGATCGCCCCAGTAACCATGTGCCAGATACCAGAAAGCGACCCGTCAACTATGCGCAAGGTCTGTTGGACTCCACCTGAAAGCGAAGCCAGAACGCCTGCCGGTTCGGTCGCCGGGTCAATAACCATACCACCGACAATTCCGATACGCCAATGGGTTACAAACCCACCCTCAGGTTGTGGTTCGTCCGTGCGGCGCGGCGCGAGTGCGAATTCCAACTCCGCGCCGTCCCGCCAGACGTTGAGCAAAAGAACTTTTCCGTCAGAACCCTCAACATGCTCTTTCAACTGTTCAAACGCGTAAATCTGTTCACCGTTGACGGCGGTAATGACATCTCCGGGTTTCAGATCGATGTCCATCGCTGCACTGCGTGGAATAACCTGTTGGATCAGCGCGGGAAACAGCCAGGGGCCTGAGACGTCCAGCGTCTGCCCGTCGCGGACCACTGTGTAGTCCAACTCAGGTTCCACAGGCAGAGCATCGGTAAAGTCGGACCATGCCCCTTCCTGATCGAACTCTGGCACTGGAAGCCCCGCAATGGCTACGATCTCGTCACCGTCTTGCAACTCCTGAACCGCGCCCGGCATCGGGTGCAACTCACCAACTGTCAGAGGCTCCCGCGTCACACCCTGATACATGAAGATCAGGCCAAAAACGATTATGGACATTGCAAAATTGAAGACCGGGCCTGCGGCTACCGTAGCTGCTCTTGCCCATAAAGGTGCACCGTGCATGGTGCGGCGCAATTCTTCGGGGTTTCGTTCCGTGATCGTTTGCATCGCTGCAGCATCTTTGCCGGACGCAGCGTTAGAATCTCCCAGAAACTTGACATAGCCGCCAAACGGTAGTGCAGCGATTTGCCAGCGGGTTCCGCGCTTATCGGCACGACTCCAGAGCACTGGGCCGAACCCGACCGAGAATACCTCGGCATGTATGCCAGACCAGCGCCCCACGATGTAGTGGCCATATTCATGAACCGCCACGATGACAGACAGGGCAACCACAAAGGCAACAATGGTATAAAGTAAGTTGCCAAATTGAGGAATCAGAGAGAGTACGTCCAAGTTTCTATCCTGCTTTCTGAATTGCGGCTTCGCTGGCCCACTTACGTGCCAAATGGTCCGCTTGCAGTACGTTATCAAGGTTTAATTCGGCATCAAGAAGGCCATTTGACGTTTCAAACCTGTTCAAAACAGATTCAACAATCTCTGCCATCTCAAGAAAACCAACCTGCCGGTCGATGAAAAGGTCCAGCGCGCGTTCCTTGGCGGCGTTGAACACCGTACCGGAAAGGCCGCCGCGTTCCATGACATTGCGGGCAAGGCGCAGCGCCGGGTAACGATCTTCGTCCGGTTCCTGAAAGCTTAGCTGGCCGAGCTTGGCGAGGTTCAACCGCTCAATTGGCAACTCCTGCCGTTCCGGCCAATGTAGCGCATAGCCGATGGCATGACGCATATCTGGCGCGCCCATATGGGCCATGACGGCCCCGTCTTTGAATCCGACGAGCGAATGCACAATGGATTCAGGATGAACCAACACTTCGATTTGATCCGGAGAAGCCCCGAAGAACTCTTTAGTTTCAATAAGCTCTAACGCCTTGTTGAACATCGATGCACTGTCGATTGTAATGCGTTGCCCCATGTCCCAATTCGGATGACTTGAGGCTTGTTCAACAGTGGCATTGGCCAGATCACGCAGCGGCCAGTCGCGGAAGGCACCCCCGCTAGCTGTGATAATGATCCGCTCAACGGTCTCGATATCCTCGCCAACCAGAGCCTGAAATACGGCAGAATGTTCGCTGTCTACCGGCAAAAGGCGAGCGTTGTGCCTCTTGGCTGTTTCCAACACCAAAGCCCCGGCGCAAACTAATGTTTCCTTGTTCGCCAAGGCCAGCGTCGCACCTTGCTTCAATGCTTCTAGACCTGGCTGCAACCCGGCTGCCCCGACGATGGCTGACATGATCCAATCCGCAGGTCGCGTAGCAGCTTCGGTAAGCGCCGCCTGTCCCGCCGCAGCCTCAACACCGCTCCCGGACAGCGCTACACGCAGGTCGTCCAACCTATTTTCATAGGCGGTCACAGCCACATCCGCATTCAGACGACGCGCGTCTTTGGCCAGTTTCTCAATATTCGCCCCACCTGTCAGCGCAACGACGTTGTAGGCTGACGGTTGCCTGTCTATCAGGTCAATGGTGTTCTGCCCGATCGAGCCGGTCGCGCCAAAAATAGAGATTTTGCGCATTACATACCCCCGGGGGAATAGATCATACCCGCAATAAGAACAAACAGAGCGGCCCCCATCATACCGTCGAACCGATCAAGAAAACCGCCATGACCCGGGATCAGGTTCGAACTGTCCTTCACGCCGAATTTTCGCTTTGTCGCACTTTCGATAATGTCCCCCGCCTGGCTGGCCATGGATGCCATAACCGAGATGACGACGAACATGAACCCAAAGCCGGCATGAAGAGCGAATAAGGTTCCGACAATCGCTGCTGCGGCCCATCCACCTGCTGTGCCAGACCACGTTTTCTTTGGGCTGACTTTCGGCCAGAATTTTGGTCCACCAAACGTCTTGCCTACGAAATATCCTGCAACGTCTGTCGCAACCACAACCGAGATCAACCAGATCATCCAGCCAAAACCCATCGTCTCGCGGATTGAGATAAAGCCCAGGCCAGACGCGGCAATCCACATGGCAAACAGAGCGTATATCAGTTTCGCGCGACCGACCTGCCCCGCGCCGACCAAGGCAGGGGCCAGCAGGATCGGTATCTTGTAAATCGGAGGCACATGGTAGCTGAGCATAACCGCAACGCCGGTCAGAATCCCCAACTGAACCCGCACAGCGGTCTTGTCAGGGTCAACCATTCGCACCAATTCCCAGGTCATCAGGCCGCAGGCGATTGCGATGAAGGTTTCAAACCAAAACCCGCCCAACCAAACCTCGACCGAGCCGATGGCGACAAGCACGGCAGCAGAGAGGATGCGGGTGGTAAGATCAGACCATCGGCCGTCACTCATGCCGGAACCGCCCCATACCGGCGTTCGCGACCGCCGAAGTTTCGGCACAAACCTTCAAACTCGGCGGCAGTGAAATCCGGCCAAAGTGTGTCGACAAATTCGTATTCTGAATATGCCGATTGCCACAGCAGAAAATTGGAAATTCGCGCCTCACCACTCGTGCGGATAACCAAGTCCGGATCAGGAAGAACACGTGTATCCAGATACTTAGGTAGGGTTTCTTCATCCACATCGTCGGGGTGCAAACGGCCTTCTGCTACATCGCGCGCCAATCGCTTCGTTGCTCTGGCCACTTCGTCCCGTCCGCCATAGTTCAGCGCAACTGTTAGGTGGACCAGATCATTGTCCTTTGTTTCTTCTTCCAGCGTATCCATCAGGGCGATTAACTTGGCATCCAGCCGGACCCGATCTCCGATAAACCGAACGCGAATTCCGTTTTCCTTAAGGGTCTGGGTTTCTTTGATGATATAGCGCCGAAACAGGCTCATGAGTCCGGCAACCTCGGCCTGAGTCCGTTTCCAATTCTCAGTCGAAAAGGCGAAAACCGTCAGGTATTTGACCCCAAGACCTGGGCAGGCTTCAACCACTTCACGCACGCGCCGTGCGCCCGCGTGGTGTCCAAACAACCTTGGCCGACCGCGCGCCTGGGCCCAGCGACCGTTTCCGTCCATAATGATGGCGACGTGGCGCGGCCCGGCCAGGGTATGTGGAGGGTTGAACATAGTGCGACGTCAGACCTGCATGATCTCGGCCTGCTTGGTCTCAAGCGCGGCATCAACGGTTTTGATCATCTCATCGGTCAGATCCTGAACTTCGGTTTCCCAGAATTTCTGGTCGTCCTCGGACATTCCGTCGGCTTTTGCCTTCTTGATTTGATCCATTCCGTCACGACGCACATTGCGGATCGAAACGCGGGCGTGCTCGGCATATTGCCCTGCAACCTTGCCCAGTTCGCGGCGACGCTCTTCGTTCAGCTCCGGGATTGGCAGCATGATGATCGTGCCGTTCAACTGCGGGTTAATTCCCAAACCACTTTCACGAATTGCCTTCTCAACCTTGCCGACAAGACCCTTGTCCCAAACATTCACCGTGACCATACGAGGTTCGGGGACATTGACCGTTCCAACCTGATTGATCGGGGTCATCGCGCCGTAGGCGTCTACCATAACCGGTTCAAGCATCGAGGCTGATGCCCGCCCGGTCCGAAGCGAGGCGAATTCGGTTCTGAGGTTTGCCATGGCGCCTTCCATGCGCCGTTTAAGATCGTCGGTGTCCAGTTCAAAATCGTCAGACATGCTGCTCACTCCCCGTCTTCAGGTCCTGTTTGAATGGCTCATAAGCCATCGCAGTTGGGATGTATAGCAATGATGAAGTGGAAATGCGCCAATGACCAGAGGAGTTTCCGGCTTTTTCCGGACGTTTTCAAGGAGAAAAGACCGGTCAGCAGGCGGGCCAACCGGTCCGGTAGAACAGTTTTTTAATCAGGCGTTTACGTCGACAACAACGCGCCCCTTTACCTTACCCTTGAGAATATCCTCGCCCAATTGTGGCAGGTCTTTAAGGGTTGCTGGGTGCACCATCGCGTCCAACTTGTCCATCGGCAGGTCAGTTGCAATACGTTGCCACGCCCGCAGACGGTTTTCGTAAGGCTGCATCACGCTGTCGATGCCCAGCAAATTTACCCCGCGCAGCAAGAATGGGATAACGGTTGCAGGCAGTGCCGCACCACCCGCCAGACCAACCGCTGCGACAGACGCCCCATACTTCATCTGTCCCAGAACGCGCGCCAGCATCTCACCACCAACGGCGTCGACACATCCGGCCCAGGTTTCGCTTTCCAGAGGGCGCTTGGTTGTCTCGTTCAACTCCTCGCGGGGGACAATGGTCGTGGCGCCCAGAGATTTCAGATACTCCCCGGTTTCCGGCCGTCCGGTTACTGCTGCAACCTCATAGCCCAGATTGGCCAGAATAGCCGTCGCGACCGAGCCAACACCACCCGCAGCGCCAGTCACCAGAACCGGTCCGTGGTCGGTTTTCATCCCGTGATCCTCAAGCGCCATAACCGCCAGCATCGCGGTGAACCCGGCTGTTCCCACAGCCATCGCCTGCCGTGTATCAAGACCTTCCGGCAAAGGTACCAGCCACTCGGCCAGGGCATTGGCCTTCTGCGAATAGCCACCCCAATGAGCCTCACCTACACGCCAGCCCGTCAAGACCACCTTGTCACCCGCCTTGTAGCGATCATCCGACGACGCCTCGACCGTTCCGGCGTAGTCAATTCCGGGCACGTGCGGATATTTTCGTACCAGTCCACCGCCTTTCGGCGACAAACAAAGGCCGTCCTTGTAATTCACTGTCGAATACTCGACCGCGACGGTGACTTCACCATGGGGCAGATCATCCGAAGACAACTGCTTTATCGCCGGGTTGGCGAGTCCACTCTCTTCTTCTTTCTCCATAACCAATGCGTTAAACATCGCTTTTCCTCTCGTTTCCGTGCTCTTAGGCCTTATAGCTCATCCAGCGTTAACTTCTTGCATGATCTGCGAAGCGACACAGATACAGTTTCGTTCTGGCATCAGATCCAGAACCGTTCCTGTACAGTGGCGCTGCGCATGCCGTCTGGTGTTTCAACCTCAACCACTGTCCCGGCGTCCCAATGACTTAGCCTCAACATGCCGATCGAAACATTTATTTCGAAGTCCGGGGACCAAGCGGCAGATGTTACCTGCCCAACACGTTTTCCGTTCGCGAGCACGGGCCACGGCCGATCACAGGGTGGTACTGCATCGCCAGCGATTGCAATGGGACGAATCTGTTGGACAGGACCTTCTTTAGCCACGCGCAACAACGCATCCCGCCCGATGCAGCCAATGGCTGTGTGCGTATTGCAGAACTTACCCAGTCCACATTCATGCGGAGTGTTATTGTCCGTCATATCGTTGCCATAAGACAGCAGCCCACCCTCAATCCTTTCAATCAGATTGGGGCAGCCCGCACGCACCTGCAGGTCTTCGCCTGCCGCAAAGAGCGCGTTCCACAACGGCATACCAATATCCGAGCCTTCGACGTAAATCTCGAAGCCGCCTTGCTTCGAGTACCCTGATCGCGCCACCGCCAGATCCCGGCCTTCAAACTGGAACATATCAAACTTGAAAAACCTGATATCGCGCACCCTGTCTCCGAAAACCCGCGACATCAATTCATCCGCTTTTGGTCCTTGGACAGCGAGTGGTGATACGTCCGGTTCATCCACCAGAACATCCAAGCGATATCCGTTGGCAATTCCTTTAACCCAGAGCAGCAAGTCACTGTCTGCAATGGAAATCCACCAACGATCATCCGAAAGTTTGACGGCCACAGGGTCATTCAGCATACCACCCGTTTCATCAACAATCGGAACATAGAAGCACTGCCCCGGTAGCATACCCCGCAGATCGCGCGGGGTTAGCATTTGCATCAAACGAGCGGCGTCCGGACCGCGCAGTTCAACCTGACGTTCGCAGGACACATCCCACACCTGAACGTGGCTTTTGAGGTGGCGATAGTCCGCCTCAATACTTTCGAAAACGGTGGGCAGCAACATACGATTATATACCGTATATCCTTTTACGCCTGCGGCCTCGACCCCATCCGAAAACGGAGTGCGGCGCAATCGACGGGACAGGGAAATCTGTGCCATTCAAACCTCCAGAGGCAAAAATACCCAATTGCGAACAGGTGTTGTACGTCTTGTTCCGCTCAGTCTTTGATGTTGCCCGTCGCGCCAAGGATCTTGTCGGCCAAACACCGCGCTGTTTTTCAACGGTAGACGCAAACTGAATACTGTAAGATATCCGTCTAGTATCCTGTGTATAAACGGATTGTGCTGCACTGCGACCAGCTGGCCTACTCCAAAAATCATTACTTGGGACCATGCCAGTCAATCGGGCAAATCTCGGCCGATTTACCACCGAAATCCCACACACGGCCATAATCTCGCACCTTGGACTTGGTTCCCCGCGCAACGATGATGTCCGGACCCATCCAGTATTTCGAGTTTGAAACCATCACGGGGTGATCGGCATCTTTACCCGCCAGCATCTCGATCTCACCCTGAATCTTGCGCCCGATCACAATGCGACGCTTGGTGCCATCTCGCTCAATCTGAACGGGCGCGCGCTCGGCGCCCATGATCTCACTGACAAGCATGGTGAAGAGGCCCGTTGTACCGCCAGCTTGACCGCTGAAAATCTGCAACAGTCCGTTATATGCCTTGCCGCTGGCGCGTTCGTCCACATATGCGGCTACTTTCCACTGTCCTTCACCCATCCGTCCGGGAATATCGACCAGAAGCCCGACGTTCAGCCCAGACAGGTCTTCACCTTCAAAATGGCCCTCATCAATGATGATTCCCATCCATGCGTGGCAATGCCCTTCAGTCGGAGGATGTGCGCCTAGCGATACGACACATGGGCAAAACACATCGCAAGAGCAGTTCAGGATCAATTCGCCCTTGATGGCCCAGTCCGTCGGGCTCATCTCTCTGCGTTTGGGGTTCGGCATTCGGCTATCGATGCGCTGACTTATTGGCAGCTTGTCAGCGTCTGGTTTTCTGTTTTTTGCCATCGGGTTATCCTCCGAAAATAATGGGATGTATGAGCAGGACGAGCCCGCCTGCGATAAGAGCGAACCCCAACGGTCGCGTGATCACGTGCCCGATCTGGGGTAACTTTTCCAAAACCATAAAAAACGTCGCCAAGCCCATCCACAGCAGGCTCATGACTCCACCGACAAAACCAAGCGCCATGAAGCCCCAGCAACAGCCGACGCAGAACGCCCCCAGCCCGAGCCCCATGCGAAGACCGCCGACGAATCCGGTTCGCCAGTGTCCCAGGAAATATGTCATAGGAGCGTGGCAGACACCGTGGCACACCTCTTTCGCACGGGTGAACTGGAATGCACCAACAGCGATCATCAGTCCGCCCGCCACGACGCCGGATCTTGCGATCCCCAACATATCGACGACACCGCCAAACAGCAAAACCAGTTGAACGCCAGCAATCAGCGCCGCGAAACCGACCCAAACCGCCAGATACCCTCCCAAAACGCCAAGCCAGCCCGCGCGCGAGCCGTTTGCGCTTTGGATCAGGTCCTCATAGCTGCGCAAGGTTGGCACCACGGTAGGAAGCATCATCGCCGCCATCATGATCGCCCACATCCAAAACAATGGGCCAAATTCTGCCATGGGCATGTACATGTCCATGCGCGGGTCCATCGCTGCCATGGCCTGTCCCATTGGTCCCGGACGTCCGATCCAGTCCAGATCCATTTCGCGGCTCATGGTGAACATCATCCACCACGCCCATAGGATCAGGACATAAAATCCCAGCCACAATCCACTGCGTAGAACCGCGCGACTCACGTCTTCCTCCCGACTCAGTTCTTGCTTTTGAAATGTCAGACTTTTAAATGTCAGACAAATAAAAAGTCACGTGTGGTCGTCATATTATGAAAACTAACTCTCAGAGACCTGCGGATTTGTCCGCACAGATTGCGCAGGCCATTCGCGATGCAATTGTCTCGGGCGAGTTGATCGTAGACGAACGTTTGCCGTCAGAGGCCGAACTGTCGGAGCAGTTTCAAGTTTCGCGCCCTACTGTGCGCGAAGCATTGAAACGCTTGGCGGCGCAGTCCCTGATCCGAACGCAACGCGGTGCAAGTGGCGGTGCGTTTGTAAACCGCCTGAGTTTTGAGGGCGCGTATTCTCAACAAATCACAACCTCGACCCTGTTGTTGTCAATGAATGCAGTGAGTTTTGATACCGCGTGCGAGGCTCGGTTCGCTTTGGAGCGCGCGTGCGCACCCCTATCCGCGCAGCGCCGGTCGGCAGGACATCTGACGACGATGCGAGCGGAGATTCACCGCCAATCGCAACCGGACCTAACCGATGAGGCATTCTGCGCCTCTGACGTGGCGTTTCACCGGGCGCTCGTCGATGGAGCGGGCAATCCAGTGCTATCGTATCAACTGGCCGGGGCTGTTGAGGCCATGCAACCCTTGATGAACATGATCACTTTTTCTGCCCGTTCGCGCGAAGCGATTATCGCCCTGCACGACCAGATTGCGGATGCGTTGGAGGACGGACACGCGAACAACTTGGATGCTGCGTTGGTTGCGCTTGAAAACTATACCCGGCAGTTGGCGCGTGACGTCGCCAAGCAGCGGCGAAAACCTGAATAGGAATAGATGCATGACAAACGCCCTAAATGTGATGGCAGCACTCCTGACAGTGGGGTTCGGCATGTTCGGCTTTCTGGCGCCCAGCTTTACGGCGACCTCTTTGGATCTTGCCCCAACGAACAGCACCATGGGGCTAAGTGAGATGCGCGCCTCGGTCGGAGGGTTGTTTGTCGTCACCGGCCTTGCCGTTATCTGGCTGAATAATCCTGTGGCCTACGCAATGCTGGGCGTTGTCTATGCGGGCGCGGCGTTGGGGCGGTTTGTTTCGGTTGCCTTGGACAATCCCCCGCTGGTCAAAGCAATGACGTTCGGAGGAATAGAATTGGCCCTGGCGTTGTGGCTGATTCTGGCCAACTTTAACCGAGACGTGTAACCTACTGTTTTCAATAATGTGGGTGTTTGAAATTCGACAATTGCATCCGCGTGAGCGCTCACCTATATAGAAAGGGTCCCTCGGGACTATGGACATAAACGCGCTCGTAATAAGCGGATCGGACCCGGGGGCGGTACCCGGCGGCTCCACCAAAAATCCTTCGTTTGGGGATCATGGGGCCGAAATAGGATCGACGAACGTCTAAAGGGGTTAGCTTTGTCTCGGCTGTCTGCCACCGTTATCGGCGAAACTAGTACAATTGCAAACGACAATCGTGCTCCGGTTGCAGTTGCTGCGTAAGCAGTAGCAAGACCGAAATCTAAGCCCTTGCGCCTAGCCGCGTAAGGCGGGGTTCGCAGGTACCTGGCAACAGAAACCTGCATTTTCCCTGTAATGTCTGGTGTTTAACGATTTTTGTGTTCACGTTTATCGTTTTTTTACTCTCACGCCTCATCCTAACGCCTAGAGATAAAGGAGAGCGGGGATGCCACACGCGGATTTACTAAGGAACTGGTTTGCTGAGGTTTGGGAAAACGGAAACACTGACGTCATCGACCAATTCTTTGCTCCGGAGACGATGGCCCAAGGGTTGATCCCCGAAATGCAGGTTGGGGCGGATGATTTTAAGGATTTAGTCACGGCGTTCCGGCACGTTCTTGGGGACATCAAAGTTGAGCTTCCAAAAATTCTGGAAGACGGTGACTGGGTTTCTGCAATTGTCCACCTTAAGACGACACGCGCGGACAATGGTGCCCCTTTGCAAGCCACAGGCAGCGTTATCGCACGCGTCAGGGATAATCGCGTGGTTGAGGTATATAACCAGTTCGATTTCATATCCTTATTCGAACAGCTTGGGCAATTCCCCAAGGATACTCTGCCCGTTTGCATGACGGGTCAACGGCTGGATTGGGCCTGAGGGCAATCTTGACCCGTTCCGCGGTTGACCGTATGCAAACCCTGTGGGGTTAGATTGCGAAGGCCCCGTTCGGCTTGAGAAAAAGGTTCGCATGTATCCGTTGACACCACGAGACATGCTTTGCCTGCCGCCGACCTAATTGCTCAGAATCAATTGATCTACTTGGTCGGCGTACTGCGTGTTCCGAAGGGGATTGTTATTCCTCAGCGGGCGAAATCTGTTTCTGAAACGCAGTTCGTTTTCGCATGTGGAAGAAATTCACAGGTTGCTTGGACTACTGTATCCCCCGATAACACGGGTGCTTCAGAAAATCACAGGCCGTTGGCGAGTTCATTAGGTTTACCACTGCCAGAAAACGAGGAGCGCCTGAACCTGCGCAACAGTAGCCCTATGGGTCACTGCACGTTAGGTGAAATCAGAGACAGCGATCACTGTCCGGCGGTTCACCTGTCATGACACCAACAATCGCTGACCTTGTTCGAGTATTCGGCCGCATCGGCCTGCTGTCTTTTGGTGGACCAGCAGCGCAGATTTCACTGATGCATCAGGAATTGGTTGAGCGGCGCTCGTGGCTTGATGAACAGACCTATCTACGGGCGTTGTCGCTGTGCATGCTCCTACCTGGGCCAGAGGCTATGCAACTGGCAACCTATGCCGGATGGCGCCTGCGCGGCGTCAGCGGTGGGTTGATCGCGGGCACTTTGTTCGTGTTGCCGGGGGCGATGGTAATTGCGATCCTAGTCGCTCTTTACGCCGCTTACGGAGACCTTCCCTTGGTCCAAGCCGGCTTTTTGGGCGTAAAGGCGACTGTGATCGTCATTGTGTTGCAAGCCGTCAGAACGTTGTGCGGGAAAGCACTGACAGACGCATGGCACTGGGCCGTAGCGGCGCTGGCATTCATGGCTATCTTTTTTTTGAACCTGCCCTTCCCGCTGATCATTCTTGTCGCCGCGATTTGGGGATACGTCAGATTTGACGGCAAGGCGGGGATCGCCTATCGCCCCCCTGCTCCTAAGACTTCGGACATGTTGCGAACCGCCGCCCTGTGGCTGGTTCTGTGGTTGGGGCCACTTATGGCTTTGACTTTATCAGGCCAAAAGCTGCTCAGCGATTTAGGTTGGTTTTTCGCCCGCCTTGCAGTCGTTACTTTTGGCGGTGCTTACGCAGTACTTGCTTATCTGACACAGACCGTTGTGGACAAGTATCAATGGATCACAACAGATCAGATGATCGACGCGCTGGGCTTGGCTGAAACAACGCCGGGGCCACTGATTTTGGTGACACAGTTTGTCGCCATGTTGGCTGGTCAGATCAGCGGCGGTGCGTCATTGGCCATAGCCGCAGGCTTGGTCGCGCTGTGGGCGACCTTTGTTCCGTGCTTTCTTTGGATTTTCCTTGCGGCACCACATCTGGATCAATTGGCCTCCCGACCCCGTTTGTCTGCCGCACTCCACGGTATCACCGCAGCTGTCGTGGGTGTGATTCTCAACCTGTTCGTGTGGTTCGGTCTAAACGTTCTTTTCCAAGATATACCCGAATTAGTATGGGGGCCATTTACCATACCATGGCCTGATATCGCCAGCCTGAACCCCACCGCGCTGGTTCTCACGGTTCTTGCTGGGGTGCTGATTTTTAAGTTTAAATTCGGGATGGTCACTGCCTTGGCAATCACGACAGGGATCGGTCTAGGGCTGCATTTTCTTTAAACAATACTCGCATACCCGGTCTTTCGTTTCCGTCGAAATCCCCTATGCTGAGTGCAACCACTTTTGAGGATGACACATGTCGCAAGACATCGACTATGGGAACTTGATGCACACCGCGATGCGCGGGCTCATCAAGACGGTTTTGACCAGCGTTGCCAATAACGGCCTGCCGGGCGCACATCATTTCTTTATCACCTTCGACACCCGCGAAAACGGAGTGCAGCTGGCTGACTGGTTGCGCGATCGCTACCCCGAAGAAATGACGATCGTTATGCAGCATTGGTTCGAAAACCTTGAGGTCGGAGACGACGGGTTTGCAATCACACTGAACTTTGGTGACGCGCCGGAACCGCTGTATATCCCATACGCATCGATTAAGACCTTTGTAGATCCGTCGGTCGAATTCGGTTTGCGCTTTGAAAGCCCGGAAGAGGAAGAGGAAGTCGAAGCTGTTGTCGAAGAGGACTCGATCGAGGTTGAAGAAGAACCCGGACAACATGATGCTGAAGTCGTGTCGCTAGACAGCTTCCGTAAGTAGCAGTCGACTCAGTTTACTGTTTCTTTAAAAACGTTTCGACTGAGCGCGATTTAACTCCATTGCGGAACCGCGAAAACGACAGATTTAGCCCGCCCTCAGCCAGAGTGCGGTCGTACTGCTGCAATTCGTAACCCCCGGTCTCGTCGATAAAAAGCGAAAACACCGTCAGAGTACCACCGTCAATCCGACCCCACACAAAGGGCTCGCCCTGCATTGGGTCTAGTGGAACTTCATGCCCGAAGACGTTGAGTTTCATCGCGGCGGAAAAGACATCTGCCCGGTCGGATTCTTTGAAATCTATCGAAAATTTCTGATTTTTGATCCGGCCATCAGCTTTGTATGTGGTCGTCGTCCAGCTAACGTTAAAGCCGTTTTTCCGCTCTTGAATTGATACGCTCATATCTCGAGGTGTCTCGGTTCCGTCATTGTCGACCACATTTGCCGAGCCAATGTAATCACCGACAAAAGGTGAAATGTCAGCAGCATGGCTTGGACGTCCGATCAAAACGGCAAGAAAAAGAACGCCCATACAAAAGACGAAACATTTCAGGGGGTAAGTCCGAACCAAATTGCTCACCTTAGCCTCCATTAAAGTGATCTTTTTTATTGTAGCTTACACACAAGCGCGCACAATGCGATTCACGCGAAAAATTCACTGGTTCTTCCACCTATACCTCTGGCGCCCATAAGTTTATGGTGCGCGCAACTGGCCGATTGCACCTAAGCCCTGTTGCAGATAAACGGCATGCAACTGTATACACGACGGAGTGACAGATGTCTCAGACCCGCACCGAATCCGACAGCTTTGGCCCGTTGGAAGTCCCCTCAGACAAGTATTGGGGTGCGCAAACTCAGCGCTCGATCATGAATTTCCCGATTGGCTGGGAAAAACAGCCTGTCGCCATCGTGCGCGCGCTGGGCGTGATCAAAAAGGCGTGCGCGATGGAAAACAAGGCCACCGGGAAGCTGAATGCAAAGATCGCCGACGCAATCATTCAAGCCGCAAGTGAGGTGATCGAAGGCAAGTTTGACGACAACTTCCCTTTGGTCGTGTGGCAAACGGGTTCGGGCACGCAGTCAAACATGAACTCGAACGAGGTGATCGCCAACCGCGCGATTGAGATTCTGGGCGGCGTGATCGGCTCTAAGGACCCTGTTCATCCGAACGACCACTGTAACATGGGGCAATCATCGAACGATACATTCCCGACCGCGATGCACATCGCCACCGCGATGAGCGTGCGCGATGTGCTGATGCCGGGTCTCGAAAAATTCGCCTCGGCGCTGGAAGCCAAGGCAAAAGAGTTTGCTGGCATCATCAAGATAGGCCGGACCCACACCCAGGATGCAACGCCGCTGACGCTTGAACAGGAATTTGGCGGTTATGCCCACCAAATCCGACAAGGCATTGCCCGGGTTAAGGCGTGTATGCCTGGTATCTATGAATTGGCACAAGGCGGCACCGCCGTTGGTACTGGCCTTAACACCCACAACGGTTGGGACGAAGCTGTTGCCAATAACATGGCTGAGATCACTGACCTGCCTTTCGTCACCGCCCCCAACAAGTTCGAGGCTCTTGCGGCGCATGATGCCATGGTGTTCCTGTCTGGTGCTTTGGCGACGGTGGCCGGTTCTTGCTACAAGATCGCTAACGACATCCGGTTGCTGGGTTCGGGCCCGCGTTCGGGTTTGGGTGAGCTGATCTTGCCGGAAAACGAGCCCGGTTCTTCGATCATGCCCGGAAAGGTAAATCCGACGCAGGCTGAGGCGCTTACACAGGTGGCCGCGCATGTCATTGGCAACGACGCCGCGATAAAATTTGCCGGCTCGCAAGGTCACTTCCAGTTGAACGTCTATAACCCGATGATGTCTTACAACCTGTTGCAGTCCATCCAATTGCTGGGCGACGCGACCGACAGCTTTACCGAGCGGATGTTGATTGGCATCAAAGCCAACGAACCGCGCATCGACAAGCTGATGAAAGAATCTCTGATGCTTGTGACTGCGCTTGCACCGACCATCGGCTATGACAACGCTACGAAGGTCGCCAAAACTGCGCATAAGAACGGCACGACCCTCAAGGAAGAAGCCATCGCGCTGGGTTTTGTGGATGAGGCGACGTTTGACGCTGTTGTCCGCCCTGAACAAATGATCGGTCCCAAAGACTGATGGGAAAGCCGGTCAACCTGAACCGGTACAGAAAACAAAAAGCGCGGGCTCAGAAAAAAGCCCGCGCAGATCAAAACGCTGTCAAGTTCGGGCGAAGCAAGGTTCAGAGGATCGAGGAAGAATTCGATCAGAACAAACAGCGCTGTGATTTGGACAGTCATGAGTTGGACGAATGAGCGGTCGGCCGGTCAAACGTTCACTGACCCTGAAAGGGCATCGTACCTCTGTTTCCCTTGAGGACGAGTTTTGGCAGGCTTTCCGCGAAATTGCCGATCAAAAAAGTATGGCAATCAATGCCTTGGCCGCTGAAATTGACGTAGAGCGTGATCCAGATATTGGCTTGGCATCTGCGATCCGCGTGTTTGTCCTGAATTGGTATCGCGCCTAGCCATCGTCCTTCGCATTCCGCTCCTTTCGGAGCCTTAGGACGGCGCAAACTTCCGCAGCTGGATATTTGACGGTCTTTGCCTATCCTCAGCTCTTTTCGAGATGATTACTTGCCGGTAACACATTGTAAACACAAGCGAGTTACAATGACAAAGACCGAAAAACGCTCAGCGTCTATTGGACCGATGCGCGGAATATCTTGTCGATATTGTCCCCCAACGCGGCGTTAAATTCGCTATCCGATTGCTGTTTTGATAAACCTTCGGTTAGCGCACGCGAAAACGAGGCAATCATTTTGCTGTTCTGTCCCAGCAGGTCACAGGCTTGCTGCGTAGAATATCCACCGGAAAGTGCCACGACACGTAAGACACGCGGGTGATCAGCCACCTCATCAAAAAGGTTGGCTTTGCTTGGGATCGTCAACTTCAGCATGACCTCTTGGCCTTCGTCCAGTTGGTCGAGATTCTTCAAAATTTCGGCTTTCAGGATGTCTTCTGCTTCGGCCTTGGTGGCAGAATTGATATTCACTTCGGGCTCGATAATCGGAACCATGCCGGCTGCAACGACCTCGCGGGCCACGTCGAACTGCTGGGCGACCACTGCTGCGATACCGTCTGCATTTGCTTCGTGGATGACCGAGCGTTCCTTGGTGCCGAACACATCCTTTGCTGTTGCAAGGGTGTCGGCGAGGCCTGGAATCGGTTTCATCAACTGAACACCGTTAGCTTGTTCTTCCAAGCCTTTGTCGATCTTGAGGAAGGGAACGATACCCTTCTGCGACCATAGGTAGTCGGCGACCTTGCGGCCCTCAATCTCTTCTCCGAGTGTACGTTCGAACAGGATGGCGCCGATTACTTTGTCCTTGGTAAAGTCGTCAGCTAGAATGATACGCGCACGCATCTTCTGGATTTCATCAAACATCTCTTCGTCAGAGTTGTAATCAGACGCCTCAACCCCGTAGAGAGCCAGCGCCTTGGGTGTCGACCCACCGCTTTGATCCAGGGCTGCAATGAAACCCGCGCCATTGGACATTTGCTTGCGCTGTTCTGCTTTGGACATAACCATTTCCTGTTCAACAATGATTCCGCGTTTTTTATTCGCATACAGCAAGGTGACGGGCGATGGTAGGATGTTAGCGCTCAACCAAGCGCAACCAAATTCCGTCCTTCGAGCGCACGGTCAGATGCGCCACCGGAACCGGTGTCTGCCCCTCGACCAGTTCGAACCTAAAATTCCGTAAGAGCATCGAGAGCAGCAAGGGCCCTTCGACCATCGCAAACCCAGCGCCAGTGCAGACACGCGCACCGGCAGAAAACGGGATGTAAGCGTTCCGCTGACAGGTTTTTCCGTTTTCGGTGTCCCATCTGGTGGGATCAAAGTCGTCAGGTCGGTCCCACAATCGCTCATGCCGGTGCAGGTGCCATGGGCTGATTATGATTTGCGAGCCTTTGGCGACCTCCCGATCCCGGAACTGTTCCGGGCACGACGCCTCTCGCACCATCATCGGAACCGGTGGATAAAGCCGCAGAGCTTCTCGGAAAACATACCGGCTGAGTTTAAGTTTCGGCAGACTGCCAAAGCTGGGATCGTCCAAAACAGCGGCCTCAGAAAACAGACGGTCCTGCCATTCAGGGTAAAGCGCCATCAAGTACAGTGTCCAAGCCAGCGCGGATGCGCTTGTCTCATGACCGGCGAGAAAGAAGATGGCCACCTGATCCACCATCTCATTCGTATCAAAGCAACGCCCGGTTTTCGGGTCCGGCGTGGTCATGATCTTTGTGGCCAAATCATCCGGTGCTTGTCCTTCAGCGATTTGTTTTGCGCGTTCGGTCGTCATTCGGCTGATCAATGCCCGAATCTCACGCGCGTTTCGGCGCGTATTGCGCGCGTGTAATCTTGGTATCCATCGCGGAACGGGAATGAAGGCCGCCAGGTTCAGCAAAGGTTGTTGCCGCTGATACGCCCTGAACTTTTCAAAGACTTGTGCAGCCACTTGATGCTGGATAGGCACGGAAAAAAGCGTTCGGAAGATTACGTCCGCCGCAGCGTGGCTAGTGATTTCTTCGCATTCTACCACTTTGCCGCCCTGCCCCCTCAGGCGCGCGACGCAAGCTTGTGCCGCTTGTAGCATGGCCGGAAAGGTGTCTTTTAACCGCCCGCCCTCAAACGCAGGATCGATAATCCGACGCTGTCGTTTCCAAGTCTCTCCGTTGGTCAAAAAGACCGAATCCCCCAGCAATGGGCGCAACCCTTCGCTTATGCGGCCAGATTTGGGGAAATCGTCTGGGCGCTGTCTGAGGACCGTATCCACAAGTTCGGGCTGGTTAATCAGGTAGGACCGAAAGAAGGGCGTGCGAAACTCGGCCATCCATGCGCGATAGAGGCGCTGAGGTTGAGCCGACAGCAGGTCTTTGCGAAATAGCTTCAGATAGCGCCAGAGCGAGACGTTGTCCGATCGCGATGTCGGCTTTGGTGGCTTCATCCGCGCACCGACCGGTATTTCGAAACGGCATGATCAATGCGTGATTTCGACGGGTTACGCCCGCTGAATCGCTGGCCCAAAGTGAGTGGCCCGGCGGTGATGCGGAAGTAGTCATAATCGCCCGGTCGGTCGAACGCGCAAAGATACTGGAAATGCAGCTGAAAAAACCTCCAGCGCAGCTCCTGCCAACGCTCAGGCGACAGTGTCTGAGTAAAGGCCGCAGATAAAACCAACGGCCAACGTTTCTGTTCGGTTGCCACACCACTAACACTGACCGGATCGCACAACGCAAAGGCGCATCCATCACCGGGCGCAGAGATATCGACCCATGTCAGGGCGACTTGGGTTGAAAGAAATTGCAAATCGGTCCGCAGATCCTGAGCGTCAGGAAGGAATGAGACCATCGGAACAACCTGTCCCAGCGTCAGGAACGACAGCTTTGGCCCATCAGGTGGCAATCCTCGGTCGCGGATCAATTCTGCCAATGCGATCACCCCAAGATGCGCCCCCGAAGAATGCCCAACCACCAGAACTTCGTCCACATCGGCCTCAAGCGCCGCTCTGATATGACCCGTGAATTCGACAAGACGCTGCTTTAGCTCGGTAGGAACAGCACCTCGCAAGGCCGTCGAATAGGCGTAGTCATGCATAAGGTAGTAGGCGAAAAGGCGGTTGTCTTTTTTGCGAAACCAATACAACAGCGTCCATGCGGCGAAGATCGCTACAGCAATTCCTGGCCAGCCCATGACGGGCCAGAGCAGATTCGTAAGACCGAATGCTAAAGCAACGGCAATGCCGAGTTGCACGATCAGCATGACAACAGGATACAGCGCCGCAATCACCGGCCCCTTACGCAGGCTCATCAGAGACTTCAGCGCACCGGAGCCCGCATAAATCCACGCGGTCCGAAAAAGCTGCATATATGTTGCAGGGATCGAGGTTGCCATGCTGTCGCGCACGATATCGGACCAGACCAGAACCTGAACGTCCGCCTCAACGTCGAAACCGTCCTGAGAGGACTGAACATGCCAGCCGTAAGTCGTGTCGCTCGGCTTGGGTGAAATCGAAATCTTATACCCTGAGATCTTCGCCTGAGCCTGACTTTCTTTGCGGTACAACTCTCGGTATCGCCGCGGGTGAATGGGATCGTAGCCGGGAATGTAGAATACCCGACGCCTGCGCACCTGCGGCTGATTGTTTTGACTGCTCATGGCCTTACCTTCTGCTGCGAAGACTAGCGCAGCGTTGCCGACAAGGTAAGTCAGATCAGCAGATCACCCGAAATTGGCCAATGCTGGGAAGGTCTCGAGCAGCCACCAGCTAAATTCGGTAAACAGTCCCGTAATCAGCATGATACCAACGAACAGCAGTAGCCCGCCCATGACTTTTTCGATCGTCGCCATGTGTGGCTTGATACGGTTCATCACCGACATCGACCGGTTCAGGAACATTGCGGCCAGCAAAAACGGAATACCAAGACCGGCAGCATATACGCCCAACAGCAGCGTACCGCGTGCAACCGATGCTTCGGACGCTGCCAAAGATAGGATTGCACCGAGTTGGGGGCCAATGCACGGCGTCCAGCCAAAGGCAAAAGCCAGACCGAGAATGTATGCACCGAACACCGAACCACCCGAGTCTCCGGTCTCGATCCGTGCCTCACGATCAAGGAAGGGAATGCGGAAGACGTTCAGGAAGTGCAAACCAAAGACAATGACCACAGCGCCTGAAAGCTTGGCGAACAGCACCTGGTTCTGCAACACAAACGCCCCAAAGGCGGATGCGGTAAAGCCAAGCAGCAGAAATACGGTCGACAATCCAAGCACAAAGAACAAAGCCGTCAGTGTCGCTTTGCGCCTCGCTTGCGCCTGGTCCTTCATCTCGTTGATTGAAACGCCGCTCATATACGCAAGGTACGGCGGTACAATGGGCAGAACGCAGGGCGACAAAAAGCTGATCAGGCCGCCAAGCAGCGCGATGAGCATGGCAGGAAGCAAGCCTGCGTCTATGATATCTATTCCGAACATGTTTCAGCACATAGGGTATCAAATTCATTGCGTCACCGGGCCATTCGGTCACATCCTCGTGGTTGCGTGCTGGACACAAGGGAAAAGTGAAAATATCTGAGACACATGTCTAATCCTAACGAAACACTCGACGCGTTGGGCCTTTTGTGTCCTTTGCCCGTCCTGAAAGCCAGAAAACGCCTTAAATCCTTGCCTGCGGGGGCCGTTTTACGCGTGCTTGCGGATGATCCGGCCGCTATTGTGGACGTTCCGCATTTTTGTGCAGAAAGCGGGCATCAACTGCTTTCACAAGAAGATGCCGATGGACACCAAGTCTATCTGATACAGAAAGCAGGTTAGGTCGCAGAAGCGATCTGATCTAAAAAAGGCGGACCCTGAAGCCCGCCTTTGTTAGTCACTGTCCCAAGGACCACCATCCGCGCCGTTTTGGTTTGGCGGGTTCGTCGGGCTGTTCGGGCTCGTCCGCAACAACTTCGAGCACCGGAGCAGACGAGTCTTCTGGCTCCGTGTTGGCCTCCGCTACTTCTACATCGTCGGTGGTCGGTTCTACACCTTCGGTGACTGCCGTTTCTGTCACCTCTTCAACCTCGGTGCTGATTGACTGCGCGACAGTGTCCTCAACAGCTTGTGCTGGTTCAGGCTGTGCGTTTGCCGCGACTTGTTCGCCTTCGTCGGTGCTACTTTCAGCACCGACTTCTGCAAGTGGTTCCGCTACGACTTCATCAGCCTGAGGCTCAGGCGAATCCGTAGCTGGGGTTTCCTCAGAAACGTCCACCTGCTCGGAAGTTTTTTTGCGGCTGCGAGGAGCGCGGCGACGCTTCGGCTTTTCCGCTTTCTCATCAGAGACCGTTTCTTCAACCTTGGTATCTGACGGGGCTTCTTCTGCCTTGGCATCAGATACTGCATCATCTGCAGCTTCTGTAGCGGTCTCTCCGTCCTCTACGCTGGTGTCAGGCGTATCTGATGAACCATTGTTTTTCTTCCGCCGGCGCCGACGGCGCTTGCGCTTGGGTTTGGTGTCCTCTTCGGTCTGAACCGCGTCTTCCTCAGTGGCTTCGTCATCGTCCGAGTCGACCATATCCATCAAGGATGCGTCGACGGACACAACAGGCGCGCTTGCCTCGGGTACGACGCGGCTGGCGGTTTTGAACTTCTCCATTGAGAAATCAGGGCTGACCAAATGTATGTCACCCTCGATCCGAACTGACATACCATAGCGCGCTTCGATTTGCGCAATGTGTTCGCGCTTTTGGTTCATCAAGAAGTTTGAAATACCAACAGGGCAGCGCACCAGAACCTCGCGTGATCGGCGACGGGTGCCTTCTTCTTCGATCTGGCGCAGGATCGAAAGCGCCATGTTGTCGTCCGAGCGGATCAGCCCGGTACCGTGGCACGATGGGCAGGGCTGCGTCGTCGCCTCAAGCATACCGGGGCGCAGACGCTGGCGGCTCATCTCCATCAGGCCAAAACCGGAAATCCGACCTACCTGAATGCGTGCGCGATCGGTCTTTAGCTTTTCCTTCAACCGCTTTTCGACGGCTGAGTTGTTCTTGCGCTCGTCCATATCGATGAAATCGATGACGATCAGGCCCGCAAGGTCACGCAGTCGCAATTGCCGCGCCACCTCTTCCGCAGCTTCCAAGTTGGTCTTGAGCGCGGTTTCCTCGATCGAACCTTCTTTGGTCGCACGGCCCGAGTTCACATCAATCGCGACGAGCGCCTCGGTAACGCCAATTACAATATACCCACCGGATTTCAACTGTACCGTCGGGTTGAACATCGCGGCCAGATAGCTTTCGACCTGATAGCGCGCGAACAATGGCAAGGCGTCTTCGTACCGTTTCACATTCTTGGCGTGGGACGGCATGATCATTTTCATGAAGTCCTTGGCGATGCGGTAACCGCCCTCGCCCTCAACCAGAACCTCGTCAATTTCGCGATTATACAGGTCGCGGATCGACCGCTTAATCAGGTCGCCTTCTTCATAAATCTTCGCCGGTGCTATGGATTGCAACGTCAATTCGCGGATTTGTTCCCACATGCGCTGCAGATATTCATAGTCACGCTTGATCTCGGATTTGGTGCGCTTGGCACCTGCTGTTCGGATGATCAGGCCAGCGCCAGTCGGAACGTCGATTTCCGCCGCGATTTCTTTCAGTTTTTTCCGATCCGGCGCATTGGTGATCTTGCGGCTGATCCCGCCGCCCCGCGCCGTGTTGGGCATCAGCACGCAGTAGCGACCGGCCAGAGACAGATAAGTCGTGAGCGCTGCGCCCTTGTTGCCACGCTCTTCTTTCACGACCTGAACCAGCAGGACCTGACGAACCTTTATGACTTCCTGGATCTTGTACCGGCGCGGGCGCGGCTTGCGCGGAGGGCGGATATCCTCGCTATCATCATCGTCGGCCACCGATTCGATGCTGTCATCCTTGGCAGCCGCGTCCGAGCGGGAGACTGTTTCAGCATCGCCATTGCCATCGGCCTCTTCGCTGGCTTCATCAGCCGCGACATCCTCAGCCTCCGCAGCGGCGGTTTCAGACTCGTCGGGATCGTTTTGAGCCTGAACCTCCTCATCCGCGGCTTGTGGTGCCGGCTCAACCGGTGCCTCAGCTTCGTCTGCATCCACTGTTTCGACGTCAAGGTCCTCGCCCGTCGTCTCCGCCTCATCATCAGTGGGCTCTTCTACAGGCGTCTCGGCAACATAATCCATCGGTGAGGTGCCCTCGGGAACTGCCAAATCAGCACCCTCTTCACCTTCATCCAAATCAATCGTTTCCATCCCGGTCGGTTCTGCCGACACCTCGATAGTTTCGACCACGTCATCGGATTTTACGTCAGCTGCCTTGGTCCGTGATCGTGAGCGTCGCTTCTTGGGCTTGGAGTCTTCTGCCTCATCCCGTGCCTTCATAGCTTCGGCATAAGCGCGCTCTTCTTCCATAAGAGCTTCGCGGTCGGCAACAGGGATCTGGTAGTAATCCGGATGGATTTCCGAGAACGCAAGGAACCCGTGCCGATTTCCGCCGTAATCTACAAAGGCGGCCTGTAGCGAAGGTTCAACCCGTGTTACTTTTGCAAGGTAGATGTTACCTGCGAGTTGACGTTTATTTTCGGATTCAAAATCGAACTCTTCAACCTTGTTTCCGTCGACCACCACAACGCGGGTTTCCTCCGCGTGGGTGGCGTCGATAAGCATTTTTTTAGCCATGTGTCCTTGGTGCACCTCGCCAAATGCGTTGCCCTTACCCGTCCGGGGGGACAGGCGCTTTTGGGGTGGTGTCTTGTCAGGGCGATATCGGACGGCGCGCGGCAGGGTCTGGCGCTGTGGCCCCCTGCCCGTACACTCGATCGTTGCGCGCGCGTCATCGCGGTTCTTCTCCGACAGGTGCGGTATGCCGCGACCTGCCCATTTATTCCTTTCGCCCGCGTTTGCGGGCTCAGGCGTTCAACAGCCCCACTGGGGCATAATCGGTCTGCTTTACCTCGTGGGTTTCATCACCATCCGCGACAAAGCAGCGAAACTCAAAAAAGTCGGGGCTTAAGGGCATAAAAACGCCCGGCCCGTTTCGACACAATAAAGGCAGTCTTGTGGAAAAGACAATGGGCAAACTGCGTAGCAACCTCGTGGACGCCATTGCGACCCCATCCTTCGACTAATAATGTCGCGGCTAGCTTAAGCGCATAGGCTGGTGCGTTGCAGAGTGCTTCACTCTTCAACTTACAGGTAGTCCGACCTTTGCAGGCTGTACTTTGCCATCTTCTCGTTCAATGTACGCCGCGGTAGGCATAGCTCCTCCATCACAGAAGCGATCGAGCCTTTGTGACGGCGCATGGTGTTATCAATCAACATCCGCTCAAAAGCTTCGACATATTCCTTAAGCGGCTTACCCTCGGTTGTCATGACCGGTTGCATTTCCTCATGATCTGACATCAGCAGGGAAGCAATCGTTCCTGATCCACGCCGTGATTGCAGTACGGCGCGTTCGGCGATGTTGATCAATTGGCGCACGTTTCCTGGCCACGGAGCCTGCAGCAGTTGCGCCGCTTCCTGGGCGCTGACCTGCGGTGCGTCGCAGCCATATTCTTCTGCAAATTGCTCGCTGAGGCGCGTGAACAGGGTCAGGATATCCTCTCCGCGCTGGCGGAGCGGTGGCATAGTGATGCGCAGCGCGGCCAGACGATAGAACAGGTCGGGGCGAAGCACATCTTCGCTGGTCTTTCCTGCCTCTTGAAGGTTCGAAATCGCGACGATACGCGTCTCTGCCGGTGTACCTTGATCATTCATTACACTCAGCAAACGCGCTTGAAGCGTGTCGCTGAGCGCCTCAATGTCTTCCAATACCAAGGTACCGCCGCGCGCCTCTTCGATAGCGGGCAATTGCGCATCTTCGGGCATCATCGGCCCGAACAGGCGTTTGGAAAGCGCCTCTTCCTCAAGCGCGGCGCATGAGACCAGAACAAATTTCTTTCCGGCCCGGCTACCCACTGCGTGCAGCGCATGTGCAACCAGCGTTTTACCCGTGCCCGTTTCACCATCAATCAGAACGTGACCATCCGCCTGACCCAAATCCAGAATATCCTCGCGCAAGCGCTCCATCACTGGGCTGGCGCCGATCAGCTTATTCATGATCTGAGTTCCGCCAGACAGTTCACGCCGCAGCGCCCGGTTGTCCAGCGTCAGGCGACGCGCGTTGCTGGCGCGTTTCGCCAGTTCCGACATGCGATCTGGGTTGAATGGCTTTTCCAGAAAATCGAATGCGCCAACGCGCATTGCTTCGACAGCCATCGGCACATCGCCGTGCCCAGTTATCATGATCACCGGCAGCGTACTATCGGCGCCCATCAACTTTTTCAGAAGTTGAATGCCATCCATACCTGGCATTTTAATGTCGGATATCACGATGCCCGGGTATTCCGGCCCCAAGACTTTCAACGCGTCTTCGGCGCTTGAAAACGTTTCGGTGTCATATCCCGACAAGGCTAGCCACTGGCTGATCGACTGGCGCATGTCCTGTTCGTCATCCACAATGGCGATTTTCATGGCTTGTGCCATAGTCAATCCTCGTTACTCAGCGGCCGCGAGGCCGTCGCTTCCCAGTATCGGCAGCTGCATCTCGAACACGGCGCCGCCTTGCTGACTGTTGCGCGCGGTTAGCCGTCCACCGTGGTCGTTCACGATACCCGACGAAATGGCAAGACCCAACCCAACCCCGTCGCCGGGTTGCTTGGTGGTGTAGAACGGCTCGAAAAGGTTTTCGATATCTTCAATTCCGTAACCATTGTCGCGCACGGTCAGCACTGCCATGTCGCCCGCTGCCAGTATGATCTCAACATCTGGATCCGATACAGATTTGGTGGCGTCCAGCGCATTCCGCAAGAGATTGACCATCACCTGTTCGATCCGCATCCGATCCCCCATCACTATGACAGGTTCTTCCGGCAAAATCTGCGTTATTTTAACATGTCGCTGACGCAGCTGCGGCTCCATCATCGACAGGGACGAAGCCAATGCTTCGCCAAGGTTTACAGGGGAAAACGCATCCGCACCCTTGCGAGCGTAGGATTTAAGCTGGCGCGTGATTGCACCCATCCGCTCAATCAGGCCGTCAATGCGGCCAAAGCTGGCTAGCGCTTCTTCCGGCCGGTTTCTGCGCAGCAGCAACCGCGCTCCGGCCAGATAGGTTTTCATTGCAGCCAACGGTTGATTCAACTCGTGGCTTACAGCAGCCGACATCTCTCCCAAGGCGGCAAGTTTTGAGCTTTGTGCAAGCGTCTGCTCGGCAACTTCCAAGGTCTTTTCAACCCGTTCCCGCTCAGCAATTTCCCGCTGTAGCCGGGTGTTCAATGCGCGAAGCTCTGCCGACTCGCGCTGGAACAAAGTCATCCGGAACGTTGCCCGACGGCTAAGCGCATAGAAGGCCAGCGCCAGAAGAATCGCAAAACCCATTATTTCAAGCGCGAGAACGCTGTTCACCCTTTCGCGGATCGACGCATAAGTTGTGAAAGACGTCATTTGCCATCCTCGGAACGGTATGCGCGTTTCCATTCGCATCACGGCCTCGCCTTGCAAATAGGCGTCGGGTGGCAGCGCGGCCCAGTCGGTGGTTGCACGGATGGCACGCTGAATTGCACCTTCAGGCGGCTGTCGCAACAACGCCTCGTCTTCCTTGTGGCCGCGCCACTGAGGTTCGGTAGACAAAATGATGGTGCCGGTACTGTCCGCCACCATCACCGCATCTGAAATCCCTGCCCAGGCCAGTTCGAATTTGCGCAGATCGACTTCAACAACAATAACGCCAAGGATTTCAGCATTCGCGTCGATGCGGCGTGAATAGACAAAGCTGTAGCCGCCCGACTCCTTCTCAATCACCGTGAAGATGGTTGCGTTCGAACGTACGGCGTCAATGAAATAGGGCGAACTGCGGTGCGCCTCGCCCAACCGGTTGCGATCCGTGGACGCGACAGAGCGTCCATCCCTGTCCAAAAGCATCAACGATGCGGCACCGATCTCTTCGACAAAGGAAATCAGGCGTTGCGTCGACAGTGAAAAGTCACTGGATTGAAGCGCCGAAATCAACGTCGGATCGCGGGCGAGGAGTTGCGGCACAATCGAATTTCTACGCAACTCGCTAAGCAGGTTGCCCGAATATAGGGCCAGACGCAGTTCGGCCCGGTTTCGCGTCGACTCGGTAAACCTATCCGTCAAAAGCCTGTTCGTGATCCACACCGTTGCTACCGCAGCCACCAAAAGCGCGATAACAGCGAGACGCAGGCGCCACCCAAGGGGTGCGCCGCGGAAAGGATTTGTAAGATTAAACCCGCCTGAGCGTTCGTCGGAACTCATCCCCGAAAGTTACGCGGGGATTGATGTAACCTCAAGTCACGCAGGAGTAAGAACACCCGACAATGCGCGGAACAACGCCGTTCCGTCAGTCCCACCATGACCCTCATCCGCTGCGCGTTCGGGATGCGGCATCATACCCAGAACGCGGCGGTTTTCGGAAAGAATGCCAGCAATGTCGCCAACCGACCCGTTGGGGTTCTCGGTATAGGTGAAAGCGATCCTGTCCTGATCGCGAAGTGACGACAATGTTGCGTCATCTGCGAAATAGTTCCCATCATGGTGAGCAATCGGAATGCCCAACACATCACCAGCATTGTAGCCTTGGGTAAAGGCACTGTCGCTGGTTTCAACCTTCAGACCAACCGTCTTGCAGATGTACTTCAAACCTGCATTGCGCAAAAGCGCACCGGGCAGGATTCCGGTCTCGGTCAGGATCTGGAACCCGTTGCAGATACCCACGGCATAACCACCCCGCTTGGTGTGTTCTACAACCGCCTTGCAGATCGGAGATTGCGCGGCAATCGCGCCGCAACGCAGATAGTCACCGTAAGAAAACCCGCCAGGGACCCCCACGATATCAATGCCCTGCGGCAGCGCGGCATCCTTGTGCCAAACCATATCAACCTCAAACCCCGCCTCTTCAAAAGCGACGGCAAGGTCCCGGTCACAGTTAGAGCCTGGAAAAACGATGACAGCAGCGCGCATTGCGGAGCCTCCGGGTAAAGGGATCAGACCAGTTCGATCTCGTAACGCTCGATGACCGTGTTGGCCAATAGTTTTTCGCACATCTCGGTGATGTCAGCCTCGGTCGAACCGTCGGCCAGCTCAAGATCAATCACCTTGCCTTGGCGCACGCCCTCGACCTGATCAAAACCCATTGCGCCCAATGCATGCCGCACGGCCTCACCCTGCGGATCGAGGACCCCGTTCTTCAGCATCACATGCACCCGTGCTTTCATTCCTGCAACTCCAGCTAAGGGCCAAGGTTTCGGGCCCGTTCCGTTGCGCGGGGGATAACGTGCCAAACGTCGTTCGACAACCCTCGTCCTTGCATTGATCGTACTGGTTTTTGAACTCAGTTTCCGCCCGTCAGCCCAGGAAATCGCGTATCGATGGCATTGAAGGTGCCGGTCAGCACCATTTCAACAGCGACAGCGACAAGGATGATTGCCATTACGCGGGTGATCACATTGATCATGGTCGGACCCAGAAACCGAGAAATCGGGTCCGCGAACAATAAACCCGCTCCGACAATCGCGCAGGCTATAAGCACTGCCGAACCCAAGGTCACAATCTCGACCCCGTCTGAAAGCGTATGTGCAAAAACAATAGTCGTAGCGATGGTTCCCGGACCAATCGTCAACGGAATCGCCAACGGCACGACGGCGATATTGCTCTTCTTACTATGGCCATGCTCTGCAGCGTGCTGATCGCCTTTTGGCGGATCAGACGCGTTTAACATGGTCATCCCCACCCCAAGAATGATCAGCCCCCCGGCGATGCGGAACGAGGGGATGTCGATCCCAAAAATCGCCAAAACCTCTTCACCGACCAGAATCGATATCAAAGCAACGGTCACAACGGTCCCGGTCACGATCAACGCAACGCGCTTACGTTCGGTTGCCGAGTATCCTTCGGTCATGCTCAGGAAAATCGGAATTCCGTATAGCGGATTAAAAATCGCCAGTAGCGCTGCAAGAAACTTCAAAAAAACTGCCTGATCAAACAATTCGGCCATGTTGGAACTGCCGTAAGTTGCACCTGTCCTGACAATGCGAAGGTCCCACCGTCCTGTCAAACCAAGAGGGCAAAAGAAACGGGCGCCGTTTGCAAAAAACAGCGCCCCAAGCAGTTTGCGGTGGTTGATGGTCTAGTTGATCAGCGTCGGCTTTGATACGTTGCTTTTCGGCAAAACACCCAGGCGCCGCGCGACCTCGGAATAGGCGTCCGTCAGATTCCCCAGGTCGCGGCGGAACACGTCCTTGTCGAGTTTCTGACCAGTTTCGATATCCCACAGGCGGCAACTGTCCGGGCTGATCTCATCAGCGACGACCAAACGCTGATAGTCACCTTCATAAACGCGGCCAATTTCAATCTTGAAGTCGACCAAACGGATGCCAACCGAGTACATCACGCCGCTCATGAAATCATTCACACGCAATGCAAGGCTCAGGATATCATCCATATCCTGCTGGCTGGCCCAACCGAAAGCCGCGATATGCTCTTCTGAGACCAGAGGGTCCCCAAGCGCGTCATCCTTGTAGCAATACTCCACAATCGGGCGCGGAAGCTGCGTACCCTCGGCGATGCCCAGCCGTTTTGACATCGAACCGGCGGCATAGTTCCGCACGATCACTTCAAGGGGCACGATTTCACAACTGCGCACCAATTGTTCGCGCATGTTCAGGCGACGAATGAAGTGTGTTGGTACACCGATCTGGGCCAGACCTGTCATAAAGAATTCGCTCAGACGATTGTTCAGAACGCCCTTGCCATCAATCACATCTTTTTTCTCGGCGTTGAACGCAGTGGCATCATCTTTGAAATACTGCACGATGGTCCCGGGTTCCGGGCCTTCATACAGAATCTTGGCCTTACCTTCATAGATTTTCTTGCGACGCGCCATTAGCGACCCTTCCAGTCTGTCGAGAGGGAATGACTCCCTCCGCTTTGGCGTTCTCATAGTGCAAGCCCCCCTTTCCCGCAAGTTTACTGATCCAAGGGGCTTTGATGCAGCGCAAATCACTTGCGAACAGCTTGTCGTATGGTCATATCATCACCAAACAAGTTGTAACCCAAGAGGTCCCCTACCAATGACCACGTTTGACGAACGCGAAAACGCCTTTGAAGCCAAGTATGCGCATGACGAAGAGATGCAGTTCAAGGCGCAGGCCCGCTGCAACAAACTGCTTGGCCTGTGGGCCGCGGAAAAACTGGGCAAATCCGGTGATGATGCGGCAGAATACGCCAGGACGGTCGTCATTGCGGATTTCGAAGAGGCCGGCCACGAAGACGTGGTGCGCAAGGTCGCGGGTGATCTTGGGTCTTTGTCCTCGGCTGATGAAATCCGCGCCAAGATGGCCGAACTTCTACCCGTCGCCAAAGCTCAGGTCTTAAGCGAGACAGAATAAGGGCTTAACACCGACCTCATGATCTTCATGAGATTTATGAATTTGATTTGACGCCCCTGTCATGAGACACGGGGCGTCTCTTCTTTTGACGGGCCATTTGCGCCTTTTTTCGGAATACCCCAATGACAAATGCACTCAGCCAGCTTCTTGCGACAAACGATGTCATTCTCGCAGATGGGGCCACGGGCACCAATCTGTTCAATGTGGGGCTGCAGTCGGGTGACGCACCAGAACTTTGGAATGTGGATTCGCCAGACAAAATTCGGGCGCTGTATCAGGGTTGGGTTGATGCGGGCAGTGATTTGTTCCTGACCAATACGTTTGGCGGAACGGCTGCACGTCTAAAGTTGCATGACGCACAGAACCGGGTGGCCGAATTAAACCGCATCGGGGCGGAACTTGGCAGAGAAATTGCTGACAAGGCAGGTCGCACTATCGTTGTTGCTGGTTCGGTCGGCCCAACGGGTGAAATCATGGAACCGGTCGGAAGCCTGTCGCACGCGGATGCGGTTGAGATGTTCCACGAACAGGCCGAAGCGCTAAAAGAAGGTGGTGCAGACGTTCTGTGGGTCGAAACCATCAGCGCGCCCGAGGAATTTCGCGCTGCGACCGAGGCGTTTGCGATGGCCGATATGCCGTGGTGTGGAACGATGAGTTTTGACACCGCTGGTCGCACAATGATGGGCGTAACATCAGCAGATCTGGCCAAATTGGTCGAAACACTTCCGAACAAACCGCTGGCCTTCGGCGCGAATTGCGGTACGGGCTCATCTGACATCATGCGGACGGTTTTGGGCTTTGTGGCTCAGGGAACGGACCTGCCCTTGATTTCAAAAGGAAACGCCGGAATTCCAAAATATGTAGATGGTAGTATTCAGTATGACGGCACACCCGACCTGATGGCGCAATACGCCGTGATGGCACGCGATGCCGGGGCGACTATTATCGGCGGGTGCTGCGGAACGATGCCCGCGCATTTGCGGAAAATGCGCGAGGCGCTTGATAGCACTCCGCGCGGGTCCAGACCAACTTTGGATCAGATATCCGATGCACTGGGGCCGTTTACATCCGCCTCTGACGGCACAGGTGACACCACCGCCGCGCCCGAGCGGCGCTCACGCCGCCGCCGCCGCGCGTAGGCGTTTCAGCGCCCTTCGAATTTCGGGGGACGTTTTTCCATAAATGCCACGACACCTTCGGCGAAATCTCGGCTGCGCCCGCATTCGCCCTGCAAATTCGCCTCTAACGCCAATTGCTGAGGCAGAGTTTTTTCATAGGTTCCGCGAATGGCCTTTTTAATCGCACCAAACCCGGCTGTCGGGCCGTCCGCCAGATAGGCCGCACGCTTGCGCCAATGGGCGTCGAATTCAGCGTCAGGTACAGCTTCCCAGATCAGGCCCCATTGATCCGCCTCGCGCGCACTGATCTTGTCGGCAAACAAGGCCGCGCCCATGGCTTTGGCAAATCCCATCTGCCGCGGCATAAACCAAGTGCCGCCTGCGTCGGGCAACAGTCCAATCCGAGCAAATGCCTGCAAGAAATAGGCGCTTTCGGTTGCGATCACCACATCGGCGCACAGTGCAAGATTTGCCCCTGCCCCCGCCGCAGCCCCGTTCACGGCCGCGATTGTCGGCACCGGGCAGTTGTAGATCGCTTCCAACATGGGTTCGTATTCGTCACGCAGCGTGCGCTCCAGATCCACTTTGCCGGTGCTGGACGCGTCGCCGAGATCCTGCCCCGAGCAAAACGCCCCACCTGCCCCGGTCACAACAATCGCGCGCGCGTTCCGTGCGGCGTAGATCATGGCGTGTGTAACCTCGGCGCGCATTTGCACCGTCATCGCGTTCATCTTGTCCGGGCGGTTCAGGGTAACTACCGCCAAATCGTCCGTGATATCCAGCAGGATCGTTTCGTAGTCCATGAACCCCTCACCAAATCTGAGCTTTGGCGAACCTTGACCCAATTAGACAAGAAGGAAAAGATGAACCCTGGGTCAGTCTTTAAGAATTTGGCGCAAACGTTCTTTCTCAGCCTCACTAAGGGTATCTTTCTCACCCTCAGCCTGCACTTGTGAACGTTTTCGTAAAAAGCTCCAACCCATAACTGCCGCGATCAGCAGCATAATCGGGCCAGCCAACCACAGCATCAGATTTGAGCCTGTGACAGTTGGTTTCAACAGAACATATTCGCCATAGCGATCCACTATGAAGGCGATTGCCTCTTCATCCGTGTCCCCGGCAACCAAACGCTCACGTACCAAAAGGCGCAGGTCGCGGGCCAAGTCTGCATTGCTTTCATCGATGCTTTCGTTGCGGCAGACAAGGCAACGCAAACCGGTGCTAAGGTCGCGCGCCCTTTCTTCCAGCCCCGGATCATCAAGCACCTCGTCCGGCTGTACAGCGAATAATGGCGACGCAATCAGCGACAGGACTAAGACCAGACGCTTCATTCTGCTGGCACCCCGCGCGCTGGCGTCTTGCGCGCACCGGCTGCGACGCGGAAACGTCGATCCGACAGGCTGAGTAGTCCACCAAGGGACATCAGGATACATCCGGCCCAAATCCAATTGGCAAAGGGCTTGATATATGTCCGAACAACCCACCCTCCGTTCGCTTGCCGATCACCGATCACCACATAGAGATCACGCAGGAACCGATAGTCGATGGCGGCTTCGGTGGTGGGCATCTGCGCCACGGGGTAATCACGCTTTTCGGGATGCAGGGTGCCGATTATCCGTCCATCTTTTTCGACCAGCACGTCTGCTGTTGTAGAAAAATAGTTTGGCCCCTGTACACGCCGGACATCTTCCAGGGTCAGAGTAAATTGGCCAACCTTGAACGGCTGACCAGGCTGGGCGACGCGAATATCCTCGACCTCCCACGCAGTCAGGCCAGCGATGGCGAACATGGTCACTCCAAGTCCGGTATGCGCAACCGCTTTGCCCCAATCCGCACCTGGCAGACGGAAAAGGCGTCTAAAACTGCCATTCCGGCCCGTTCGGCTCCACAAATCGAAGGCCGCCCCGAACGTGATCCAGGCGCCAAGGAACAAGCCAACCGGCCCCAATGCGCTGCGACCTGTCTGCATTGCCCAGACAAGTAACGACACCGCAAGGGCCAGGATGAAGACATAGCGTAACGAATACGCGGTTTTCCCAAGCTTGCCACGTTTCCACGGCAGCATCGCACCAACAGGCAATACAATTCCCAACGCAACCATAAATGGGGTAAATGCCGCGTTAAAGAATGGAGGGCCAACCGATAGCTTTCGATCAAAGGCCATTTCGGCGACCATCGGCCACATCGTTCCAACAAAAACGACAAAGCAGCTAACGGCCAGCAGGATGTTGTTCAACACCAGTGCGCTTTCACGGCTGACCATGCCGAACACGCCCTTTGCCTCCATCGTCTGCGCACGGGCAGCGAATAACGTCAGCGCGCCTCCCATGAAGAACACAAGGATAAGCAGTATAAAGACGCCGCGTTCGGGATCGTTTGCGAATGCATGGACCGAGGTTAGCAAACCCGAACGCACGATGAACGTACCGATCAGTGAGAACCCAAATGCGATGATCGCCAACAGGATGGTCCAGCTTTTAAGTGCCTCTCGTTTTTCCACAACAATCGCTGAATGCAACAAGGCGGCCGCCAAGAGCCACGGCATAAAGGATGCGTTTTCAACTGGATCCCAGAACCAGAACCCGCCCCAGCCAAGCTCATAATATGCCCACCAAGAGCCCAGGGCGATACCGATTGTCAAAAACACCCAGGCCGCCAGGGTCCACGGACGTACCCAACGGCCCCAAGCCGCGTCGACGCGACCTTCAATCAGCGCAGCCACGGCAAAGCTGAACGCCATGCTCAGACCAACATAGCCCAAATACAAAAATGGCGGATGGAAGGCCAGGCCGGGGTCCTGCAACAGCGGGTTCAAATCGCGACCGTCAAAAGGTGCAACAACCAGCCGATCAAACGGGTTAGAGGTGAACAGGATGAAGGCAAAGAACGCAACTGCGATCGAGGCCTGCACCGCCAGAACTCGCGCTTTCAAGGTCGGCGGCAGACCACCTCCGAAAAACGCGGCCATCGCGCCGAACAGGGCCACGATAAGCACCCACAGCAACATGGACCCTTCATGGTTTCCCCAAGTTCCGCTGATCTTGTACAGCATCGGTTTGGCCGAGTGGCTATTCTCTACCACGATCCTTAGGGAAAAATCAGAATTCACAAACGCCCAGACCAGTGCGGCGAATGAGAAAGCAACTAACGAGAATTGGATAATCGCCGCGGACTCGGCGAAACTCATCCAGCTTGGCCATCGTTTGGCGGCACCTATCAGGGGAACCACCGTCTGTACGATGGCAACCAAAAAAGCGAGGATCAGGGCGAAGTGGCCAAGTTCTGTAAACATGGCCAACTGTATAATTCGGTTGGGCCGTGAGCTC
The DNA here is from genome assembly GCF_059610165.1 of Ruegeria sp. YTSA135. NCBI lineage: Bacteria > Pseudomonadati > Pseudomonadota > Alphaproteobacteria > Rhodobacterales > Roseobacteraceae > Ruegeria > Ruegeria sp. YTSA135. The sequence goes on along the minus strand of NZ_JBXWNC010000004.1, from coordinate 141,694 downwards.
CAATAACTTTCGCCTTTTTCAGACGACCATAGTGTCGCGGCTCAAGCGCGGCGCGAAAGTCGCCAATCATTCAGCGCGGGATTGCGATCTGGGCGGCTCGCCCGTTCAGCCAGTGCAACATCTGGTCCGGGATCTGCCGAACCGATTGCATCGCTGCGCATTAAGCTTATGGCGTGTAAGTTATCCATTACGTCTGGTGTGCGCCGCATCGTGGCCGAAATCTCGCGTTGAAGGTCCTGCATCTTGGCTTGATGGCGCGCGCCGAAATAGAAAGAAACGATGACGCCCAGCAGCCACCACAACGGCTCGGGCACCAATGCGATGCCCTGCATTCGCGCGGCAAACCATAGCGGATCGACCATCGCAGCAACAAAAAGACCCAACGTGCCAAGCGCCATCGCCGGGCGCGGAAGGCGGTTCAACCCATCCATGAACCGATCAAACAGGCTTTTCTGTTGTGCCTTGAACTCGTCACGGAACTGAAACATCGCTAGCTGTTGCAGGCCCAGATTCCGCTCGGCCCCTTTTTCAGAGTTTTCACGAAATATCTCAACGGTTTCACGCACGATGTTGCGGTTACTACCGAAGAGAAAAGACAATACGTCGACGATCAAACCCATGCTTCGACTCTCTTCTGAAATTCATCATGGCTCAGGTGATATTTGGACGAGATGAACTCCTCGGCCCTCCGTATCCAACCACCTTTGCCACCATCTTGGCGGCGCACATATTTGCGGGATGCAGGTCTATGATCAGCCAGACGAAAATAAAAATTGCGCCGTGCGACGCCGTACGCATCCCGAAGCGTGATCGGGTCGGGCCTTGCTGCGTTACGGCAAGCTTGTGCCGTATGGGCCCCGACGACCCCATCTACAGCAAGTTCATACCCCATCTCACGCAACAGAAGTTGTAGTATTTTGACAGCCTGTCCGCCAGCATTCACATACATATCGAAAACCGAAGGGCGGATCGCCGCTGGCAGTAGGTTCAGACGAGGCAACTCATAGTAGTGTTGGATAAATATCGCTATAGCCTCAGACTTGCTGAGCATCCGCACATCTGTCGTATCGATCACCCCGTCATTGGACAGGTCCAATCCCAAACGTCGCATCGTGTGAACGGTAACGCCATATTTCGTAGCACCGCCCGGGTCGTCAGGATCGTCGATAAACCCACCTTCACGCGCTACGATCTCGGTTGCTATGTGTCTGACCGTCTTCAATTCACCCTCCTTTAGTTATTGGGTGAACGCTGCTTCATTCCGGTTAAGTGTCCGAAAAAAGAAAGGGCGCTGCTTGTGCAACGCCCTCTCAAAAAAACGATGAAGGTGGTTAACTACCGCCAGTTTCTTTGTAGACGCCCTGTTCCTTCAGGGCATCCACTACCTCTTTTGGCATGTATGTTTCGTCGTGTTTCGCAAGGATTTCAGTGGCTTCAAAAACGCCGTTCACGTATGAACCAGTACCTACCATACCTTGATTTTCCGAAAAAAGATCCGGCAGAACACCGGTAAACGCCACTGGTACGCTTTCACCGCCATCGGTAACGACAAAGCGCACCGTCTCGCCCTGCCCCCGCACGATCGAGCCTTCCTCTACCAGCCCGCCAATGCGGAACACTTCGGTCGGCAAGGGTGGTTCAGCAATCACTTGGCTGGGTGAGCGGAAAAAGTTGATGCCATCCCGCATCGCGTACCCAATCAATCCCGTCGACAAACCCAAGGCCACAACGGCCAGCATTATAACCTGGATACGACGACGTTTCCTGAGCGTTTTCATACCGTCCTCACGGGAATAAGGGGGCCATCATCAAACCCGTTGTTTCACTCTCATCTAACATCAGGTTCGCGTTCTGCAAGGCTTGTCCACTGCTACCTTTTGTCAGGTTATCCAGCGCGCCAATTACGATTGCACGACGTTCGATACGGTCGCTGACGACGCCAATATGGCAGAAATTCGATCCTCGTACATGATGTGTGGAAGGTGTCTCGCCAAATGGCAACATCTGGATGAATGGTTCGTTTTCATAAGCGGTGACGAGTGTTTCATACACGCTGGCCGGATCGCCTTTTACGTAGGTCGTTGCCAGAATGCCCCTGTTGGCCGGCATAAGGTGCGGTGTGAACTGCACATGCACCGTGCGTCCGGCTAGTGCCGAAAACTCCTGATCAAACTCTCCCAGGTGCCGATGCGTTCCGCCGACGGCATAGGCGTTGTACCCCTCGCTTAATTCCGAATGCAGCAGATTTTCCTTTAGCGAGCGGCCAGCCCCCGAAACGGCACACTTCAGATCCAGAACGATGTCATCCAAGTCAATAACGCCGCCTGAAACTAGCGGCCGCAGCACGTATTGCCCCGTCGCAGCATTACAGCCGGTCCCTGCGACCAGTCGCGCGTTTTTAATTTCATCGCGGTAGAACTCGGTCAGGCCGTAAACGGCCTCATCCTGCATTTCCAACGCCGCATGTGGATTGCCGTACCATTTTTCATATTCGCCAGCATCCCGAAGCCGGAAATCGGCGGACAAGTCGATTATCCTCAGGTCTTTCGGCAAATCCCGAATGACTTCCTGACTGGTTTTATGCGGCAATGCGCAAAAACACAGGTCAATATGCGAAAAATCAATCTCAGAGATTTTGCACAGGTCGGGCAGTGTCATGTGGCGCAGATGCGGGAAAACCTGTGCCATCGACATGCCCGCTTTGCGTTCGGCTGCCAAGGCAGTAATTTCCATGTTCGGATGCTCGGCGATCAGCCTCACGAGTTCGGCCCCGGTGTAACCGGAAGCACCGAGGATTGCGATTTTATGGGTCATGTCAGACCTCTTACTTCATAGTGTCATGTGTCACGACCGCCGACGCGACGGTTTTTGAGTAATCGAAAGAGCGCAGCGGGGTCCTTGACCTGCGTCAGGCTGCCTGGAACTTTATCTGCCGTCGGAGGAACTGGGTCGCGCGGTCACTCACGAAATTCGGTTTACCCGTCGTCAGAAATCCACCCGCAGAGTTGCCCTGCATTTTTGGATGGCGCTGCAGGTAATCAGCAAGGCTTTCGGCCACAAGCACACCCTGGCTAAAAACCTGCACCGTTGGCCCAAGCGCGGTTTGAAATGCGTCGGCCATCAACGGGTAATGCGTACACCCCAGTATAGCCGCCTGTGGCTTCGGCATTTTGCGTTTCAGCGCATCCACATGGCTGCGCACCAGTGCCTCGGCAAGGATCATGTCACCATCTTCGATCGCATCAACCACGCCACCACAGGCCTGTGCCTCGACATCCACGCCAATTGCCCGAAATGCCAATTCCCGCTGAAATGCTCGGCTGGAAACAGTCGCGGGTGTCGCAAACAAGGCCACATGCTTGATGGCAACTTCACGCGGAGGGCTGTTGTCGCCCCATTGACGTTCGGTCAGGGCTTCGATCAGAGGTACGAACACACCTAAAACGCGCTTACCCTCTGGCACGCCTTCCTCCTGCATCCGGCGTAACGCCGCAGCGCTGGCGGTGTTGCAGGCCAGAATCACCAGATCACAGCCACGATTCCAAAGATCGCTTACGGCGTGCCGCGTCAGTTGATAGATGTTTTCGGCGTCGCGTACGCCATACGGCGCATGCGCGCTGTCCGCGTAGTATAGAAAATCCACGTCCGGAAGACGTTTCTGAACAGCGTCCAAGACGGTCAGACCGCCCAAACCAGAATCAAAGATGCCTACTGCCATTTGCCCCTTTAGGCGCGATGCCGTTCCTCAAATTCATAGCCGTAGTCATAAGACTTTAACGGCGTCGGAGACAGCTCATACGTGGCTTTGCGCAAGAAATCCATCATCTTGCGCGTATCCCTGGCCAAAGGATTCAAAACTTCCCTACCGATGGGGTCGCCAATAACCACTCTGACAGGAGCATCCACCCGTTTTTTGAACTCTTTGATCAACAAACCCATGCGCAGAGTGTTATGCAAATGACTGGCGATCTGGAACAGGCGCGAGGTGTGGCCGTCAAAGAAAACAGGCACCACCGTGGCGTTCGATTTCGCAACCATCCGTGCCGTGAAGCCGCGCCAGCCCGGATCCATTGGGTGCGAGAAGGGTTTAACCGCCGTGCTTACCGTACCACCCGGAAATATCCCGATGGCCCCGCCAGAGCCCAAGTAATTCAAGGCTGTTTTTCGCGTCTCAAGGTTCAGCTTCATCGCGTCTTTCGTTTCATCAAACGAAATCGGAAGTATGATGCGGTTCAGATCTTCGGCCTTTCGGAATACCCGATTGGCCAATATACGGAAATCGCCGCGTGTCTGAGACAAAATATGCCCCATCATCATGCCATCCAGAATCCCATAAGGGTGGTTGGCAATCAGAATCAATGGCCCTGTCTTGGGGATATTTGCCAGCGAGCCGCCAACCACATCCAGCGATAGACCGTAGCGGTCCACCATGACCGACCAGAAATCACGCCCGTTCGCGACCTCTTTCTCATATCCATCCGCGCGCTTGATCAGTCGCAGTCTGCCGGTGGTGTTTTCCATAAGTTTAATGACCATGCGGCCGCCTTTTGTTTCGGCGGAATGGGCATAGGAAATGTCCCGAGCGACATGACGGCGTGAGGGCATTCGAGTCTCCGAAGGTTGCTGCCGGCTAAATAGGATCAAGCAACAATTTTGCCTAGGTTTCGTGACAACCCTGTGACGATTTATTCAGCAGCAGCGCGCAGCTCTGGACCTCCGCCCTTGATGATACTCAGCAATTCTTCGCGCCTTTTGGCGGCCTTTGCCTCATTTGCACGCAAAACCGGACCGAACCCCCGGATATCCAGCGGAAGTTGCGCCAAAGCGATCACCGCGTCGCGGGTTTGCGCATTAATCAAGGGCTCCACCTCTTTGAAATCACGTTCGTATTGCTTGATCAGATCACGCTCCATGCGTCGTTCTTCGCTATAGCTGAAGATATCCAGCGGCGTGCCGCGCAGGACTTTAAGCTTAGCCAGGAGTTTCATTGGCGTCAGCATCCACTCACCAAATGCGCGCTTTTGGGGGCGTCCATCCGGACCTTTCCCGCCCAGAATGGGAGGAGCCAGATGGAACGTCATTTTAAAGTCACCATCAAATTCGGCTGCCGCCTTGTTACGACTGTCAAGCATCAGCCGGGCAACTTCGTATTCATCTTTGTAAGACAGAAGCTTATGATACCCTTTTGCCACGGCTTCCCGGACCTGAGTATCGTCAAACCTTTCCACCAACGCGCGATAGCGTTTGGCCAAACGGTTGCTTTGATACGCAATCAGGTGCGCAGCGCGATAATCGATCTTTTGATCCAGTGTTTTCGGCATTTCCGCCACATTGGGCTTTAGAATTGCTTCCACTTCGGATGGATGCAAAACCGCCCAACGCCCGATGTCAAACGCGCGCTTGTTCCGTTCAACAGCGGTGCCGTTCAATTCGATAGCCTGCATCATGGCGCTTTTGCTGATCGGCAGCAAACCCCGCTGCCACGCCGCACCAAAAACCATCATGTTAGAATAAATCGAGTCTCCCATCACCGCGCGCGCCAGTTCAGTCGCATCGAACAAAGAAACGCCTTCTTTCAACCGTGCCTGTAAGGCCAGTTCCAGCCGATCTCCGGGAATGCGGAAATTGGTATCGCGGGTGAAGTCACCTGTTACTGTTTCATGGTTGTTGACCACCGCGCCGGTTTGTCCTGCATGTGTCAGCCCCAGTGTTTTCGCACCGGCCGAAACAACCAAATCACCGCCGATCAATGCGTGCGCCTCACCGGTCGCAACGCGAATGGCGCTGATGTCTTCGGGTTTATTTGCAAGTCGGCAATGGATATGTACGGCACCACCCTTTTGGGCCAGTCCCGCCATCTCCATCATACTTGCGCCCTTGCCGTCTATCTGCGCCGCCTGTGCCAGGACCGCACCCAACGTCACCACACCGGTGCCACCAACCCCGGTGATAACCACGTTATGTGTTCCTTCGATTTCCGGCAGCACGGGATCAGGCAGGTGAGGTAGATCAATCTCAGTCGTGGCTTCTTTACGGATTTTTGCGCCTTCCAACGTTACAAACGACGGGCAAAACCCTTTGAGGCAAGAAAAATCCTTGTTGCAGCTTGATTGGTCGATCGCACGCTTGCGCCCCAATTCGGTTTCTTTTGGAACAATCGAAACACAGTTCGACTGCACCCCACAATCACCGCAGCCTTCGCAAATATCGGTGTTGATAAACACGCGCTTGTCTGGATCAGGGAAAGTACCACGCTTACGACGGCGGCGTTTTTCGGCAGCGCACGTTTGCACGTATACGATAACAGAGACGCCCGCGATTTCGCGGAAACGCTCCTGAACCCGCATCAACTCAGCGCGTTCTGCCGTCTCGACACTTGAGGGCAGAGCCTTGAAGTTCACGTCTTCTTTTTCATCGTACACCACTGCCACGTGCTGTACGCCCATTGCTGTGACTTCGGCAACGATCCGCTCGGCGGTCAAATCACCTTCGTTCTCTTGCCCTCCGGTCATTGCGACGGCGTCGTTATACAGGATTTTAAAGGTGATGTTCGTACCCGCGGCAAGCGCGGCACGGATTGCTTGCACGCCCGAGTGGTTATACGTGCCGTCGCCAAGGTTCTGGAACACGTGTTTGGTGGTCGAAAACGGCGCTTCACCAATCCAGTTGGCTCCTTCGCCGCCCATCTGGGTGAACCCGGTTGTTTCCCGGTCCATCCACTGTACCATGTAGTGACAGCCAATACCGGCATAGGCACGGCTGCCATCCGGCACTTTGGTCGAGGTATTATGGGGGCACCCCGAGCAGAAATACGGCAATCGCGTCGCGATTTCTTCGGCGTTGTCGGCACGGCGCGCCTCGTACAGCTTGGCTAAACCTGCGCGAACGCCATCCGTATCGCGGCCCTCTTCGATCAGGATTTCGCCCAGCTTCTCGGCGATCATGTTTGGGTCAAGCGCGCCACGTGTTGGGAACAGCTCCTCGCGGTGCAAGGTCCCGGCCCCGCCTTTGTACCACCCGTAGACACGACGCCCCCGACGATCATCAAAGATGGCCTCTTTAACCTGAACCTCGATCAGCTTGCGCTTTTCTTCTACGATAACAACTAGATCAAGCCCTTCCGCCCAGTCATGGAAACCGGACATATCCAATGGGAAAGTCTGGCCGATCTTGTACGTGGTAACCCCCAACCGCTCGGCTTCTTCGGCATCGATATTCAGCAGAGACATGGCGTGCATAAGGTCAAGCCAGTTTTTACCTGCCGCAACAAAGCCTATCTTGGCACCGGGTTTACCCCAGACACGCTTGTCCATCTTGTTCGCGTGCGAAAACGTTTCAGCCGCAAAACGTTTATAGTCGATAATGCGCGCTTCTTGCAGATGCGGTGTATCGCCCAACCGGATGTTCAATCCGCCTTCGGGCATGCTGAAATCGGGTACAACCAGGTTCATCCGGTTAACGCTTCCATCCACAACCGACGTTACCTCGATCGTGTCTTTCATCGTTTTTAGACCAACCCAGACTCCTGCGAACCGGCTGAGCGCAAAGCCGTAGATGCCATAATCCAGAATTTCCTGTACACCAGCGGGGCTGACGATCGGCATGTACATATCGACCAGCGACCATTCGGACTGGTGTAGAACGGTCGAGCTTTCGCCCGTATGGTCATCCCCCATCGCCATCAGCACGCCACCGTTCTTGGCCGTGCCCGCCATATTGGCATGGCGCATCACGTCGCCGGACCGATCAACTCCGGGGCCTTTGCCGTACCAAAGACCGAACACGCCATCAAACCGGCCATCTCCGCGCAGCCCTGCCTGCTGGCTTCCCCAAAGCGCGGTTGCGGCAAGGTCCTCGTTCAGCCCGTATTGAAAGGTGACGTCGTTTTCCGCCAGCCATTTTTGCGCCCGCGTCATTTGCGTATCGACGGCGCCAAGCGGTGAGCCACGATATCCAGTCACCAGACCAGCCGTGTTTAGGCCCGCCTGTGTATCCCGTGCCTTCTGCATCAGCATCAGACGCACAAGCGCTTGCGTGCCGTTCAGAAGAACGGGGCTTTTATCCAAATCAAATCTGTCGTTCAGCGATATTTGTGGCTGACTCATCAGACGTCTCCCCTCGTCAGATCAGTGTGCTCCATTTCCGTCTATTTTAGGTCATAATATCTGACCTGTATAGTATTTATCCTCAGTATCCCAAGGATTTCAGAGTTTGAATGTAGAAGTTGTTACCTATTTCATATAGGCCTTCCGAAGGATAACGAAAGTTGCGGTGATGGATTGGGACAAGCTTAGGATATTTCACGCAGTTGCGGATGCAGGCAGCCTGACTCATGCGGGTGATAAGCTGAATCTGTCTCAATCAGCGGTCAGCCGACAGATCAGAGCGTTGGAGGAGTCGCTTGATTCGACCCTGTTCCACCGCCACGCGCGGGGGCTGATCCTGACCGAGCAAGGCGAGCTGCTGTTTGATGCGACTTCGGCCATGTCGAAGCGTCTGGATGCGGCCGCAGCACGCATCCGTGACAGTGAGGAAGAGGTGTTCGGCGTCCTGCGCGTGACGACGACATTTGGCTTCGGCACCCTTTGGCTGGCCCCGCGCCTTCCGAAACTTTATGAGCAATATCCCGATCTGAACATCGACCTGATGCTGGAAGAACGTGTGTTAGACTTGCCGATGCGCGAGGCTGACGTCGCCATTCGCATGAAAGAACCCAGCCAGGCGGATCTGGTCCGCAAGCGACTAATGACGGTACAAATGCAGCTTTACGCGACACAGGAATATCTCGACACACGTGGAGGTTTGCCCACCTCGCTGGAAGACATCGAGCACCACCGTTTGATCTGCCAGACACCCGCGGCCCCGCAAGTTGGTGCCAGCGCAGCCATGGTTCGGCATTTGATGACCTACAACCCGGGCTCACTGCTGACGGTCAACAACTACTTCGGAGTCTTGCAAGGCGTATTGCACCATCTGGGTATCGGCGTATTGCCCGACTATGTCACCCATGGGCTGCCCAATGTCGTTCCCATCCTGCCCGATATCGAAAGCGCAGATGTACCTGTTTATCTTGCCTATCCGGAGGAGCTGCGCCATTCAAAACGCGTCGCAGCCTTTCGCGATTTCGTTCAGGATGAGATCATTGAGCAGCGCAAACAATTGAAGCAAATGGGAAAACTCTAGCTATGCACAGATGGCATAGCGGACATGACCAGCGATCAAACTGAAATGTCTTGATCGTTAACAAACTGATCCCTAAATGAGCATTCGAAGGCGATGATGCCGAAACGCTCATCATCTTCATACCTCCCTGTTGGACTACGGCCGAGCTTAGTGCTCGGCCTTTTTTTTGCCTTTGGGCGACGCATACTGCGTTCAAAGGGCAAAACATCTATGATTCTCGGACACTTATTCTTATGATCACGCAAAATTTATAAAGTTGTGTGTTCGAGGACAGATTCGATGCTTACTGCTGTTCGCCTTTTTGTGGCGATCTTTTCAATTTGTTGCCTTTGCCATCCCGTGTCTGCGCAGGAAAATGAGGCGCCCAGCCCCACGGGCACGGTCAGCATTCCCCAAGACCTGACGCCGGAACAAGTCGATGACCTAGTCGCGCGCATGTCCGATGACCAAGTCCGCGCCATTCTGCTTGAGCGTTTGGACGCAGTTGCCGAACAAAACCAAGCCGAAGAGGCAGAGGAAGAAGATCCAATCACTGAGATTAACGAGATATGGGCCGAAATGGTCGCCTCGTGGACTCATGTGGCCGTCACTGTGCCGAATTTGTTTACCGCGCAGATGCAGGCGATCCGCAACTTTGTCGGAACCTTCGAGGCAAATGGTGTATTTGTCCTATTTGGATTAGTGCTGGGCGTTCTCGTTGCCGGAATCATCGCAGAAAAACTGTTCGGTATGTTTGCCCGGAATTGGCACAACAGAGCCGAACCGGCTGATGAAAACGACCTTTGGGGGGCGGTCAGCTACTTATTCACTCGCTTTTGCCACGAAATCGCCGGTTTAGTTGTATTCTATGTCGTCATCCGAGCACTGGGCCGCGGATTGTTGACGCCCGAGCAACTTACCTTCGCCGGGCCATTTGTGTTTTATTTGATTTGGATTCCTCGCCTCGGTGCAGCCGCCTCACGCTTTATTCTGGCCCCGTCCAAACCTCATTTCCGTTTGGTGAATATCGAAGATCATTGGGCGAAGTACCTGTATCGCAATTTGGTCGGACTTCTGATTCTGATCGGATTTACGCTGTTTATCCTGCGTTTTAACGCTTTGAACGGAATCACGGGCGACGATACGCGCATCGGTTTCTGGCTGAATGCTGCAATCCACATCTACATTGGCGTCATTGCGTGGACTGCGCGCGAAGGCCTGTCACAGATGATGCTGGGCACAGATCCAGACCATACAAAATTCGACGAAGAAGTGGCCCATTATTACCCATATTTCGCCATCGGGGTCTCGGCAGCCTTCTGGTTTCTTGTTGAATTTCTGGCTGCGCAGCGCGATCCGGCGAAAATGGCCCTGCTGGTTCAGGGGGCCCATTTCATCACCATGTTCTGGCTGTTGATCGCGCCTGCGCTAGACACCCTGATACGGGGGTTGGTGCGCCATCTGCAACCTCCGATGCAAGGTGAAGGCCGTGTGGCTGAAAGAGCCTACAAATCCACCAAGCGTAGCTATATCCGAATTGGTCGGGTCCTTGCGGGCATTGTGATCATTCTTATGATTGCAAGGGCGTGGGATTTTGACCTCGAAGAAATCGCAGGCGGCAGAGAAGAAGCTGGCGGAAGGTTAATTCAGTTCTTCATTATTATCGCTGTCGGGTACATCCTGAATGAGCTTGTCTCTCTCTGGATCAATCGCCGCCTGGCAAAAGAGCAAACCGAAGCCGAGCAGAGCCCCGACGCAGAAGCCGGAGAAGGCGGTGGCTCGGGCGGTTCACGCCTTGCGACCGTTTTGCCCCTTCTGCGCGTAACGGCCCAAGTTGCCATCGCAGTGATCTTTGTTCTTCTGGCGCTTGGGGCGTTGGGTATCAATATCACGCCGCTGCTTGCCGGTGCCGGTGTACTGGGTCTGGCTATCGGCTTTGGCGCACAAAAGCTGGTTGCCGATATCGTTGGCGGGATTTTCTTTCTTGTCGATGATGCGTTCCGGGTGGGTGAATATGTCGATGTTGGCGGCACCACTGGCACGGTTGAAAAAATCTCGATCCGTTCAATGCAACTGCGCCACCATCGCGGTCCGGTTCACACCATTCCGTACGGTGAAATCCAAAAGCTGACGAATTACAGCCGCGACTGGGTCATCATGAAGCTGAAATTCACCGTACCCTTCGACACCGACCCCAACAAAGTGAAGAAGATTTTCAAGAAGATCGGGGCCGAGATGATGGCGGACGAAGCCTTCAAGGACGGTTTCCTTCAGCCCTTTAAGTCTCAGGGTGTGTTTGACTTCGACGACGTCGGCATGATCATCCGGGGCAAATTCATGGCCAAGCCCGGCAAACAGTTCACGCTGCGCAAAGAAATTTTCAACCGCGTTAAGGCCGCGTTCAATGAAAACGGGATTGATTTTGCGCGGCGCGAAGTTCGCGTTGCGATCCCCGGTTTGGACGACGCCGACCACCTGAGCGAAGAGCAAAAGGCCGCGATCGGGGCTGCAGCGGGCGAAGTTGTCAATCAACAAGTTGAGCAGCAAGCGCAGAAACCCGGCTCGGAACACGGCGCGCCGAAGTAACCTGCGGGCCATTGCAAATAGTCAAAAGGCCGTCCCGAAGGCGGCCTTTTTCATCGGATTGCCGCACGAAACCCGATGCGGTTGGTCTTAACCCTTTCCACCGACGCGGCCTTGCCCTAAAACGCGCGCAATCTCGGCCACCTTGAGAACAGGACAGACGATGCAAGAGCCCGCCATCACACCGGATCTGATTGCCGCCCACGGATTGAAGCCCGAAGAATACGACATGATCCTTGAGATCATCGGGCGCGAACCGACCTTCACAGAACTGGGCATTTTTTCCGCCATGTGGAATGAGCACTGCTCTTACAAATCCTCGAAGAAATGGCTCCGCACCTTGCCGACCTCTGGCCCTCAGGTAATCTGTGGGCCGGGTGAAAACGCCGGCGTTGTCGATATTGGGGATGGACAAGCCGTTGTTTTCAAGATGGAAAGCCACAATCACCCCTCGTACATCGAACCTTATCAGGGTGCCGCGACCGGTGTCGGGGGTATTCTGCGCGATGTGTTCACCATGGGCGCGCGTCCAATTGCTTCGATGAATGCCCTCTCGTTTGGTGAGCCTGACCATCACAAGACACGCCAGCTCGTCAATGGCGTGGTCGAAGGCATCGGTGGGTATGGCAATTGCTTCGGCGTGCCTTGCGTTGGCGGTGAGGTGCGATTCCATCCCGCATACAACGGCAACTGCCTTGTGAATGCCTTTGCCGCAGGTCTGGCTGACAGTGACAAGATTTTCTATTCGGCAGCGTCCGGCGTCGGTATGCCGGTGGTTTACCTGGGCGCCAAAACCGGTCGCGATGGCGTGGGCGGAGCAACGATGGCATCGGCTGAATTCGACGACACGATTGAAGAAAAGCGCCCGACCGTACAGGTTGGCGACCCGTTCACTGAAAAACGCCTGATGGAAGCCACACTAGAGCTGATGCAGACCGGCGCCGTGATTTCGATTCAGGACATGGGCGCCGCTGGCCTGACCTGTTCTGCTGTTGAAATGGGCGACAAGGGTGGTCTGGGTGTTCGTCTTGATCTGGAGAATGTACCCCAGCGCGAAGAGAACATGACAGCGTACGAGATGATGCTGTCGGAATCGCAGGAACGCATGCTCATGGTGCTGAAGCCCGAGCTTGAAGCCGAGGCTCGCGCTGTCTTCGAAAAATGGGATCTGGATTTCGCCATAGTTGGCGAAACCATTGCCGAAGACCGCTTTTTGATTGTCCACAACGGAGAAGTCAAAGCGGATCTTGTCCTGTCTAAGCTGTCCTCCACCGCGCCGGAATATGACCGCCCGTGGGTTCCGACACCGGCGGCTGAGGAGCTGGCCGAAGTGCCTCAGATCGACCCAATTGATGGCCTGCGCGCCCTGCTCTCTTCCCCCAACTATGCTAGCAAACAGTGGGTGTACGAACAGTATGATACGATGGTCATGGCCGACACTGCCCGCACGCCCGGTTTGGGTGCTGGCATGGTCCGCGTTCACGGAACCGACAAGGCGTTGGCTTTCACTAGCGACGTGACCCCGCGCTATGTTCGGGCAAACCCGGTTGAGGGTGGCAAACAGGCGGTGGCCGAAGCCTATCGAAACCTGACTGCCGTTGGGGCCAAACCGCTGGCGACCACCGATAACCTGAACTTCGGCAATCCTGAAAAGCCCGAAATCATGGGTCAGTTCGTCGGTGCGATCAAGGGGATCGGCGAGGCCGTCGCAGCACTGGATATGCCAATCGTTTCGGGCAATGTCTCGCTCTACAACGAAACTGACGGTCAGGCGATCCTGCCGACACCAACCATCGGCGCAGTAGGTTTGTTGCACCATACGGATGAGATTATCGGCGCCGAAGTCCGCGAAGGGCACGTCGCGCTGGTAATCGGAGATACTCACGGCCATCTTGGTCAATCCGCCCTGCTTGCTGAGGTGTTCAACCGCGAAGACGGGGATGCTCCGCATGTTGATCTGGACGCTGAAAAGCGCAATGGCGACTTTGTCCGTGAAAACCGCAAGTTGATCAAAGCATGTACTGATCTTGGCGATGGCGGCCTTGCCCTGGCGGCGTTTGAACTGGCCGAAGCTACCGGTGTCGGCATCCATCTGGACGAGGCGTCGACCGAGTTCCTGTTTGGCGAAGATCAGGCCCGCTATCTGGTCGCCTGTAATTTTGATCAGGCAGAGGCTTTGATGATCGCAGCAGGTCAGGCCGGTGTCCCGCTGGTGTCTGTTGGACGCTTCACTGGTGACACTGTCAAGATCGGGAACTCCGAAGCTCCGCTGACCGACCTTGCGGATACCTTCCGCAGCAGTTTTGCCGCAGCCGTAGCATAAGATCACATCGCAACCGCATCACGAAATCTGCGCACCAATTGCGTGGGTTTTGTGATTTTTAGCCCTCCATCACACCCTTGCGCGCCTCGACCGGGCGCTCTACATCTTGGGAAAGACTTTCAGGAGTTACCTACATGCCGATGAGCGCCCACGAAATCGAACACCTGCTGCGCGAAGCCTTCCCTGATGCTGAGATTCAGGTCGGCGGGCATGACGGTGTTCATATGTCTGCCATGGTGGTGGATGAAAGCTTTCGCGGCAAAAACCGGGTTCAGCAACAGCGTGCAGTCTATGCCGCCTTGAAGGGAAAAATGGATGGCCCGGACGGGGAGTTACATGCGCTGGCACTGACTACGAAAGCGCCAGAATAGTATGGAACTTGGACTAGGCACCGCGCGATCGGCTTCGAAGTCGCTATTGCCAAAACCGCGCTGTTAAATTGGAGCCGATCTAAAAATGATCCCAAGTCCAAGCAAGGTTCCCTTTCTGAAATTGGATGACGCACACTACAAGCAAACATTGACCTTGGCGGGTCCGAAGGTGGGCACTTCACTTACTAAAGTGACTCAGAGTCCCGCAAGATAATGCCAAAGCGATGATGCCTAAGAGCAAAGGAAACGCGAAATGACTGATGTGAAGACCCAAATTGACGATACGGTCAAAGCCAACGATGTCGTGCTGTATATGAAAGGCACGAAAGAGATGCCTCAATGCGGGTTCTCGTCGCGCGTGGCAGGTGTTTTGAACTACATGGGTGTCGAATACACCGACGTAAACGTGCTTGCCGATGAGAATATTCGCCAGGGTATCAAAGACTATTCCGATTGGCCGACCGTTCCCCAGCTTTATGTAAAGGGCGAATTCGTAGGAGGCTGCGACATCATCACCGAGATGACCTTGTCTGGTGAGCTGGACACGCTGTTTGACGATAACGGTGTTGGCTACAACAAGGACGCAGCCGACAAGATCCGCGAAGCGAACGCCTGATCAGCGGCTTTCACAGCCTTCCAAAACAACCTGTTCACTGGCGGCATCTGAACCTGTCGCCAGAAAACTGACGGTCGCGTCCCAGCCCTTCGACCGCAAAATGTATGTGCCAACGCTGCCATCTGATTGATAGCGGATGCCCGAGCCGCTCGGGACTTGACGCAGAGTGACCAACTGATTGTCCACCACCATCGCCGCTGCACTCGACCCGTCCGTCGTGTTGAAATAGGCAACTTTTAGTTCGACACCGTTCTGACAGGTGAACGTGACCGGCAGAATATCGATGTCAGCCGATGCCACCGTTGGCGGCAAAGCGAACAGCGCAACAACAACCGCCGGTTTCAGTGCGCTCATCCGCCGGACCTCTCCTCGATCACCGATGCAATCGCCTCCGCCCGAGCGGCAACTTCGGCCAGCGTATCCGTTACCGATGGTGGCACCACGGCCACCTCGAACCGCTCTGGTTCTGGTTGCGGCATGTTCTTTACAGCTTGCAATTCGGCCTCGACCTCAGCCAGCTTGGCCTCAAGCGCTTTGATCCTGTCATCCGTCCCGGCGACTTTATCGGCCAGCATCAGACCTGCCATCAGCAGCATGCGCGATTCAGGCATACGCCCGATCTGATCGGACAAGATCTGCGCCTCATCATCCAGCATCTTGGCTGCAGAATACAGGAACGCCTCTTCACCTTCCTGGCACGAGACGTCAAAGCCGCGCCCACCAATTTGAATGGTCACCTCGGGCATTATTCAACCTCTCCTTCCGCCAGTTTCGCTTTGGACAGCAATGGTTCAAGCCGGGCAAGAACCGCGTGTGCTTCGGCCGCATCCGTCGCCTGCGCGGCGCGGGTTGCCTCAAGCTCAGCAACCGTTGCACGGTTTAGCAGATCAGCATCCGGCACGCCGTCTTCGGCGGCTGCCCGCAACTCGTCAATCGACCGTCGTAGCTGTTCGTTCGCCTTGCGCATCCGCTGCAAATCGTCATCCAGCCGCGACATCGCTGCGCCGTGGCTTGACCGCTCGGCGCGCAGCATATCCAATTCGGCGCTCAGCTCAGTCACGCGCACACTGTCTGCCAATTCGGCCCGTAGACGCGCGTTCTCTGCCTTCGTCTCCTGAGCCGAGGCGGCAACGGCTTTCAACTGCTCATTCTCGGTTTTCAAAGCCTCAAGCTCATCTTGGTTTTCAAGCGCCGCCTTGGCCTCAGCAAGTTCGGCGCGCGCGGCTTCGACTGCAGCGAGTTTTGTATGCGCTTCAGCCAGTTGTTCTCGCAACGCGGCGCTCTCAGGGTCGTCCGCCGGCGTCGTTCGCAGGCTTTCTAGTTCTGCGCGCATCGCGTCAGCTTCCTGCTCATGGCGTTCTTTCAGAACTTTTAGCCGCTCTTCCAGTTGCGCATTGGCAACGCGCTCATCCTCCAGCGCTGCGCGAAGGACGTCATCGCCGCCACTGTCAGCCGGAGCCGTATCCAGCGAAGCATCTAATAACGTGTCGACGCCGGTCCCGATCCGATCCATCGCGGCAACGATACGGCGCTGTAATTCTTCGATCTGGCTCATGCCCCTGCCACCTCTTACCCAAGGTTCGTTTCTATTGCGGGTTTATCCGAATCATTTTCGGCCGCAACTTGCCCTAGTGTATCCTAACGGTACTGAAAATACCCACTGTTTGCTTTCAACGACTTGGGCTGTTTTCTTGAACCATACTGTCATTAAAACGCGGGGTTCTGCTTGCACTTTGGGGGGTGAATGGTATTCAGCGGCCCATCTGCCTGTAATCCAAAGGAACAACGCCCGTGGACCTGACTGCGCTGCGCAATGCAAATCCTGAACACTGGGACAAAGCTGCGGCCATCCGCACCCTGACCCTTGACGCCGTCGCTGCTGCCAATTCCGGCCATTCTGGTATGCCAATGGGCATGGCCGACGTAGCGACCGTACTGTTCGAAAAGCACCTGAAGTTCGACGCCTCTGCCCCGAACTGGCCCGACCGCGACCGGTTTATTCTGTCGGCGGGCCACGGCTCAATGCTGGTTTATTCGCTGCTATATCTGACAGGTCATGCGGATGTGACACTGGAAGAGATCAAGAATTTCAGGCAGTTGGGTGCAAAGACTGCGGGCCATCCTGAAAACTTCCTGATCAACGGCATTGAAACCACAACCGGACCGCTGGGCCAGGGCATTGCGAATGCTGTCGGTTTTGCAATGGCTGAGGAAATCCAGCGCGCGCATTACGGCAAAAAGGTCGTCGACCACTACACCTACGTGATCGCTGGCGACGGCTGCCTTATGGAAGGCGTCAGCCAAGAGGCCATCACCCTGGCCGGTCGACACGAGCTGAGCAAGCTGATCGTCTTTTGGGACAACAACAACATCACTATCGACGGCACAGTAGATATCGCTGATCGCACCGATCAGGTGCGCCGTTTCACGGCCTCGGGTTGGCATGTGATTGAGATCGACGGTCATGATCCGAAAGCGATCGATGCGGCCATCGTGCAGGCCAAAAAATCGAACAAACCAACAATGATCGCGTGTGAAACCCACATAGCTCTGGGTCACGCGGCACAGGACACGTCGAAAGGCCATGGCGCCCTGACCGACAAGGACCAGTTGAAAGCGGCTAAAGATGGCTATGGCTGGCCGCATGGCCCGTTCGAAATTCCTGCCTCGGTCAAGTCCGCATGGGAGTCCATCGGTGCCCGTGGTGCAACCGAGCGGGCAGCATGGGAAGAGCGGTTCGCCGAGCTGTCTGAACGTAAGCAGGCGGAATTCAACCGCGCATACGCGTTCGAAGCGCCCAAAAAGCTCGCCGGAGCGATCCGCGCATTCAAAAAGCAGTTGTCGGAAGAGCAGCCGAAACTGGCCACGCGCGCCTCGTCCGAGAAGGTTCTGAATGTTGTGAACCCGATCATGACCGAGACCGTAGGCGGCTCGGCCGACCTGACCGGTTCGAACAACACCAAATCCGCAGACATGGGCGTATTCCTGCCGGAGAATCGCAAGGGTCGCTACATCCACTACGGTATCCGCGAACACGGCATGGCCGCTGCAATGAACGGCATGGCCTTGCACGGTGGTATCCGTCCCTATGGTGGAACGTTCATGGCGTTCACCGACTATGCGCGCCCGGCGATGCGCTTGTCGGCACTTATGAAGATCCCGTCGGTTTTCGTGATGACCCATGACTCGATTGGCCTAGGTGAAGATGGCCCGACCCACCAACCGGTCGAACATCTGGCCATCTCGCGTGCAACGCCGAACACCTATGTGTTCCGCCCCGCGGATACCATTGAAACCGCCGAAGCCTGGGAATTGGCACTGAGCTTCAAGAACAGCCCCTCGGTCCTGTCACTGACGCGTCAGGGTGTGCCGACCGTGCGCACCCAGCACAAGACCAAGAACATGGTTGCGCAAGGCGCTTACGTGCTGGCAGAAGCGGAAGCCAAGCGTCAGGCCATCCTGATCGCCACGGGCTCTGAGGTTTCGCTGGCGATGGAAGCCAAAGCGATGCTTGAAGCCGAAGGTATCGGCACCCGCGTCGTCTCCATGCCCTGCATGGAACTGTTCGCCGAGCAAGACGAAGCCTACCGCAAACGCGTTCTGCCAGCAGGCCCTGTGCGAGTGGGCATCGAAGCCGCTGTTCGCGCCGGTGGCTGGGACCGTTGGCTGCTGGGTGAGCGTGGCCGTGAAGCAAAAGCCGGGTTTATCGGCATGTCGAGCTTTGGTGCTTCAGCCCCTGCAGGTGAACTGTACAAGCATTTCGGCATAACGGCCGAGGCAACAGTGGCCAAGGTCAAGGACTTGCTTGGGCTTTAAGCCCGTTCAGAAAACAAGCAAAGGGCGGCATTGGTCGCCCTATTGATTTGGAACCTAGTGCGCTTTGGGTGTCTTGGACAGCATCGGTCCGATTACCTTGGTTGCTACCGGGATCAAGACAAATCCCCACGCCAAACCAAACACGCCATCCATTGTGGCCTTTGATATCCACTCAACTGCCCCGACCCATTGTTCCGAGACCGAGTGTCCAATGGCGTAGGCCCAGTCATGAATGTGGTGCCCAAGCCAGGTAAAGCCTAGAACCTCCATCCCGTGGATGATGATCGACCCACCGACCCACAGCATTGCCGCCGTGCCGACAATCGAAAGGGTCTTCATTACGCTCGGCATCGCCCTGACTAAACCGCGCCCGAACCCCTTCCCGACAGGCGTCAGGGCATTCTGGGCCAAGTATAGCCCGACATCATCCATCTTAACGATCAGCGCTACCGATCCATAAACGGCAATCGTCACGCCAAGCCCAACAACTGCCAAGGTAGCCGCTTGCATCAAAAGGTTCGGTGCCTCAATGGCGGCAAGAGCGATAGTCATGATTTCCGCGGACAGAATGAAATCGGTCTTGATTGCACCTTTGACCTTTTGTTCCTCAAGATGGCCCGGATCCTTCACGCTCATGTCTTCTTCGATTGCCTGACTGCCGTGCGGGAAAAGGACATGGAATATCTTTTCTGCCCCCTCGAAACACAAATACGAGCCTCCAATCATCAGCAGTGGCGTAATCAGCCAAGGGGCAAAATTTGCCAGCAACAGCGCTACCGGCAGCAGCAGAACGATTTTGTTGAACACCGACCCGCGGGCGATGCGCCAGATGATTGGTAGTTCGCGCGCTGGCGCAAAACCTTGCACGTATTTCGGCGTGACCGCCGCATCGTCGATGATGACCCCAGCCGTTTTTGTGCCTGCCTTGCCCGCCGCTGCAACCACGTCGTCCACCGAAGCTGCCGCCACTTTGGCAATGCCCGCCACGTCATCCAATAGGGCCAGTAGACCGCTCATCGCGCATCCTTTCGTTTCACCTGCCGCACCCGGACCCTACCCGATCTCACAGCTAGCGCAAGCGTTAGCGCAATCGCGTGAGGTTTGCGCTAACACCTTAAAAATATGCCGTTTTTAGTCTTTTGGGATTCAGAAATCACCGCTATATGGCCTGCAACGCAAGCGCATTTGGAGACGTCACATGACCATCAAGGTCGGGATCAACGGATTTGGCCGCATCGGCCGCTGCACCCTGTCGCACATCGCCGCGTCAGGACGTAACGACATCGAAGTGATCAAGGTCAACGCAACCGGCCCGCTGGAAACCTCGGCGCATCTTTTGAAATACGACAGCATCCACGGTCGCTTTCCGCGCGACATCGCCGTCAACGGCAATACGATGGATCTGGGGCGCGGCCCGATGGAGATGTTTTCGACCTACGACATGGCTGAATTGGACTGGGAGGGCTGCGACGTTGTTCTGGAATGCACGGGCAAGTTCAATGACGGCAACAAGGCGAAAACCCATCTAGAGCGCGGTGCAGCCAAGGTTCTGCTGTCGGCGCCCGGAAAGAATGTCGAAAAAACCATCGTGTTTGGCGTGAACCACAACACTCTGACCGCGAACGATAATATGGTTTCGAACGGTTCCTGCACCACGAACTGCCTTGCTCCGCTTGCCAAGGTTCTGGATGAAGGTATCGGCATCGAGAACGGTATAATGACGACAATCCACGCCTACACGGGAGACCAGCCGACCCTGGACCGTCGCCACAGCGATCTGTACCGCGCCCGTGCGGCCGCTATGTCGATGATCCCGACCTCGACGGGCGCTGCGAAGGCTTTGGGCGAGGTTCTGCCCAATCTGAAAGGTCGTTTGGACGGCTCAGCCATCCGTGTGCCAACCCCGAATGTGTCGGCGGTGGACCTGACCTTCCGCGCTGCGCGCGATGTAACGGTTGACGAGGTCAACGAAATCGTGCGCCACGCCGCACAAGGCCCGATGCAGCGTGTATTGGGTTATGAACCTGCCCCGCTGGTTTCGACAGACTTTAACCATACCGAGGAAAGCTCGATCTTTGCGCCGGATCAAACGCGTGTTGTCGACAAACGCATGGTACGCGTTCTGGCGTGGTATGACAACGAATGGGGTTTTTCGGTTCGTATGGCCGATGTCGCCGTCGCGATGGGTCGGCTTAACTAACAGCGATTTGATTTCTTGAACCTTTTTGCCCGCTCAGGTTATCTGGGCGGGCATTTTCGTTTGGGGCCGCAATGACCAACCAAATCGCTATCTGGCTTGGCCTTTTGATTCTTGGTGGAATTATTTTAGACTTATCCATCTTTGGACCCGAGCATCTGGTCTTCCTTGGCAAGAAGCTTTTTGCCTTTTTGGACTGGCTCGCATTCTGGCGCTGATAGATGTTTTACTTGACATTTCTGCCCATCTGGATTTGTTAGCGCTAACTCGTCAACAACCGATATTCGGACGGAGCAGAACATGACATTAAAGCTGGCAATCAACGGATTTGGACGGATCGGACGCGGAGTTCTTCGCGCAGTGATGGAGAACAAGCGTACTGATCTGGAAGTCGTCGCCATCAACGACCTTGGCAAACCCGAAATGAACGCACACCTGTTTGAGTTTGACAGCGTTCATGGCCGTTACCCTCATAAGGTTACGCTGACCGAGGCGGGTTTGGACGTTGGCGCCGGCCCGATCCGTCTGACCAGCGAACGCGACCCCGAAGCGCTGAATTGGTCGGATGTAGATGTCGTTCTGGAATGCACCGGCGTGTTTCGCACGCGTGAAGCTGCGGAACGCCACCTGAAAAACGGCGCGAAAAAGGTTTTGATCTCGGCACCTGCACGCGGAGATGCCGCAGTAAAAACGATTGTTTTTGGTGTGAACGATCACGAGCTGACGGCCGAAGACACCGTCGTTTCAAATGCGTCCTGCACAACCAACTGCTTGTCACCTGTCGCAGCTGTTCTTGACGAGGGCCTTGGCATTGTACACGGCAACATGACAACCGTACACGCCTACACCGCCAGCCAGCCAGTTCATGACACAGTAGGCAAAGACCCTTATCTTTCCCGCGCGGCGGCCCTGTCGATGATTCCAACCACCACCGGCGCCGCTGCTGCAGTTGGTCTGGTTCTGCCACAACTGGTGGGTAAGCTGACGGGTCAGGCCATTCGCGTTCCCACACCGAACGTGTCAGTTGTTGATCTGGTGGCAGAGGTTTCGCGCCCGACCACGGATGAGGAGGTGAACGCGCTGTTCGTTGAGGCGGCTGCTAAAATCCCCGGTGTTCTGGCCGCCGAAAATCGCCCGCTGGTGTCGATTGATTTCAATCATGATTCACACAGCTCGACCGTGTCGCTGGCTGAAACCAAAGTCACCGATGGAACGCTGGTGCGTGTGTTGGCCTGGTACGACAATGAGTGGGGATTTGCGAACCGCATGCTGGACACAGCGGCCGCAATGGGTGCCCTAGCCTAATCTCTCTCGCAGGGCTTCATTAACCTGGGGCGTGACGAATTTCGACACGTCCCCGCCAAGACGAGCGATCTCTTTCACAAGTTTTGAGGCGATGGCCTGGTGCCGCGCCTCAGCCATCAAAAAGACAGTCTCGATCGAGTCATCCAGCGCCCGGTTCATGCCAACCATCTGGAATTCATACTCGAAATCCGCCACGGCCCGCAGCCCGCGTACGATAATTTGAGCGCCCACATCACGGGCGCAATCGATCAGCAGGTTTTCAAATGGGTGGGCAATAATCTCGGTTCCGGTCTGCTGCGAAAGATACGCGCATTCTGCCTCGATCATGGCCACACGTTCCTCCAATGAGAACAACGGCCCTTTATCGCGGTTAATGGCGACACCGATAACCAGTTTGTCCACCAAGGCCGAGGCGCGGCGAATGATATCTATATGGCCCAGAGTAATCGGGTCAAATGTTCCTGGGTACAGAGCAACCCGCATCGCACTCTCCTGCGTCCTGGAAATTACGCGTCAGCAAACACAACTTTGCTGACAGCGCAAGAGGTCGCAAAGAAACCGGGCCTGTTAGTGCCCCATAATCATGCCCTGAAGGGCGTCTTTTTCCATAGCCAGCTCGGTCAGTTGCGCTTTGACTACGTCACCAATGGTTACGATGCCAATCAGCTTTCCTTCCTCGACAATTGGCATGTGGCGAAAACGGCCTTCGGTCATGCGGGTCATAATGTCCTGCACGCTTTCTTGTTGCGTAGCAGTCATCAACTCGCGCGTCATGTAAGATTCGACCGGTTGGTTCAGACACCCGCTGCCGCTGGCGGCCAATTCGCGCACGATATCTCTTTCGGACAGGATGCCGATGGCTGTTTTGCCTTCATCCTCTGACACGACAACTGTACCGATCCGTTTTTGGGCCAGAATCTTAGCGGCCTCAGAAACCGTCGCTGTCGGGGCAACCGTAACCACCCCGTCCGTCGCCTTGGATGTAAGAATAGCCTGAACAAGCATATAAAAACCTCCGGAAAATAACGTACTATTTTCCAAAGCGTTGCCGGAATGGCCAACACTGTCAAGCGTCGGCTTCGGCTTCAAGTCGCGCAATCTCTTCCCGGATGCCCTGCATCAACGCGTCGGCAAAGCGGTTCAACCTTTCGTTGCGCTGATCCCCCTGATGCCGGACAAGGTAAAAACTTCGCGTCAAACTCACTTGATCCGTCAGGATTTTCCGCAGTGCCGGATGGAACGGCAAGGTAAAGTCGTGCGCCACACAGACACCGGTACCCAGCGAAACTTGTCGCAGCTGAACCGAAACCGAATTTGATGCAAGGGCGACACGGTCAATGCCTATGTCGCTGAGATAGTCCAGCTCTCGGTCAAAGATCATATCCGGGATGTACCCGATCAGGCGATGTTCTTTCAGGTCCTCGACTGACCGAATTGGATCGTGACGATCCAGGTAGTTTTGCGTTGCCACCAAATGCAGCCTGTAGTCGCTGATTTTCTTGATCAGTAACTTGCCAGCGGTCGGTGCACTAACGGTGACAGCCATGTCCGCCTCTCGTCGGGAGAGGTTGATGATTCGCGGCAGGGCGAGGATTTGGATATCCAGATCCGGGTTGGCATCGCTGATTTTCGCGCAAACCTGAGGTAGTAAGTAGTTCGCGCTGCCGTCCGGGGCGCCGATCCGTATCTGACCACTAAGTGATTTGGCAGAACCTGCAACGGCCCCCGCCGCCGCGCGCATCGCTTCTTCCGCATGCAAGCCGTGATCCAGTAGACGTTCACCCGAGGCGGTCAACACGTATCCCTGCTGTGACTTCGTAAATAAAGTTGTGTCCAAAGATGCCTCAAGCCGGGCAATCCGCCGCCCGACCGTGGCCGGGTCTATCTTTAGAATACGCCCTGCGGAAGACAGGCTTTCCTCGCGTGCGACAGCCAGAAAAATCCGCATGTCATCCCAATTCGGAGTCATGGTTGTCCTTTTTGCATTTTTGCAAAGCAATTTTGAAAGATTGCCTCTGTTCGCACGATTTATGCAAGCCTATTCTGGGCGCAAATTATCGGAGGAGTTTTCGATGCAAGACCTGACACATTTCCTGAATGGCGAATACGTCGCTGGCACCTCGGGCCGGTTCGACGACGTCTTCAACCCTGCCACGGGTGAAGTACAATATAAATGTCCGATGGCAAGCGCGGCTGAAACCACCGCGGCGATTGAACAGGCGGCGATCGCACAGCCCGCATGGGGCGCGACCAATCCGCAGAAACGCGCGCGCGTCATGATGGCGATGGTCAACCTGATGAACCGCGACATGGACAAGCTGGCCGAAGCGTTAAGCCGCGAGCATGGCAAAACCCTGCCGGATGCAAAAGGCGATTTGCAGCGTGGGTTGGAAGTGATCGAATACTGCATCGGTGCGCCTCAGATGCTGAAGGGAGAGTTCACTGACAGCGCGGGCCCTGGTATCGATATGTATTCGATGCGTCAGCCTCTGGGTGTCGTTGCTTCGATCATGCCGTTCAACTTTCCCGCCATGATGCCATTGTGGCACGTGGGTCCGGCATTGGCCTGTGGTAACGCGGTTGTCCTGAAACCGTCTGAACGTGATCCCTCGGTTCCGCTGATGTTGGCTGAATTGTTCGTCGAAGCTGGCCTACCAAAAGGTGTCTTCCAAGTCGTAAATGGCGACAAAGAGGCCGTGGATACCTTGCTGGACAGCGAGATCATTCAAGGCGTTTCCTTTGTCGGTTCAACGCCGATCGCGCAGTACATCTATTCCCGCGCAACGGCGAACGGTAAGCGCGCGCAGTGTTTCGGTGGCGCAAAGAACCACATGATTGTCATGCCGGATGCAGACATGGATCAGGCCGCTGACGCTTTGGTCGGTGCTGGGTTCGGTGCTGCGGGCGAACGCTGCATGGCCGTATCCGTCGCTGTGCCCGTGGGCGAGGAAACAGCAGATGCACTGATTGAAAAGCTGGTGCCGCGGATCGAAAAGCTGAATGTTGCCCCCTACACCGCCGGCGATGACGTTGACATGGGTCCCGTTGTGACCAAGGCCGCGAAAGAGCGTATTCTCGGGCTGATCAACTCGGGCGTCGAGCAAGGTGCAAAACTGGTAGTCGATAACCGCAATTTCAGCTTGCAAGGGTATGAGGACGGCTTCTTTGTCGGACCCCATTTGTTCGACCACGTGACACCGGATATGGACATCTACAAACAGGAGATCTTTGGCCCTGTCCTCAGCACCGTCCGCGCCGGATCGTATGAAGAAGCGCTGAAACTGGCCATGGATCACGAGTATGGCAACGGAACAGCGATCTTTACCCGCGATGGTGACACTGCGCGCGATTTCGCCAGCCGTGTAAATATTGGTATGGTCGGTATCAACGTTCCGATCCCAGTGCCGTTGGCCTATCACACTTTCGGCGGCTGGAAAAAATCCATGTTTGGCGATCTGAACCAGCACGGACCGGATAGTTTCAAGTTCTACACGCGCACGAAAACGGTCACATCTCGGTGGCCCTCGGGCATCAAGGAAGGTGGCGAATTTAATTTCAAAGCGATGGACTGATTCAGGCGCTTAGCACAAAAGATAAACCCGGCCTTAAAACGGTCGGGTTTATTTTTGGAGATCAGCCCTAAAACAAGCAGATTCACAAAAATTTCAGACTGCGAACTCTGGAAAATCGATGCGATAACTTATATTTTACCGAGTTATTAACACTTGAGCAGTTCCTAGACCGGAGGCCAATTTGTCAAACCATCGAATGACTCGCCGCTCTGCTTTGTTGGGCGCTGCATCTCTTGTTGCAACGCCCGCAATTGTGCGTGCACAAAGCACCGATGCATTTCCGCAGAGTGAAGAAGCTATTAGTACGCAGTTACCTGTGCGTCGAAACGTATCCTCGTTCTCCCATCAGAACTGGCAGGATCACTTCAGCGAGATTGGCGTCGGTTGCTTGCTGGCAGATATCACAAGCCGCGCGGTGCATTACTGGGGTTCGGACGGGACATACAAGTTGTATCCCAGTTCAGTGCCAATGAGTGAAGAACTGACAAAGCGCGGCTATACCAAAGTTGTGCGCAAGACAGAATACCCAAGCTGGACTCCAACTGCGTCCATGCGCGAACGTGATCCATCCCTGCCCGTTCGCATGGAAGGAGGCGAGCCTGGAAACCCACTGGGTACACGCGCGATGTATCTGGACTGGCCTGCTTACCTTGTGCATGGAACCCATGACACGCGTAAGATCGGTCGCCAAAGCTCTTCTGGATGCATAGGCCTGTATAATCAGCATGTTGAGGAGTTGTATCCTCTGGTGCAGATCGGAACTCAGGTCAGATTGGTCTGACAGAAAAAGCCCCGGCCAAATGGACCGGGGCTTTTTGTTTCGGCAGGAATTACTCTGGCAGGATCACAGCGTCGACCACGTGGATCACACCGTTGCTGGCCTCAATGTCGGCTTGTACCACTTCGGCGTCATTGACCTTGACGCCGCGCTTCGCATTAACGCTCAGACGGTCGCCCTGCACTGTAAGAACCTTTGCGCGCTTACCTGCGATGTCGCTCGACATCACTTTGGCCGGAACGACGTGATATGTCAGGATTTCAACTAATTGATCCTTGTTCTCGGGCAAAAGCAACGTTTCTACCGTGCCCTCAGGCAGCGCGGCGAATGCTTCGTCCGTTGGGGCGAATACGGTAAACGGGCCATCCCCCTTCAGCGTATCAACCAGACCGGCAGCCTGAACAGCAGCGACCAAAGTATTGAACGACCCGGCCGATACGGCGGTATCCACGATATCAGCGTCTTGGGCCTGTGCAGGCAGTGCAAGGGCAAGTGCGGCTGCGGCACCCATGAATGTGCGACGGAACATTGCTGTTGTCTCCTTTCCAGCTTGTTACAGAAGGGAGTACGGGAATTTTGCCGCAGTGGATCACTAATTGATCAATTTTCCTTTACCTGAAACCAGAGACTCTGCGCGCGACCTTCGTTGAGGAACGGCAAAGCCTTGGCAGCATCGGGCCGGTTTTGTTGCAGATAATATCCCGGCCACAGCATTGAATAGAAATCGGATTGCAACAAGGCGTGCAGAACATACTGCTCGCCCCACCCTGGACAATCATAGAAGAAACGCTTGGGGTATTCGTAGGGCAGGAAAACATCGTGGACATGGACAACGACACCCGGTTTCAACGATGGAATGATGCGGCAGAAAAGATGCGCAACATCGTTGCTGATCCGAACCACGTGGCTGGAGTCAATGAACAGCACGTCGCCTGCCTCAAGCTGTTCGAATACGGCCGGATCAACGTCCTCTAGCCGTTTTTGTTCGAATTGATCGACGACATGGGCGATATCAGCCCGTGGATGAGGATCAATCGCAGTAATCTTGGTGTCTAGCGCACCGTCAATAATCGCCTGCCGGGTCACACGGGTTGAGTTGCCACAGCCAACCTCGATCACCCGTTTAGGTTCAAACCGACGTATCATAAGATACAGCGCGTCAGAATCCGGACTGTCGTAGTACCCGTTTCCCGGACGATAGCCTGTCTGATTTCGCGCAGGGTCTTTAAGCGCCGTCAATGCATCAGAATGGCGCGTATACTCAGCAACGATCTGGCTGATATCAAACCCCTCCATCCCCGGCGACAGGGCATAGGCCGGGCGAGTCAATCCGCCCGCTTTCTCAAACGCCTCAAGCCTAGCGCGTTCTTCCCGCTCAACGGCATTGTCAACCAGCTTAACCCCCAGTTCATCAAGGGCGTCGTTGATCTTGGGAAATTTTCTGGGTTTCACGGGCGGCTCCACTTTTCAGTACGCCTTTTCCTTACCGTTGCTTGACCGGGCTCTGCAAGAAGTGCGGCGCCAAACGCTTGGCAAAACAGAAATTTGCGTATTCACTGGTTGGAACGGAAAAAATCGAGGGCAGCCATGCAGCAGGAATTCACATTGGGTATCGAGGAAGAGTATCTGCTGGTCGATCGCGACAGCCTTGAACTCGCCGAAGCGCCTGAGGCCTTGATGGAAGCCTGTCAGTCAGATTTTGAAGGACAGGTCAGTCCTGAGTTTTTGCAGTGCCAGATCGAAGTCGGCACCCGGCCCCATACTACTGTGAACTCAGCCCGCGAAGACTTGAAGCGCCTGCGGTTTTGCGTGGCAGAAAGGGCGGCTGAATTCAATCTTGCCCCAATTGCCGTGTCCTGCCATCCATTCGCAGACTGGAAGAAACAGCATCATACCCGGAAAGATCGTTACGACGCGCTACATCATGCCCTTGGAGGCGTTGCACGGCGCATGTTGATCTGCGGCATGCATGTTCACGTCGGTGTCGAGGACCCTGCCCTGCGCGCTGACCTAATGCCTCAGCTATCGTATTTTCTGCCGCATCTGTTGGCGCTGTCCACGTCCTCACCTTTTTGGAACGGAGAGGATTCGGGCCTGTCATCCTATCGCCTGACCGTCTTCGATAACCTTCCGCGTACCGGGTTACCTCCGGTTCTGGCCAGTTGGGCGGATTATGAACGCACCACTGGTATACTGGTCGATCTCGGCGTGATTGAGGACACTACGAAAATCTGGTGGGATCTGCGGCCGTCTCATCGTTTTCCAACGCTGGAAACGCGCATCATGGATGTACAGCCAAGGTTAGAGGACGCCCTGTCCCTGGCGGCAATGGTTCAGGCGCTGACACGTATGCTGTGCCGTTTGAAAGATCGCAACCTCCGCTGGCGGCACTATGATCGATTTCTTATCGGTGAAAATCGCTGGCGGGCGCAACGATATGGGGTTGGTGAAGGTTTGATCGATTTTGGCGACCGTTCGATCAAGCCAATGCCCGAGTTAATGGGAGAATTGATGGGCTTGCTGGCCGAAGATGCCGAAGCCCTGGGTACCATGACAGAATTGGCACGCCTGCAGCAGATTGCGCAGAACGGAACCTCGGCAACTCGACAACGCCGCGCCTATGCCGAAGCCGCAGCACGGGATGAAGACCCAGGAAAGGCCGTCGTAAAGCATCTGATAGACGAGTATCATCATGACCTTTAAGCCCCATGTGCCAATGATTGCCGGACCTGCAAAATTTCTGTAAGGATTGCGAAATAAACACTCGTTCAATTCATCCGGCAGCGTGGGAGGCAAGCCTTGGATTTTGCACTGACAGAAGAGCAAACCGCAATCTTCGACATGGCGTATGATTTCGGACAGGACAATATCGCCCCATTCGCTCGCCAGTGGGAGGCCGATGGAACCATCCCCAAGGAGCTTTGGCCGCAGATTGGCGAACTGGGTTTTGGCGCGCTTTATGTGTCAGAAGACAGTGGCGGTTCCGGCTTAAGCCGTCTTGACGCTACCTTGGTGTTTGAGGCTCTTTCGATGGCCTGCCCCTCGGTCGCGGCGTTTTTGTCGATCCACAATATGTGCGCCAAGATGCTGGACAGTTTCGCCAGCGACGCGCTGAAATCTCGCATCATGCCGGACGTTCTGAGCCTGAATACAGTGCTTAGCTATTGCTTGACCGAGCCGGGCTCGGGCTCAGACGCTGCTGCGCTGAAAACTCGCGCGGACCGTACCAATGAAGGCTATACCCTGAACGGGACCAAGGCGTTCATCTCAGGTGGCGGGTATTCCGACGCCTATGTTTGCATGGTTCGCACCGGTCAGGACGGGCCGAAAGGTATCTCAACCGTATATGTCGAGGATGGCACACCGGGTCTAAGCTTTGGGGCATTGGAACAAAAGATGGGTTGGAAAAGCCAGCCCACGGCGCAGGTGCAATTCGATGACTGTCACATTCCATCTGGAAACCTGGTCGGCACCGAGGGCGACGGGTTCAAGTATGCGATGATGGGTCTTGATGGCGGGCGGCTGAACATCGCCTCATGCTCGTTGGGTGCCGCGCAAGCTGGGCTGAACATGACGCTGCAGTATATGTCTGAACGCAAGGCCTTTGGGCAGTCTATCGACCAATTTCAGGCGCTTCAATTCCGACTGGCCGACATGGAGATTGAGCTTCAGGCCGCCCGCACGTTTCTGCGGCAGGCCGCGTGGAAACTGGATCAGGGCGCACCAGACGCCACAAAGTTCTGCGCTATGGCCAAGAAATTCGTAACCGAGACTGGTTCAAAAGTCGTCGATCAGTGTCTTCAGTTGCATGGCGGCTATGGGTATCTGGCTGATTACGGTATCGAAAAACTTGTCCGCGATCTGCGCGTCCATCAGATCCTTGAAGGTACAAATGAAATCATGCGGGTTATCGTAGCCCGACAAATGCTCGCTGACCGCTGAGGACACTATGCCCGATATCGAAATATGCACCACTGGTCGCGCAGGACGTATCACTCTGACGCGTCCAAAGGCATTGAACGCGTTGACCTATGAAATGTGCATGGCGATCGACACGGCTCTGCGCAACTGGCGTGAAGACGACGCTGTGGATCTGGTGATCATGGACGCCGAAGGTGACAAGGCTTTTTGCGCTGGTGGAGATATTGCTGAGCTTTACGAAACGGGCATCAAGGGCGACTACGATTTTGGTCGAAAGTTCTGGCGTGACGAATACCGTCTGAACGCGATGATTTTTGAGTATCCCAAACCGGTGATCAGCTTCCTTCAAGGTTTCACAATGGGTGGGGGTGTTGGCATAGGGTGTCATGGCAGCCACCGTGTTGTTGGCGAAAGCTCAAAGATCGCACTGCCTGAATGCTCGATCGGACTGGTTCCTGACGTGGGCAGCACACTGATGCTGGCCCTAGCCCCCGGGCGTTTGGGTGAATACTTGGGCACCACGGGCTATCGCATGGGACCAGGAGACGCCATTTTCGCAGGGTTCGCCGATCACTTCATCCCCATCGCAAAATGGTCTGACCTGATCGAAATGCTTGAGGCCTCAGGCAACGCGGAACTGATCAAAACACACGCCAAAACGCCGCCTAAAAGCGAACTTAAAGATCAACAGCTCGAAATTGACTCCTATTTTGCTGGGGAAAGCCTGGGTGATATCCTAAACACCCTATCGCATTCGGAACATGAAACGCCGGCTGAAATACTGAGGTTGATGGGACGCAATTCGCCGCTGTCCATGGCCTGCATCGTGGAGATGCTGCACCGACTGCGCGGCCCAAGCCTAACACAGCGCAAAGCGTTAGAGCTTGAATACCGATTCACATACCGCGCAATGGAGCACGGAGATTTTCTGGAAGGCATTCGCGCTCAGATCATTGACAAGGACCGCAGCCCGCGCTGGCAGTTTTCGGATCAGTCCGTGCCCGCAGTGGCGGTGTCAAAAATGCTCCAACCATTGGGCCAGAATATGCTGACATTTGAGGAGACCTAAGAGATGAAGATCGGGTTTATCGGCCTAGGTAACATGGGCAATCCGATGGCCACCAACCTTGCCAAAGCCGGGCATGACGTGACCGGTTTCGACATGGCAGATGTCGCCGTTGACGGTGTCACCTTGGTTGGATCAGGCGCAGAAGCCGCTGTCGACGCCGAGGTTGTTATCACCATGCTGCCAAACGGGAAAATCCTGCGCGCGGTCGCAGATGAGATCATCCCCGCGATGCAGCCCGGCGCGGTTTGGGTTGATTGCTCGACAGTAGACGTCGATAGCGCCCGCACAGTTGCGGATCAGGCTCAGAACGCTGGCGTCCTTGCGGTTGATGCACCGGTTTCGGGTGGAATTGGCGGTGCGGCCGCGGGTACGCTGACCTTTATGGCCGGTGGCAGCGAAGATGCTTTTGCCAAAGCCGCCCCCTTGTTCGACATAATGGGTCAAAAGGCAGTTCATTGCGGCGAGTCCGGGGCCGGCCAAGCCGCTAAGATATGCAACAACATGATTCTGGGCGTCACCATGATCGCCACATGCGAGGCTTTCGCCCTTGCTGACAAGCTAGGCTTAGACCGGCAGAAGATGTTCGACGTGGTCAGCACCTCGTCAGGCTATAGCTGGACAATGAACGCCTATTGCCCCGCCCCGGGTGTTGGCCCGCAAAGCCCTGCGGACAACGACTACAAGCCCGGATTTGCCGCCGAACTGATGCTGAAGGACCTGCGACTAAGCCAGCAGGCCGCTGAAAGCTCGGACGCCGATACGCCGATGGGACAGGTCGCGACTGCGCTATATGAGCAATTTGTGGAATCTGAGGGCGGTGCAGGCAAGGACTTTTCTGCAATGCTGCCACGGTTTGAAAAGCGCAGACGAGGTTAGGCAACCTGCGTGAGCGGCCTCTTGCCCACGGGGTTGACCACACAGGAATCTACAGCCATCTATCTTAGTCACGACGCTTTAGCAGAGGAAAGTTTGATGTCGCGTGTGCTGACGATTTCCACGGCAATTCTGGCGCTTGCGCTCGGCTCTGGCATTGCCGCGGCTGGCAACGGCAAAGGTAAAGCGGGGCATTGCCCTCCTGGGCTGGCAAAGAAAGCTGTTCCGTGTGTACCGCCTGGCCAGGTAAAAAACCTGTATCGTGCAGGGGACTACATCAACCGCGACTATCGCTGGATCAATGATCCGTACCGATATGGTCTGAACCGTGGTAGCTACATCCGTGCCGGCGACTACGTCTATCGCGTCGACCCCGACACACGCAAAGTTCTGAACTTGATCGGCGCGGTGGCTGACATCCTCAACTGAGGATTATTCACCTATTCGGCAGCAACCCGCGCGCCCTCAAGCATCTGTTTCAGATATCGTCCAGTGTGGCTGCGATCTACTCGCGCGACCTTTTCGGGCGTCCCGGTAGCCACGATCTCACCACCGCCATCACCACCCTCGGGCCCGATATCAATGATGTGGTCCGCCGTTTTCACAACGTCTAGGTTATGCTCGATCACGACAACCGTATTGCCCTGATCAACCAACTCGTGAAGCACCTCCAGCAGCTTACGCACATCTTCAAAATGCAGCCCGGTTGTCGGTTCGTCCAAAATATACAAGGTCCGTCCGGTCGAGCGTTTCGACAGCTCTTTGGATAGCTTCACCCGCTGCGCTTCACCGCCTGACAAGGTCGTCGCTTGCTGACCAACCTTGATATAACCCAGACCGACCCTTGCCAGAGCGTCCATCTTGTCCCGGATCGAAGGTACGGCCCTAAAGAACTCCTGCGCGTCTTCTACCGTCATATCAAGCACATCCGCGATGGACTTGCCCTTGAACTTTATTTCAAGCGTTTCGCGGTTGTACCGCGCACCTTTGCAGGTTTCACAGGTGACATAGACGTCAGGCAGGAAGTGCATCTCGATTTTAATGACGCCATCGCCCTGGCACGCCTCACATCGACCACCTTTGACGTTGAAGCTAAAGCGGCCAGGCTTGTAACCGCGCGTTTTGGCTTCGGGTAAACCGGCGAACCAGTCGCGGATTGGCGTGAAAGCCCCGGTGTAAGTCGCTGGATTTGAACGCGGAGTTCGGCCGATGGGCCGCTGGTCGATATCAATCACCTTGTCCAGATGTTCCAGACCTTTGATCGTTTCACAAGGTGCCGGAGTTTGCCGCGCCCCGTTCAAGCGCATCGACGCTGTTTTGAACAACGTTTCGATCGTCAGGGTCGATTTTCCACCGCCAGACACACCGGTCACGCAGACAAACTTACCAAGAGGGAAATCGGCAGTGACGTTTTTTAGGTTGTTTCCTGTCGCCTTAACGACCGAGACTTTTTTCCCATTCCCCTTGCGCCGCTCGGTCGGAATGGGAATTTCACGCGTACCCGCCAAATACTGACCAGTCAACGAGGCCGCGTCGGATGCGATCTCCGTGGGTGTACCTTTGCTGACCACCTGACCACCATGTACGCCCGCCCCGGGACCAATATCAAAAACGTAATCAGCCTCGCGGATGGCTTCCTCATCGTGCTCCACTACGATCACGGTGTTGCCCTGATCACGGAGATTTTTCAGAGTGCCAAGCAGGCGGTCGTTATCGCGTTGGTGCAACCCGATTGAGGGCTCGTCCAGTACGTACAAAACGCCGGTCAGGCCCGACCCGATCTGACTTGCCAAGCGGATGCGCTGGCTTTCCCCACCGGACAACGTGCCACTTGAACGTGACAGTGTAAGATATTCCAACCCCACATTATTCAGAAAGCCGAGCCTTTCGCGGATTTCTTTCAGAATAGCTCGCGCAATTTCGTTCTTTTGAACGCTCAGATGGTTTGGCGCATCTTCGACCCAGGCCAAAGCCTCTTTGATCGACATTTGAACCACCTGCCCCACGTGAAGCCCGGCTATCATTACAGCCAACGCCTCGGGCCGAAGCCGGTAGCCGTGGCAGGTACCGCAAGGGCGATTGTTTTGATAGCGCTCAAATTCCTCACGAATCCAGGCGCTGTCCGTCTCACGGTAACGGCGCTCCATGTTCGGAATGACGCCTTCAAAGCTGCGCGTGACCTGATAGACCCGGCCACCTTCATCATAGCGAAACTGGATTTCCTCATCGCCAGAGCCACGCAGGAATACCTGCTGCACCTTCTCGGGCAGGTCTTTCCACGGGGTGTTCTTGTCAAATTCGTAGTGGCGCGCAATAGCTTCAATGGTTTGCAGGAAATACGGCGACTTTCCCTTGCGCCACGGTGCCAATGCCCCATCGTAGAGCTTCAACGTTTGGTCAGGGACTACAAGCCGTTCGTCAAAAAACAGTTCGACCCCCAACCCGTCGCAGTCCGGGCACGCACCAAAAGGGGCGTTAAACGAAAACAGGCGGGGTTCAATCTCGGGGATCGTGAAGCCGCTGACGGGGCAGGCAAAATTCTCGCTGAACGTGATACGCTCTGGGTCACCTTCACGCGGTGCAGTCTCCAGAACCGCAATGCCATCCGCAAGGTCCAGAGCGGTGCGCAGGCTGTCGGCCAGCCGCGTCTCCATCCCGTCGCGAACGACAAGCCTGTCGACCACAACATCAATATCGTGGCGGAATTTCTTGTCTAACGTTGGCGGTTCGTCAAGTTCGTAGAACTCACCATCCACTTTCACGCGCTGGAAACCCTGCTTGCGCAGTTCTAGGAATTCCTTTTTGTATTCGCCCTTACGGTCGCGCACGATGGGCGCCAAAAGATAGCCACGCGTGCCCTCCTCCATGGTCATGATCCGATCGACCATGTCTTGCACTTGCTGTGCCTCGATCGGCAAACCGGTCGCTGGGCTGTAGGGCGTGCCGGCACGTGCGAACAAAAGACGTAAATAGTCGTAAATCTCGGTTACTGTCCCAACCGTCGAACGCGGGTTTTTTGAGGTTGTTTTCTGCTCAATCGAAATCGCCGGGGACAAGCCGCTGATATGATCCACATCTGGCTTTTCCATCATATCAAGAAACTGGCGTGCATAGGCCGACAAGCTTTCGACATAGCGACGCTGGCCTTCCGCGTAAATCGTATCGAATGCCAGTGAAGACTTGCCCGAGCCCGACAGCCCGGTGATCACCACCAACTGATCGCGCGGAATATCCACGTCGATGCCTTTGAGGTTATGTTCACGCGCGCCGCGCACTTCGATATTCTTCAGCTCAGCCATTTTGGCCCCCAAGACACAAGTGTCTTAGAAATAGGCGAGCAGCAACGAGTCTCCAACAGAAAAGTTAGAACAAAGTGTGAACGAACGAATTATTGCCGACATCTCCTGACAACGTGATCCATATCCGATCAGGTTCCCCGAAGGAGGGGTTAATATTTGATCATACCTGAAGAACGTGGCGCGGTTGACGGGGCTCGAACCCGCGACCCCCGGCGTGACAGGCCGGTACTCTAACCAACTGAGCTACAACCGCGCATTAGGGTCTA
Organism: Ruegeria sp. YTSA135; assembly: GCF_059610165.1. Taxonomy (NCBI): domain Bacteria; kingdom Pseudomonadati; phylum Pseudomonadota; class Alphaproteobacteria; order Rhodobacterales; family Roseobacteraceae; genus Ruegeria; species Ruegeria sp. YTSA135. The sequence continues at coordinate 105,543 of NZ_JBXWNC010000004.1, read as the reverse complement.
TGTCTGATCCATTGGCCCGGATCAAAGGCTGACAGCGATGGCGCGGTTGACGGGGCTCGAACCCGCGACCCCCGGCGTGACAGGCCGGTACTCTAACCAACTGAGCTACAACCGCCCGCTGCCCGTTCGTTGCTGAACGTTGGGGTGTATTATGGCTACGGTTGCACATCGTCAAGCGGCGTTTTGAAGTTTTTTTGAAGAACACAAAAAATGTTTCTCAACTTGTGCACTGTCTTCTTGGAAACTTGTTGCTGCCTGAACGGCTGTGCAGCCACCTGCAGGGTTTGGAGCCTGCAGTGCCTTGGCTCAGAAAACTCTGAGTGCGCGCTGCCCCGGTTCGCAGGCTAGACCGCAAGCGATGGTGGCTTAACGTGCAAAACCTTTAAAGCATTTGTTGGCCAGATTGCGTGAGCATGAGACGACACCATTCCTCGCAGCCAAAGATATCGTGCAATTTACTTGCACCAGAAAGCTTCGCCGTGGAACAATCTGAACAAAAAAGAGCTGTGGTTTCCAAATTTGTTACGAAACCCGAAGCGTCAACAAGCAACGCTGCCCCTTCGCTGTGTTTTAACGGATGGAATTGAAAGAATGTCAGTTGTTAACGAGCTTTATCCGGGTGCCAATTTTACCGGCTACGAGTACCTGGACGGAATAATCTGGGGAACCTCATGGAACATCGGAACAAATGTGGGGGGGCCAGCCGGCACTATCACCTATTCTTTTTCGGATTCTTCAGTTCAGGGTTTCGCAGATTTTTTTGAGTATGAGAAACAAGCCTTCCGCGAAGCAGTCGCGGTCATTGAAACGTTCATCCCAATTGACTTTGTCGAGGTTGGTTTCCTTGCTCCTCAAGGGACACCCTACTACGAGAACATCTCGTGGGGTTTGGTGACCACCGATGACCTTGGTGGCGCGGCGGGCTTTCACCAGATTCCGGGCGACACGCCCCCGTATCAACAGGACTTTGGTATCGACACCCTGTTCGGGTTGTTCGCATATGACTCACCTTTCTTTAGTCGGGAAGCGCTCGCCAAAGGCGGTGAAGGGTTCGCAATCATCCTGCACGAAATCATGCACGGCCTTGGCCTGGCACACCCGCATGACGCAGGCGGCAGTTCAACGATTTACGATGGTGTAACCCAACCCTTCAATGACTACGGAACGGATGGTCAGAACCAGGCCGTGTACACAATCATGTCGTATAATTCAGGCTATCCGCAGAAAGTCCCCCTGCCGTCGTTCAAGTTTGGCGGCGTGGCGTCACCCATGGCGCTGGACATCGCGGCGCTTCAGGCGATTTACGGAACTGCTGAGAACAATACCGGCGATAATGTGTATTCTCTGAAAGGTTCCAATGCGCCTGGCACTTACTGGAAAGCAATCTGGGATACAGGTGGAACAGATGCAATTTCGGCCAGCGGCTTGTCGAAAAGCGTTCTGATCAGCTTGAAAGCAGCTGATCTGGAAGGCCATGATGCCGGGGGATCGCCTTCGTATGCCTTTGGTGTCAGCGGTGGTTTCACGATCGCCAACGGGGTTGTCATCGAAAACGCCATCGGAGGAAACGCCGGTGACTTCCTGTACGGCAATGATGTTGCGAATTTGATGATTGGCAATTCGGGCAATGACACGGTTGCTGGCGGCGACGGAAACGACACCATAAAAGGCGGTCAGGGAAACGACTATCTGATTGGTGGTCAAGGCGATGACACGATTACGGGCGGTGCTGGATGGGACAATTTCGTCGTCAAAGACAGTGATGGCAACGACACCATAACAGGCGGCGAAGATATTGATACGCTCTCGTTCAACGGTTCTGTCGGCGCAAACGTCGACCTATCTGTCACGACGGCTCAGAACACCGGCTACGGCATTGATACAATCAATTTGGTTGAAAATGTCACTGGTACTGCTCAAGACGATCAACTCTCAGGCGATGATCAGGCAAATACCCTTATCGGAAGCGACGGATACGACACACTTGTTGGTCGCAAAGGCGCGGATCTGCTGAAGGGAGGCGCTGGTAAGGATACCGTTACGGGCGACAACGGCTGGGATACCCTAAGGGGCGGTAAAGGCGCTGACACCATTGACGGCGGAAACGGCAATGACACAATCTTCGGCGGCATGGGGATCGACCTGATCACTGGTGGCGCTGACGTGGATACGATGACCGGTGGCGCTGGCACGGACACCTTCGTTTTCAACGACATCACTGACAGTGGCGAAAGAGGGGCCTTGGCCGACAAGATCACGGACTTCACTCGGGGCGAGGACAAAATCAATCTAAGCGCAATCGACGCCAGCAGTGTTCTTGGTGGCAATGAAGCCTTTATTTTTAATGGAGAAACTCCGATCAGCTCATCGGATGAAGGCGAAATCTACTACGTAAAGCAGGATTATGCAAATAACGACTTGGATCAAACGCTGGTCTATGTCGATACTGATGGCGACAGCGACGCGGAAATGGTTATCAAGCTGGCAGGTCTGCATGACCTGACCGAAAACGATTTCATTCTCTAGAACCAGACCCGTATGCGAGAGGCAGCAGTTTCGCACCGCTCGTTGTCTGGTTTGAGCCACTTGAAGAATTGGGCTTTTGGCGCTCTTGCAAGCCCTCCAAACTCTATGTATTACGCGTCCTTACGGGTGATTAGCTCAGTGGTAGAGCGCTTCGTTCACATCGAAGATGTCAGGAGTTCAAATCTCTTATCACCCACCATTTTTCCGGTATTCGCTATCTGGACGCACCTACAGTTCGGTTAGGCCACACCGCCTAACTTCTCTGCGATTTCCAGATAGTTGAACGATCACTTCCGCATTTGGTCGGTTGATACGAAACTTGTTCTGCAAACACGCGATCGAACACATTACGTTTCCGACCGCCAAGTGTAGTAGCGGAAAGAGCTCAAGAACACAGAAACGAAACAGATCGCGAGCTTTCGGGAACAAAAAAGGCGGGGATGAACCCGCCTTTACTTTGTGTCAATGTGCTGTCTGAGACGGCCCTGAGTTCTCCGCCGATTTGGCTGCGGCTGCGGCAGCCTCTTCCGCCGCCTCGTCCCATTCGACAGGCTCTGGTACACTCACCAAGGCGTGCTTGAGAACCTCGGAAACGTGGGTGACAGGGATGATTTCCAGCCCTTCTTTCACGTTGTCCGGTATCTCGGCCAGGTCCTTTTCGTTTTCCTCTGGTATCAGCACTGTTTTGATACCACCACGAAGGGCCGCCAGCAGTTTCTCTTTCAATCCGCCAATCGGCATCGCATTGCCACGCAAGGACACCTCGCCAGTCATAGCGATGTCTTTTCGCACCGGAATGCCGGTCAGCACGGATACTATCGAGGTTACCATCGCCAACCCGGCAGAGGGGCCATCCTTGGGCGTTGCTCCATCCGGCACGTGGACATGGATATCCAAAGAATCGAATTTCGGCGGTTTCACCCCGATCTGGGGCGAGATCGACCGAACATAAGACGACGCGGCGTCAATGGACTCCTTCATAACATCGCCCAGCTTACCGGTGGTCTTCATCCGGCCCTTACCGGGCAGCTTCAGCGCTTCGATATGCAGTAGGTCGCCGCCCACGGATGTGTAGGCCAGACCGGTAACAACGCCAACCTGATCATCCTGCTCGGCCAAGCCGTACCGGTACTTTGGAACGCCCAGGAACTCATCAAGGTTTTCGGGGGTTACCGTTATGGACTCAGCCTCTTTCTTGATGATCTTGGTCAGCGATTTACGGGCCACCTTGGCGATCTCGCGCTCAAGGTTCCGTACACCTGCTTCGCGCGTGTAAGTGCGGATGATCTTCTGCAACGCCTCGTCTGTGAGTTCAAATTCCTTGGCCTTCAGACCATGGTTCTTGACCTGCTTGCTGATCAGGTGCTGTTTCGCGATCTCACTCTTTTCCTCTTCGGTATAACCGGCGAGCGGAATGATCTCCATCCGGTCCAGCAGTGGCCCGGGCATGTTATAGCTGTTTGACGTCGTCAGGAACATCACGTTGGACAGGTCATATTCGACCTCAAGGTAGTGGTCCATGAACGTGCTGTTCTGTTCGGGGTCCAACACTTCAAGCATAGCCGAGGCGGGGTCACCACGGAAATCCTGACCCATCTTGTCGATCTCATCGAGCAGGATAAGCGGGTTCGTGGTTTTTGCCTTTTTCAACGATTGGATGATCTTGCCCGGCATCGAGCCGATATAGGTCCGGCGGTGGCCCCTAATCTCGGATTCATCACGTACGCCGCCAAGCGAGATACGAATAAACTCGCGTCCCGTTGCCTTTGCCACCGACTTGCCCAAGCTGGTTTTACCCACACCCGGCGGGCCGACAAGGCACAAGATCGGGCCTTTCAGCTTTTTGGAACGCTGCTGGACAGCCAGATATTCAACGATCCGTTCCTTGACTTTTTCAAGGCCATAGTGATCGGCATCCAGAATATCCTGCGCGCGGCCAAGATCTTTTTTAACGCGGGATTTATTGCCCCACGGCAGCGACAGGATCCAATCCAGATAGTTGCGCACAACCGTCGCCTCGGCGGACATCGGGCTCATGTTGCGCAGCTTTTTCAGCTCACCTTCTGCCTTTTCGCGCGCCTCTTTCGACAGCTTGGTTTCAGCGATCTTAGCTTCCAGCTCGGCCACTTCGTTCGAGCCGTCCTCGCCATCGCCCAGCTCTTTCTGAATGGCCTTCATTTGCTCATTCAGATAGTACTCGCGCTGCGTTTTCTCCATTTGGGATTTTACGCGCGTTTTGATCTTTTTCTCGACCTGCAGAACCGACATTTCGCCCTGCATCAAGCCATAGACCTTTTCAAGCCGCTCGCTAACGCTGAGGGTTTCCAGAAGTTCCTGCTTTTGCTCGACCTCAATACCCAAGTGGCCCGAGACGAGATCAGCCAATTTCGCCGGTTCTGTCGTTTCTCCGACAGCGGACAAGGCCTCCTCAGGGATGTTCTTGCGCACTTTGGCATAGCGCTCGAACTCATCGGCAACTGTGCGCAGCAACGCTTCGGTTGTCGTAACGTCGCCTGGAATTTCAGTCAGATACTCTGCACGAGCTTCGAAAAACTCGTCGTTTTCCAAAAACTCGGTGATCTGAACGCGCGCCTGTCCTTCAACAAGGACCTTCACGGTACCATCGGGCAATTTCAGCAGTTGCAGGACGTTCGCCAAAACCCCGGCGCGGAAGATGCCGTCGGTCGTCGGGTCATCGTCGCCCGGATCAATTTGGCTGGACAGCAAAATTTGCTTGTCGTCCTGCATCACTTCTTCCAGCGCGCGGACGGATTTTTCCCGACCCACGAACAGCGGCACGATCATATGCGGGAAAACCACGATATCGCGCAGCGGAAGTACGGGGTACGAAGAGTTAAGGGGCTCTTGCATGCTCAATCCTTATCGTTGGCAAGATGGCTCTGGTCCCTTCTGAGGCAACCTTTGGCCATCTCCTGTCTTGGACGATAAAGGTGGGGCCGCGATGCCCTTTTTCAACCTTACCGCCAATTGTCAGGAGTCAGAATGACCCGAGCTTTTCCGGACTGCAAGGCATCCGGTGCATATATCCACCGAATTTAGCAAAATGGGTCAACTACTCGCGGTAAAAAAATGTCGTGACAATCTCGGTTTGCTTGTTCGCGTCCATATTCGATGTTTCGAAAAGGAATTCACCTGATTTGGCGGGTTCATTTTGCGTGTAAACCCGCAGGCAGTTTGATGGCTTAAAGGAAAAACCAAGGCCGAAACGAGCATCCCGTCACAGCGGCTCAATATCGCCCTGCGCCCTCTGCGCATGGAACTCTGCTTGCCATGCCTCAAAAGTCCCAGCTGCAATTGCGTCGCGCATGCCCTGCATGATTTCTTGGAAATAGTGCAGGTTGTGCCAAGTAAGTAACATTCCTGAGATCATCTCGTTCGAACGGAACACGTGATGCAAGTAGGCGCGCGAATAGTTCGAACATGCCGGACACGAGCAGTTTTCGTCCAACGGTCGCGGATCGTCCGCATGGCGAGCGTTCTTGATATTCACCACACCGTGTCGAGTGAATGCTTGCCCAGTGCGGCCTGAGCGCGACGGCAGAACACAATCCATCATGTCGATCCCGCGTGCGACTGCGCCGACGATGTCATCCGGTTTGCCAACTCCCATGAGGTATCTGGGCTTATCAACCGGAAGGAAATCTGGTGCGTAATCGAGGCAACCGAACATGGCCTCCTGCCCCTCACCCACAGCCAGACCACCAACGGCGTAACCTTCAAAACCGATCTTCCGAAGCGCCTCAGCGCTTGCTTCGCGCAGGTCTTGCTCTAGCCCGCCCTGCATGATGCCAAACAGTGCGTGGCCCGGACGATCCCCGAACGCTTCGCGCGACCGCTCGGCCCATCGCATCGACAGGCGCATCGACTCGGCAATTCGTTCCCGGTCAGCGGGTAAGGCAGGACATTCATCGAAACACATCACGATGTCCGAACCCAACAGCCGCTGAATCTCCATCGATCGTTCGGGTGTCAGTTCGTGTTTTGACCCGTCGATATGTGATTTGAACGTCACGCCCTTTTCAGTGAGCTTTCGCAACCCCGCCAGCGACATGACCTGAAACCCGCCCGAGTCTGTCAATATGGGACGTTCCCAGTTCATGAATTTATGCAGACCACCCAGCCGGTCGATCCGCTCGGCCGTTGGCCGCAACATCAGGTGATAGGTATTGCCCAACAGAATATCAGCGCCCGTTGCGCGAACGCTTTCGGGCATCATCGCTTTGACCGTCGCCGCAGTGCCGACGGGCATGAAAGCCGGTGTGCGTACTTCGCCGCGTGGCGTGTTGATAACGCCCGTTCTGGCCTTGCCGTCGGTGGCTTTCAGGTCAAAGGAAAAACGCTTGGTCATCTGGATGCCTCGGGGTCACTGAACCGGGCAGCATTTGCCTGATCTGCTAGGTTATTGCAACCCAACGGTCCGGGCAGCGCCGCATTCGATTTACCTGTGCCTTATCTCTGCCGCCATTGTGTTTCAAACCATTTGAACCCGAGCGCAAAACGGGATGCAAAGCAGTCACAATCGTGAACTTCCGCTGTGTATCTACCGCGTCAATGACTTGTATTTACGCCCGTTTCCCTCATACCGAAGTTGAATTTGTGCGACTCAACTCCTAAATGTATACAACAGTACACAAAAAATGAGGGCAGACATGACCGAAGATCAGATTGTTGGATTGCTGACGTCAAACATCATTTACTTGCTGGCAGCGGTCCTGATCGTCATTGTCATCTTCAAAGGTGTGAAGATTGTTCCGCAATCTGAAAAATTCGTGGTCGAGCGGTTCGGGCGCCTGCACTCGGTGCTTGGCCCCGGTATCAATTTTATCGTTCCTTTTCTGGATGTTGCGCGTCATCAGATATCGATTCTAGAGCGCCAGCTACCCAACGCAACGCAGGACGCAATCACTAAGGACAACGTTCTGGTCCAGATCGACACATCCGTGTTTTACCGCATTCTCGAACCGGAAAAGACAGTGTATCGTATCCGTGACGTAGATGGTGCCATTGCAACGACGGTCGCAGGCATCGTGCGGGCGGAGATAGGTAAAATGGATCTGGACGAGGTCCAGTCGAACCGGTCGCAGTTAATCGCTCGAATCCAGGAAAGTGTGGAAACTGCGGTCGACGATTGGGGTATTGAAGTCACCCGCGCCGAGATTCTGGACGTCAATCTGGATCAGGCCACCCGCGATGCGATGCTGCAACAACTGAACGCAGAGCGCGCCCGCCGTGCACAGGTTACCGAAGCGGAAGGACAAAAACGTGCTGTCGAATTGCAGGCCGATGCCGAGCTTTATGCGGCTGAACAATCGGCCAAGGCCCGCCGCATACAAGCGGACGCAGAAGCTTATGCAACGGGAGTTGTTGCCAAGGCCATTCAGGACAATGGCATGGAGGCCGCGCAATACCAGGTTGCGCTGAAACAGGTCGAGGCGCTGAATGCACTAGGTAATGGTACCGGATCGCAAACGATCGTCGTGCCCGCCAACGCGCTAGAAGCCTTTGGCGATGCCTTCAAGATGCTGAAAGGAGGTAAATAATGGCTGATCTCTTCTGGATGACCTGGTGGATCTGGCTAGCTGGGGCGCTGTTGTTAGCCATACTCGAGATCGCCCTGCCCGGCTTTATCTTTCTAGGCTTTGCAATTGGCGCTGCTGTGACTGGTTTGCTGCTTCTCATACCTGGAATTTCACCGTCACTGCCCGTTTTGTTGATGATTTTTGCGGCGCTGTCGTTGGTCGCCTGGTTGCTCTTGCGGCGCGTATACGCCCTGCCTCGCGGTCAGGTGAAAACTTTTCGGCATGACATAAACGACTAATCGCATCAGATGCTGTTCGATAGCGATATTGCACCACTGGACGTTGCCAAAATCCTTTACTATATAACTCAGGAAACAGATCTGAGGCACGAATGACTCATCCGAGTGAACAATTGGAAGGCACGCCGCTGATCGCGCCCTCTAGCGTTGAGCACCCCCTGTACGACTCAGTGGTAGAAGCCTGCCGTTCGGTTTTCGACCCTGAAATACCGGTGAACATTTATGATTTGGGTCTGATCTACACGATCGACATCACCTCTGAGAACGCGGTGAAAGTCATCATGACACTGACAGCGCCCGGCTGTCCGGTTGCAGGCGAAATGCCAGGATGGATCGTAGAAGCGATTGAACCCGTCGCGGGTGTCAAAGAGGTTGACGTTGAACTGACGTGGGAGCCGCCCTGGGGAATGGACATGATGTCTGATGAGGCGCGTCTGGAACTGGGCTTTATGTAAACTAACCAGCACGAGTGAAGGTTTTGCAGTATGTCTGCTGTTGCCAGCATGGTCCGCGCCTAAATATCGAATGTTAGCGCTTAAAAAATTGAAAGTTGTTCGTAAAAACAGCTTACTGCACGCCGCACTTGGTCTTTATTTCTGACGCACGTTCATCCAAAGCCTTAACATAGTCGCCTGATAGCATGGACAGACGCTTTTGTTCAGTTCCAGTCACCAAACCCAATAGCGCACCCGCTGGCGTAATTGCGACCACACTTTCAACCTGCTGATCCTCGGCATGCTTTTTTAGCTGCTATCGCCCTCAGATCTCCTTCGGCAGTGGCGCAGTTGACAGGATGTACTTTTTGAGCACTTTCAGCAAAAGCCCTACTTGCAGTCAGTGTAACAACTGTCAAAACCAATGACACGTTATTGTTTGTAAACGTAATTTTTTGATTTTTCATATCTGAGCACCAACCCATTTCGTAAGAATTTTTTGTGCATTCAGCTAAGGTCAGGGCGGAAAAAAACGCAACACCTTTCCCCTCAGCACAGCAAAAGAGAACAGAGCGCCCCAGCTATGCCTTGAGCCTTCGCGGCGTCGATACTAGATTAAAAGCAACGCGCGACAACGGAGATCAAAATGTTCGGCATTCCCGGCAAACAGGCCGTAACCATTACGCCCAAGGCGGCAGAGCAGATTGCCCGGCTGATGAAGTCAGGCAACCATGCGGGCTTGCGTATTGGTGTCAAGAAAGGCGGCTGTGCCGGCATGGAATACACCATGGACTACGTTGACGAACCCGACCCCAATGACGAGGTTGTCGAGCAGGATGGAGCCAAAATCATCATTGCACCAATGGCGCAGATGTTCCTGTTCGGGACTGAAATCGACTATGAGGTCTCGCTGTTAGAATCGGGCTTCAAGTTCCGCAACCCGAATGTCGTCGACGCCTGTGGCTGTGGCGAGTCGATCAAGTTCGATGAAGGGCTCTCCTCCCAACTTTAAGACACCTGCAGGTGCAGATACGTTTCATTGAAACGGCGTGTAAGGTGTTCGCCTGCCAAAACTCTTTCACCCGATCCGGGCGGTGCGACATTGGTGTCGTAGGACGGGTTGAAGAATAGCGGTACGGACAGCCGCTCCTCGACCCCGCCAACCACCCGGTGCAACGTGGCTTTGACTTGGCCACCCGTCCAGAACTCTAACATTTCACCGAAGTTTACGACGAATACCCCAGGCTCGGCTTCAACCGCTTCCCATCTGCCGTCGGGCATTCGAACCTCTAAACCTGCGGTTCCATCCGTGGCCAACAAAGTGAGGCAACCATAATCCGTATGCGCGCCGATCCCGAAATCGAGTGCTCCGGCCCAAATCGGACGTTTCGGATAATAGTTTCCTCGCAGCAGTGCCATCGGTGCGTCAAACGCGTTGTCAAAACTGTCAGCCTCGCGCCCCAGTGCCACGGCGATAGCTCGTAACACCCGCATGGCCACTGCGCTGGCGTCCTTGAAATAGGTCTGTATCGTCTCTTTGAATCCGGGTGGCGATTGCGGCCAAAGGTTGGGGGCATAAACGCTCAGATCGGAATAAGGGCTACCCGCAGGCAGTTCATTGCCACAGTCGAACACTTCCTTAAAGTCCGGATTGGCGTCCGGATCGACCTGTTCGGACCGCGGCGCGCCCCAACCACGGTTGGCCCCGGTTACCGACATATCGACCTTCTGCTTTTCCACTTCGGGCAAATGGAAAAAATCACTGTAGGCCGTAAGAACCTGGCGTACGCGATCACCATCCAATCCAGTATTCGAGACCGTCAGGAAACCTACCCCAGCCACAGCGTGCAGTAGCTTTCGTAACTCGTCAGGATCGCGCTGATCCAACTTCCTCAGATCAAGGTTGTTGATCATTTTTTTCCAGCCAAACTTTCGCGCGGATACTGCCGATTTGGCACTCACTGTGCAACCACAATTGTCAGGCGTTACTGGCGGTGCTATCCGGTTCCACGACATACGAAATTCACGGAGATCGGGATATGAGGCGCAAGCTTGCGGCTGGAAACTGGAAGATGAATGGCACCTCAGCGGCGCTGAGTGAGCTGGAGGTTTTGGCCCGGAATTTCCCCTCGTCGGATATCGACATATTGATTTGCCCGCCGGCCACACTGCTGCATCGCGCCGCAGGTATTGTTCGGGAAACGAGCGTTTCAGTTGGTGGGCAGGATTGCCACACAGCGGTTTCGGGCGCGCATACGGGAGATATCAGCGCTGACATGCTGGTCGACGCAGGGGCAAGCGCAGTCATCGTGGGCCACTCTGAGAGGCGAGAGGATCACGGTGAACAAAATGAAACCGTTCGTGCCAAGGCTAGCTCGGCTATGGGTGCAGGGATAAAGGCGATTGTCTGCGTCGGCGAAAGCCTGGAGCAACGCGAGACCGCCAAGACACTGGACGTTATTGCCGATCAAATAGCTGGCTCGGTTCCGGACCAATCAACAGGTGATAACCTAGTAGTCGCGTATGAACCAATCTGGGCAATCGGCACAGGCAAGGTTCCATCACTGAGCGACATCCAAGAAGCTCACGATTTCATTCGCGCCCTGTTGGACCAACGTTTCGGCAAAGAAACCGCCCAATCTGTGCCTCTGCTTTATGGCGGATCAGTCAAACCAGACAATGCGTCGGATATTTTTGGCGTGCCGAATGTGGATGGTGCGTTGGTCGGTGGGGCCAGCCTGAAAGCGTCTAATTTTTCGGACATCGTCAAAGCTCTGGAAGCAGCCTGATTTTTTGGTCCCGACACCACGCAGGAAAATAAGGCTTTTGCTTGATTGATCCCAGTCGTCGCAGTGACGGCTGGGTTTGTTTTTGTGTCTATGCGAGTTTCATGGCCACCAAACCTGTTACAATCAGGGTGGCTGCAAGGATGCGCTGCGGCGTTACAGCCTCACCCAAAAAGATTGCCCCGACCAGGAACGCTCCGACTGCACCGATGCCGGTCCAGATAACATACGCAGTGCCAAGCGGAAGTGTGCGCATCGCCATCGCCAGCAATCCGAACGATCCGAGCATTGATACGCCCATGATGGTAGTCGGCCAAATTCGCGTGAAACCGGCGGATTGCTTCGTGGCAACTGCCCAAACAATCTCCAGAAGGCCGGCAAACAACAACAATATCCAGGACATGAGAACACCTGATTATCTTTCGGGTCGTCCCGAATGATTGCCCGTTATGGGGAGGTCGTCCTCAGCGCTCAAGGTAAGCACTCATCGCGCGGCTTCAATGACGTGTCGCCAATTGCGTTGGGAAACTGTCTGACAATAGAGGCTGCGCGCGGGGTTGTTTCAACGGCCATAGAGATGAATAAGGCCGAGCCCTTTTTAGGACCCGGCCTCGTCTTTAACCGGTCAAGCCCGCTAGTTCGTTATGATTTCCGGCCCCATGAAGGTATTGGGCAAGAAGGTCGAAATCCACGGTATGTATGTCACCATGATCAGGAAAACGAAGAGCACGGCCAGGAACGGCAACGCCGCCTTGACGACGCTCATCATCGGCATGCCCGCCACGCCCGATGTCACGAACAGGTTCAGACCAACCGGCGGTGTGATCATCCCAATCTCCATGTTCACAACCATGATGATACCCAAATGGATCGGGTCGATTCCCAGTTCGATCGCGATCGGGAACACCAGCGGCGCTACGATGACCAACAAGCCCGAAGGCTCCATGAACTGGCCGCCGATCAGAAGGATCACGTTCACCACGATCAGGAAGGTAATCGGTCCCAATCCAGCTGACAGCATGGCACTGGCGATATGCTGGGGCACCTGCTCATCGGTCAGCACGTGTTTCAGGATAAGCGCGTTGGCGATGACGAACAGAAGCGTGACGGTCAGTTTGCCCGCCTCGAACAGTGTATGCTTCGTATCCGGGTGGAAAAAGGCTGTGATCAACGCGTAGGGCTTTTTCATCAGGGACAGGTTAGCTGCGCCATCCTCGGTGCTAAGCGGCCCCATGTCCTTGTAGACAAAGCTTGCTATGAAAAAGGCGTAAACAGCAGCCACCGCTGCGGCCTCGGTCGGGGTGAAAATCCCGCCATAGATACCGCCCAGAATGATGACAATCAGGAACAGACCCCAACCGGCTTCTCGTGCCGAGACAAATATCTCACTCCACCCCTTCCAGTCACCTTTCGGCAAGTCCTTGACCTTTGCCATGACGTAAATGGTGATCATCAGCATAAGCCCCGCCATCAGGCCCGGGATGACGCCAGCAAGGAACATGCGCCCAACCGAGACCTCAACGGCGGCTGCGTACACAACCATCACGATCGATGGCGGGATCAGGATACCCAAAGTACCTGCATTGCAGATCACGCCCGCCGCGAACTCCTTTGAATACCCAACCTGCCGCATCCCAGCGATCACGATGGAGCCAATGGCCACAACAGTCGCCGGAGAAGACCCGGACAGCGCCGCAAACAGCATACATGCAAACACACCGGCAATTGCCAGGCCACCCGGCAGGTGCCCCACGCAGGCAATCGAGAATCGGATGATCCGCCGCGCCACACCGCCCGTCGTCATGAAAGACGAGGCCAGAATGAAGAACGGGATCGCCAGCAGGGTGAAGTGCCCTTCGAACGCTTCGAACAGCGTACCCGCGACGGATGCCAGAGAGCTGTCAGAATAGATCAGCAGGAACAGGGTCGAGCTGAGGCCCAGAGCCACCGCAATCGGAACACCGATCAGCAACAGGCCGATGACCATCGAGAAAAGAAGTATCACGTCCATCAGTCATGCTCCCCTTGCTGAGCGCGCACTTCTTCGATTTCGTCCTCAACCTCGTGGCTGGCCACCAGCCGATCCGTCTCGCCCCGCCATATCTGAACGGCGACCTGTGCAAACCGGATCACCAGCAGCAGCATCGACAACGGCAGGATGAAATAGGGAACGACCTTTGGAAGTTTCTCGTAGGATTCGCCGTAGTTGATCATGTCCTCAAGAAACCGCAGCGGTGCGACCATGGGGATGTCATCAACCTCGTAAAAGCTCTGACTACGTGCGTCGAGATTAAAGCCCGTCGGGAACCAGCGGCCTGATGTTGGCGGAAGGTCGGCAAACACCGCCCAGTAGTCATAGGCGCCCTTCAACATCAGCAACGAGAATACGAGACAACAGCCAACCGCGATCAGCGCCAAGATACGTCTCGGCACTGGGGCCAGCATGTTCAGGATTGCATCAACGCCCAGATGCGCGTGTTTTTTTACCGCGTAGGAAGCCCCTAACAACACCAGCCATCCAAATGTGAACACTGTAAGCTCAAGCGCCCACAGGATATTCGAGTTGAATACGAACCGTGCGATCACATTGGCAAACGTTACAGCCGTCATAAGGCCCAACAACAACGCAATCAGGGTTTCTTCGATATGGTCGACCAGCCCGCCTTGGCCGGATTTCGCACCAGACATCCCTCTGTCCCCGCATTTTTATTGTGAGAATAATAGCGGGCGGACCATTACCTGGCCCGCCCGGCCAGCGCGTCGATAACTCCCCAGTCTGGGACGCGCGGCCTGAGCCGGGGGTTTAGAACCCGGCGTTGATCGCTTGTGCCGCGTCGATCTTATCCTGACCAACGTCGTCGGCGAACTTTTCCCAAACCGGCTTCATCGCATCCACCCAAGCCTGACGTTGCTCTGGCGTCAGTTCACGAATGACGCCGCCTGCTTCGGTGATCGAGGCTTTGGCCGCTTCGTTCACTGAGAAGGACTCTTTGTTCCGCATCTCGGTCACTTCGCCAAGAATGGTGAGGAATTGTTCGCGAACCTCCGGGTCAAGGCTGTCCAGCCAGTCAACCGAGGTCACGACAAGATAGTCGATGATGCCGTGGTTGGTTTCGGTGATGCCGTCCTGCACCTCAAAGAACTTCTTGCCGTAAATGTTCGACCAAGTGTTCTCCTGCCCGTCCACAACGCCCTGCTGGAGTGCGCCATATACTTCCGAGAACGCCATTTTCTGCGGGCTGCCGCCGATGGCCTCCATCTGCGCCACCAGCACGTCCGAGGATTGAACGCGGAATTTCAGGCCATTTGCATCAGACGGATCAACCAGCGGCTTGTTGGCCGACATCTGCTTCATCCCATTGTGCCAGAAGGCCAACCCTTGCAGGCCGCGGCGCTGCATGCTGTCTTTCATGGCTTGCCCTTCGGCTGACGCCTGGAACGCGTCCACAGCGTCAATGTTCTTGAACATGAATGGCAGGTCAAAGAGGCGAAATTGCTTCGTGAACTTCTCGAATTTCGACAGCGAAGGCGCAGCCAGTTGCACATCACCCTGCAACATCGCCTCCAGCACCTTGTCGTCGTTGTAGAGCGT
Source organism: Ruegeria sp. YTSA135 (assembly GCF_059610165.1). NCBI lineage: Bacteria > Pseudomonadati > Pseudomonadota > Alphaproteobacteria > Rhodobacterales > Roseobacteraceae > Ruegeria > Ruegeria sp. YTSA135. Next base: position 90,366 of record NZ_JBXWNC010000004.1, on the reverse strand, counting down.
GGAGTTCGGATAGACCTCCATGCACATCACGCCGTTCATTTCGTCGTTAACGCGCTGTTCCAGCAGTGAGGCCGCAATGCCTTTGGGGTGTTTGTCGGTGTTCGTCACATGCGCGAACTTTACGACAATTTCACCATCGTCACAGGCCGCGATACCTGCGGTCGCCGTTACAGTCAGAGCAACTGCTGTTGCAGCCGTTGATAGGAATTTCATCTGTCTTTTCCTCCCAGACTTCCAAATCTGTCATTCGACGCATGCTTGCGCCGTATGCCGGGAAGTGAACCGAATCAAACGTCACGGCTCAATGATTTGTTTCACCGTCCAACGCTATTGTTTTTATCTTTTTAAAGTAATGCGTTATTTGCCATTTCTCAGGTTCTTCCAAACCTAATGAGAAGCCTTGTGCGAAAATCCGCACAGGTGAGGAGGCACTTGTGCGGTATTTCGCACTCTTCCCGAATCATTCACACGGAATCACTTTTTTCTTTGATGCACGACCGCAGGCCGCGTTAGCGGGCTGCCACGCCCAACACGTTTTGCCGCATGATAATGCGGCAAAACGTGGCGGGAGAGGTTCTGATCACCTTCGATAGTCTTCGGGGCGGATCTGATACCGCGCCAATTTATCATAGAATGTCTTGCGCGGCAGTTTGAGCGCCGTGGCCGCATCCGAAGCTTTCCCATTATGACGCCCCAACGCTGCAATCAGTAAAGACCTCTCAACCCGTGCCATCTGCTCGTTCAAACCCAGATCAGCCGCTTGCGCCACCTCTTCCGGCATTCCCAAAACAAACCGCATCGCAGCAGACATCAGCGAGCGTGCATTGCCTGGCCAGTCGCTGGCCATAAGCAACGCAAGATGATCGGAGGTTATCTCTGGCTCCGAGATACCGGATTGTTCTGCCGCTTGCGCAACATAGTGACGAAACAGAACCGGTATATCCTCCGGCCTTTCAGCCAAAGATGGGATGCGAACTCGCATAACGTCCAACCGATAGAACAAGTCCGCGTGAAACCGTCCTTCGGCAGACATTACGGACAAGTCGGCCGTTGTACCCGCCAGAATACGCGCACCCACGCCCTGCTCGACCAACTCCAGCGCTGCATATTGCGTTGCCTCGGGCATAGCAGAGATTTCGTCCAGAAAGAGTGAGCCCCCTGCAGCGTCTTCACAGATCTGCACCAGTTCCTTGGCCGTCAGTCCGGACGAGGGTCGCTTTACAAACGGTCCCAGCCCCTGAGGAGACATCAGATGAATGACCTCAGCCACTTTTGAAATCCCACTCCCCGCGGGGCCAGTTACCAGAACTTCGGCTCCGGTGGGGGCAACAGTGCGGACACGGTCCCGCAACGCCTCTGCCTGCGGCGACAGGCCGAACAACATGCGCGCGGCGGGGTCTCCGCGTTCAAGCTCATGTTTCAGGGCGCGTTGCTCAAGAACCTGCGCCCGCGCCGAGAAGGCCTTGCCTAGGACATCAAGCAGGTCAGCCGCAGCGCATGGTTTCTCAAGGAAATCAAACGCCCCCTGCCCCATGGCGCGCACGGCCATTGGGATATCGCCCTCACCAGTCAGCAAGATAACCGGAAGTTCAGGGTCCACCTCATTTGCATAAGTCAAAAGGTGAAATCCATCCCGTCCGGGCATGCGAATATCCGATACGATAACACCGGGGAAATCCGCACGAATGTGATCCTTGGCCGCCACGAAAGACCCAGCCGTCACCGGATCGTAGTCGGCCAGCTCCAGCGTCTGCGCCAAAGCCTCACGCACAGCAGCGTCGTCATCGACCAAAAGAACCTTGCGCGTCATGCCGCTTCATCTTCCTGATAGCTCTCAAGCTCTACGGTGAATTCAGCCCCTGTCTGGGCGTTGGCGCCGCGAATCTTGCCGCCAAAACTTTGCACCAGTCCATACGAGATCGATAGGCCCAGCCCCATCCCCTCGGACGATCCAACGGCCTTGGTCGTGTAAAACGGTTCGAACAGCTTTTCCGTGTTTTCAATACCCGGACCGATGTCGCGTACCGTGACAGCCAGTTTTTTACCGTTGTTTACTGAAATGCTGATAAGACGTTCGTCCTGCTGGCTCATCGCGTCTGCGGCATTGTTGATCAGATTAACAAAAACCTGCACAAGGCGCACCTCTCCGCCCCAGGCGAACACTGGGTTGTTCGGGGGATGCCAGTCCATCTTTACACCCTCGGACTTCAACCGCGCCTCTGTCAGCTCGACCGCCGTATCAATGACCTGTACCAGATCGACCTTGCCCATAGGTTCGCTTTCATTCCGCGCGAAAGCACGCAGGTTTTTAATAATCCTGGCCATCCGGGCTGCCATATCAGAAATGCGCTTCAGGTTTTCCGAGGCCTTTTCATCGCGACCACGCGCCAGAAACGCGGCCCCGTTGTCAGCAAATTGCCGGATCGCCATCAACGGTTGGTTCAGTTCATGACTGATCCCTGCCGACATCTGACCCAAGGCGCTCAACTTACCTGCCTGGATCAGTTCCTCTTGCGCATGTTTCAGCGCAGCCTCAGCTTCTTGCCGCTCATGAACCTCGCGGCGCAATGCGGTGTTTGCAGCGGTTAAGGCGCGGGTGCGTTTCGTGACCCTGCTCTCCAGGACAGCATTCGCCTCGGCCAGTGTCCGTCGCCTCTCGGTCGCCAGAAATAGCAGCGCACCAAAAGCCAGACAGATCGCGGCTACAGTGGCAGCTTGCAGGCCCGCCAACCGACGTGCCGGCGCGACATCCACAAGCACCTCGGCCGTCATGTCAATGACGGGTAGCTCTAGCATCAGATGCAGCGCGCGTTTGGGTAAGTACCGGCCCCAGTTCAGCTTCCACAACTCGTGCGGCCCCACCCAGGTCGAGGCGAAGTCGACATCGGCGCCCTCTGTTGGCACAAGACCTTGTTGGCTTTCGACCCGCCGCCAGAACAAAAGGTCTGACCGGTTTGAGATGAAAACAACCCCTTCGCCATCAATAAAGAACACCGCCTCGGTACTGCCCCGCCAGGTCTGTTCGACGTCCTGCACATCGGCAATCACCATCACCGCGCCATCCACGCGCCCTACCGCGTCAAATGTCGGTGCTGCATAAGAGTAAATCCTGTCACCGCTGACCGGCAGGACGCCGTGCGCGCTGCCCAGTGCCCCTTGCATGGCACGCTGAAACGCCAGGTCCTCGGCCATATTTAGTGTGTTCGTAGGTTGCGCCGATGCCAGCACCTGCCCGTTGCGGTCCAGATACATCATGTTCACCGCCGCCGTTTTGTCGGCGACATCCAAAAGGATCGCTTGCGCCCGCCGGCGTTGCTGCGGTGTTTCAAGGTTTTGCAAGACCGGATGGCTTGCCATCAACACTGCCAGTTCCTGATAAACCTGCATTTGTGTGGTCAAACGGTCTGCGGCCAGTTCAAGGTCTGCCTCGGCCTTTTCGCTTAGCTGAGACAAGGCCTGTCGATACCCATAAGACCACACACCGACGGACAACAGCCCGACAGCACCCAAAAAACCCAGGATCACCAAAACCCTCTGCATACCCTAGGGTCTTGCATTCGACGCGCTGCGTGGCAAGTCTGCCTTTCATGAAGACAGTGCTTCAATCCCCGGTCGATCTGAAATTCGTCCAAGATCCCTATCCATTTTACCATTCGGCTCGCGCGCACGGGGATCTTGTGTATTGGGAGGACTACCGGAAAGTCGCCGCTGTTTCCTACAAGGCCGTACAGGCCCTGCTCAAAGATCGCCGCTTTGGTCGAGAGGTCCCTGTTGAATTTCAGCGACCCGCAGCCGCGCACCTTGCCCCCTGGCTGAACGTCGAGGCACATTCTCTGCTTGAAGCCGAGCCGCCCCGCCACACCCGGCTACGCGCATTGGTTATGCGCGCCTTCACGTCACGCGGAATTGCAGCATTGGAGCCGTCTGTTCTCGACCTATGCAACACCCTGATCGATCGCTTTCCAAGCGCCCCTTTCGATCTGCTGGACGCGTATTGCACGCATATCCCAGTGATCACGATCTGCCGGCTGTTGGGGGTTCCGGAACAGCAATCACCCGACCTGCTAAGGTGGTCCCATGCGATGGTGGCGATGTATCAGGCCAGCCGCACGCGCCAGACTGAGGACGAAGCCGCCAATGCGGCGCAGGAGTTCACAACCTTTCTAAGCGACTACATCGAGAAACGCCGCTCTGACCCACAGGACGACTTGATTACCCGCCTGATCGAAGCTGAAGAAGAAGGTGAAAAACTGTCGCGCGATGAACTGGTGGCCACTTGCATCCTGCTTTTGAATGCGGGGCATGAGGCAACAGTTCATTCCTTGGGTAACGGTGTGAAAACGCTTCTGCAACTGGGGCTTGATCCCCGCGCCTATGACATTGATGAGTTGGTCGAGGAAATCCTGCGTTTTGACCCTCCGCTGCATATGTTCACACGCTATGCATATGAAGACGTCGAAATCTTTGGTCACAGGTTCAAACGCGGAGATGAGGTCGCCTTGATGCTGGGCGCCGCCAACCGCGATCCGTCAGTCTGGAATGAACCGGATGTGTTTGATCCAGCTCGCCCGGTCGTCACAAATACCAGCTTCGGGGGCGGATTGCATTTCTGCGTCGGTGCCCCTTTGGCGCGGCTAGAGATGCGCTTAGCCTTGAAGGTTCTTTTTCAGCGGTGTCCGAACATCCACCTGAGTGCTGAGCCGAACTATTCGAAGACCTATCACTTTCGCGGGCTAACGCGCCTGACGGTTAAGGCGTGACTGGCTTCAGTTATCGCTGAGCGCATTCAGCGGCAGCATGGTGGTGGACTTTATCTCTTCCATCGACAGCAGGGCCGTTACGTTATGAACCCGCACCTCAGAAATTAGAGTTTGGTAAAACTCGTCATAGGCCCTCGCATTCTTGACCCGCACTTTGAGGATGTAATCAATGTCCCCCGCCAGCCGGTGTGCCTCTTGCACCTCGGGTCTATCTTGCAAGGCTTTGAGAAACTTGCGCTGCCACTCCGCCTCATGCTCTGACGTCCGGATCAGAACGAAGAATGTGGCTTCGAATCCCAGTGCCTCGGCATCCAGCAAAACCGTTTGCTGACCAATCACCCCGGCCCCTTTGAGCTTGCGAATTCGATTCCAGACCGGGGTCTTGGAACTACCAACTCGGGCTGCTATTTCGTCCAGCGATTGGCTGGCGTCGCGCTGAAGCTCGACCAGAATTTTCCGATCTGTGTCATCAATCCGCACCGACATTCCAAATTTCCCTTCGTTTCGAAACCTTCGTCCTTCAGACGCGGCGCAACAGAACATTTGTTCTTTTTTATGCGCTCATATGGCGTTTAGGCGGGAATATTTCCTATATTGCGAGTTAAGTCAAACAACGTGGAACGAAACATGCAGGTCACGCAATCACATGATGTCACAGGGCACGTCGACTTTGTCGGCGCGGGACCGGGTGATCCGGAATTGCTGACACTCAAAGCTATAAAAGCGTTCGAACGCGCCGATGTCGTTCTGCATGATCGCCTAATCAGTGCAGAGATCCTGAGATTGGCTGGAAAAACGGCAGTTCTGGTCGATGTTGGAAAAGCAGGATTTGGACCGTCCTGGAAACAGGAAGACATCGACGCCCTGCTGGTTGATTACGCCACAAAAGGTCAGCGTGTCGTGCGCTTGAAATCAGGCGATCCGACTGTGTTTGGGCGCTTGGACGAAGAGATCGAAGCGGTCGAGGCCGCTGGTATCCCCTGGCAGATCGTTCCCGGCATCACCGCGGCGTCTGCCGCTGTTGCCAGTATTGGTCAAAGCCTGACGCAGCGCGGCCGAAATTCTTCGGTGCGTTTTCTGACCGGGCATGACATGAAAGGTTTCGCCGATCACGATTGGAACGCCTTGGCACGTCCCGGCGCGGTTGCAGCGATTTACATGGGCAAGAAATCCGCGCGGTTCATCCAGGGTCGCCTTATCATGCACGGTGCGGATCGCGCCACGCCCATAACCCTGGTTGAAAACGCCTCTCGCCCTGATCAACGCATCCTGGCCACTGATCTGGACAGGTTGCCCAATGACCTGAGCGCCGCCGAGATGGATGGCCCCACCCTAACGTTTTTTGGTCTCGCACCGCGCCACGCGGTTCAGGCCCTGACTGAATTCAAGAAGGAGCACGCCTGATGCCCCGCACATTTACCCCCAAGGTGGTCACCGCCAGCGATCTGCTGGAAGGTGACGTAATTTACCTGACAAGTGAAGACCGCTGGACGCGCGACCTTTCTGAGGCCGAACTGATCACGGATGAGGCCCATGCGCAGGTTCGCCTTTTGGATGCACAGCGCCAGACCAACATCATTGTTGGTGCCTACCTCGCTGACGCTGTGGCCAGCGAAAACGGCCCCGAACCCACTCATTTCCGCGAGGACTTCCGCCGCACTGGCCCGTCCAACTATGCCCACGGCAAGCAGGAAAAAGCAACGCAGCCCCGGGCCTGACCTAAGGCCCCCATTCTCCTCTTCAAGGCCCCAAGGTTTCGGGGCTGCAACTAAGGACAGCTAGACATGTATCGCTACTCCGAGTTCGACAAAGCCTTTCTGGAAGAGCGCAACAAACAGTTCCGCGCACAGGTCGAGCGCCGCATTGACGGCTCGCTCACGGAAGATGAATTCAAGCCCCTGCGCCTGATGAACGGCCTGTATCTGCAGCTGCACGCTTACATGCTGCGGGTCGCAATCCCCTATGGCACGCTGTCCAGTGCGCAGATGCGCCAACTGGCTCTGCTGGCCGAGAAGTGGGACAAGGGCTATGGCCATTTCACCACCCGTCAGAACATCCAGTACAACTGGCCAAGGCTGAAAGACGTGCCGGATATGTTGGACGCGCTGGCCGAGGTTGGCATGCACGCCATTCAGACCTCGGGTAACACGATCCGCAACGTGACCGCCGACCATTTTGCCGGTGCCGCCGCGGATGAGGTCGCAGACCCCCGGCCCTATGCCGAACTGCTGCGCCAATGGTCGACCGACCACCCGGAATTCCAGTTCATGCCGCGGAAGTTCAAGATCGCCATCACCGGCTCGGAAAACGACCGCGCCGTGATCAAGGCCCATGACATCGGTCTGCAACTGATCGAACGCGACGGCGTTCTGGGCGCCCGCGTTGTCGTGGGTGGCGGTCTGGGTCGTACACCCATGATCGGCAAAGAGTTGTCCGAGTTTGTCGCCTTTGACGACCTGCTGGCTTACCTGGAAGCAACGGTTTCAGTCTGGAACCAGATTGGTCGCCGTGACAACAAATACAAGGCCCGGATCAAGATCACCGTCCACGAAAATGGCATCGACACCATCCGCGCCAAGGTGAATGAGCGTTTCCTTCAGGTGCGTCCGCAGTTCAAAGGCGCCGACATGGCCCTGCTGGAAGAAATCAAGAGCCACTTCGCCCCGCCTGCCTTCCGCGAAGGTTCGGTTGCGTCGTTCGAAAGCGCTTACACCAACGATCCGGTGTTCCGCTCGTGGGTCGACACCAACATCGCGCCGCACAAAAATGCCGACCACGCGATTGTCACGATCTCAATCAAAAAGCACGGCGCGACGCCGGGCGATGCGACGGCTGAGCAGATGCGCGTGATGGCAGACTTGGCCGAAGAATTCGCCTATGACGAATTGCGCATCAGCCACGAACAGAACGTGATCCTGCCGCATGTCCACAAATCGGACCTGCCCGCGATCCACTCGAAACTGAAAGAGCATGGATTGGCCACCGCCAATATCGGCCTGATCAGCGACATTATCGCATGCCCTGGCATGGATTATTGCGCGCTGGCCACGGCGCGTTCAATCCCGGTGGCGCAGCAGATCGCGACCCGTTTTGACGAGTTGAAGCTGGAACACGATATCGGTCACCTGAAGATCAAGATCTCGGGCTGCATTAACGCATGTGGTCACCACCACGTGGGTCATATCGGAATTCTTGGTCTGGATCGCGCTGGAGTCGAGAACTATCAGATCACGCTGGGCGGTGACGGCACCGAGACGGCTGCTATTGGCGACCGCACAGGTCCCGGGTTTGCGTACGACGAAATCGTCCCAGCTGTTGAGCGCATTGTCGACGCCTATCTGGAACAACGCGAAAGCAGTGAGGAGACATTCCTGCAAACCTATCGCCGTGTAGGCATGGCGCCGTTCAAGGCGGCGCTGTACCCCGAGGCGCACGCCAATGCCGCTTGACCTGATCCAGACGGAACTTGGCAAAGACCGAAGTGAACTAACCAAAAGGGTCGAGGCGCTCAACGCCAAGTTCCGCCACCATAGCGCCCATGATGTCATGCATGGCGCACTGGACGAGATCGAGCAGCTTGCCCTAGTCTCAAGCTTTGGAGCCGAGTCGGTCGTACTGCTGCACATGGCTGCGGTGGTCGACAAGATGACGCCGGTGTTGTTCGTGGACACCCAGATGCTGTTCACCGAAACGCTGGAATACCAGCAGGAGGTCAGCGAACGTCTGGGATTGAAAAACATCCACATCATCCGCGCCGAAGATGAGGACATTCAGCGGGATGACCCAAACGGTGCTTTGCGACTGCGAGATACTGATGCGTGCTGCAACCTGCGTAAGACGTTCCCGTTGCAGCGTGCATTGGCGGGATACGACGGATGGATTACAGGTCGCAAACGGTTTCAGGCTGGCACACGCGCCGCGCTGGAATTCTTTGAGGTAGAAGACGGCACCGGCCGGATCAAGGTTAACCCGCTGACGCATTGGGCACCCGAGGACGTGCGCGCCTATATGGACGAGAACAACCTGCCCAGGCATCCGCTGGTGGCCAAAGGATATCCCTCGATCGGCTGTGCGCCCTGCACCTCGCCGGTCAAAGAAGGCGAAGACCCCCGCGCCGGACGTTGGCGCGACCAGAACAAGGAAGAGTGCGGCATCCATTTTGTTGATGGCAAGATGGTGCGCGCCGGAGAGAGAACATGAATGTAATCGTATCGGATGACGGGTTTGCTCCCGATGACTGGACCGATGGCTTTGTAACACTGGATGACGCCGCGAATGATTTGGTGGCGTTGGATGTGACCTCGGATACCGACCCTGATGAGCTGGTTGACCGTTTAGGTAATGCGAAAATGGTCCGCGTGGATTTTCCGTCATCGGCAGATGGGCGCGGTTTTACCATCGCCCGTATCCTGCGCCTAAAAGGATATACTGGCCGTCTGCGCGCCAAAGGCCACATTCTGGCCGATCAGTACGCAATGGCCCGTCGTAGTGGTTTTGACGAGGTCGAAATCGACAGTGAACTGGCCACACGTCAGCCAGAAGAACAGTGGTTGGCGCGTGCGAATTGGAAAGACCACAGCTATCAGGCCCGCCTGCGCGGCTAAGACCGCGTCTGCCAGCTTGCAAGGCAAAGTGGGGGCATATGCCCCCTTTTCCTGACTTGGATCAAAGTTTAAACGGAGATGTCGGTTTACCCAACTGGCAGTGAAACGATGACAGAGATGAAGCCCGTGACCGAAGCAACCGCCGTAAAGGCCCCCGTCCTACCGGACGCTCAGACCGTTACCGACGTGAAACACTGGACCGACAGCCTGTTCTCGTTTCGTGTCACGCGCCCTGCAAGCCTTCGGTTTCGCTCGGGTGAGTTCGTTATGATTGGTCTGCTGGGCGATAACGGCAAACCGCTGCTGCGCGCCTATTCCATCGCGTCCCCGTCCTGGGACGAAGAATTGGAGTTCTACTCGATCAAGGTGCAAGACGGTCCGTTGACCTCGAAACTGCAACACATCGAACCGGGTGACCAGATTATCCTTCGGCCCAAGCCCGTGGGAACGTTGGTGCATGACGCCCTGCTGCCCGGCAAGCGTCTGTGGTTCTTTGCAACTGGCACTGGCTTTGCTCCTTTTGCCTCGTTGCTGCGTGAACCGCAAACCTATGAGGACTACGATGAAGTCATCATCACCCATACCTGCCGGGAAGTGGCCGAGCTGGAATATGGTAAGCAACTGATCGAAAACATCCGTCAGGACGAATTGCTGGCCGAGTTGATGGGTGAAGGCTTTGCCGACAAGATCCGCTATTACCCAACGACCACGCGGGAACAAAGCCCCAAGATGGGCCGCATCACCAATCTGCTGAAAGACGGCACTGTATTCACCGATCTCGGTATCGAAGGCGGCATCACGCCAGAAACCGACCGGGCAATGGTCTGTGGCTCATTGGCCTTCAATCTGGACATCAAGGAAATCCTCGAAGAGTTCGGCCTGCGTGAGGGCGCAAACTCTGAACCCAAGGAATTCGTGATTGAAAAGGCCTTTGTTGGCTGATCCGTTCGCCCGGGCCGCCAAATTGATCGCGGCCCGCGCATAAACCCGCTGCGAAACCTTAGATTTCCTCTGTTTAGACGCGGATGACGCTTGAAACAGGACGCGGGGCAGTCTAGGTTTCGGGCTCGAAATTCTGCAATCATCAAAGGAATGAACCCATAGCTCGCAGACCCCACAACGCGCCGCCGCAGAGAGACACCGGACCGCGCGTCAATGAAAAAATCCGTGCCCCCGAGATTCGCCTGATAGGCGCTGATGGTGAAAATGTCGGGGTGGTTCATCCCGCCAAAGCCATGCAACTTGCCGCAGATGCGGGGCTTGACCTGGTTGAGATTTCGCCCAACGCGAACCCGCCGGTCTGCAAGATCATGGATTTCGGCAAGTTCAAGTATGAACAGCAAAAGCGTGAAAGCGAAGCACGCAAAAAGCAAAAAGTCATCGAGGTGAAAGAGGTCAAATTTAGGCCCAACACGGACACCCATGACTATGATGTCAAAATGCGGAACGTGTTCAAGTTTTTGGAGAACGGTGACAAAGTCAAAGTTACCCTGCGCTTCCGCGGCCGTGAGATGGCACACCAGAACCTGGGTCGTGAGCTGCTGGAACGCGTGGCCGAAGACATCAAGGATCTGGGCAAGGTTGAAAACATGCCCAAGATGGAAGGCCGGCAGATGATCATGATGATCGGGCCGCTGCCTCAGAAGTAACTTTCTGACCGACCTGTTTTTTCAAAGCCCCCTATTTGAGGGGGCTTTTTTTGTGACCAAACCGGGTGCCGTTAGATAACGGCTGTTATTGCCTTGTTCAGTTTCCCAACCATCTCATCAACCTGTTCGTCTTCGATAATGAATGGCGGCGCCAGCAGGATGTGATCGCCCAACCGTCCATCGCGCGTGCCCGACATCGGATAGCAAATCAGCCCTTCGGCCAATGCGGCCTTTTTGATCTTTCCTGCTACGCCGAGCGCAGGATCAAACGGTTGCTTGGTGTCACGATCCGCAACAAGTTCAATACCGCGGAACAAGCCCCGCCCCCGAATGTCTCCGACATTCGGATGTTGCCCCAATGCGGCCTCTAGCGCGGATTGAACCCTGTCCCCTATAACACCTGCCCGGGCAGGCAGATCATGCGCGGTCAGTTCACGTACCACGGCCAATGCCGCCGCCGTTGCAACCGGATGCCCGATATAGGTGTGGCCGTGCTGAAAAAATCCTGAGCCGTCGCGGATCGCATCAAAAATCCGGTTTGTACACATCATCGCACCGATGGGCTGATACCCGGCCCCCAAGCCTTTGGCGATGCAAAGTATATCCGGCGCCACCTGATCATGATTGCAGGCAAACAGGTGCCCCGTCCGGCCCATGCCGCACATCACCTCATCTAAAATCAAAAGAACCCCGTACTGGTCGCAGATTTCACGAATACGCTTATAGTACCCCTCAACCGCAGGGACCGCGCCCAAAGTCGCACCAACAACGGGTTCCGCCATAAACGCCATCACAGTGTCAGGACCTAGCCGCAGGATTTCGGTTTCAAGTTCATTGGCTACGCGCTGACCATAGTCAAAGCTGCTTTCACCGTTCGGCTTCTCTGCATATTCATAGCATGGCGCGATGTGAGTCATTTCTATCAGCATCGGCGCGAATTGCGCCCGCCGCCACGCGTTCCCTCCGGCGGACAAAGCGCCCAGAGTGTTGCCGTGATAGCTCTGCCGCCTTGCGATCACATGTCGCCGCTCGGGCTGACCAATCTCAAGAAAGTACTGCCGCGCCAGCTTTATCGCCGCCTCGGTCGCCTCAGACCCACCTGAGACGAAATACACCCGGTCCAGATCACCGGGGGCGTGTTCAATCAGCAAGTCGGCCAGTGCCTCGGCCGGCTCCGAGGTCATAAAGCCGGTATGGGCAAAAGCGATTTTTTCGACTTGCTCCTGCACGGCGCGGATGACCGATGGGTTCGAGTGACCAAGGCACGAAACCGCTGCATCACCGCAATCAAGATAGCGGCGACCCTGTGCGTCGATCAGGTAACACCCATCTCCGCCCGCGGCGACCGGTAACACTGATTTCGTGTGGCGTGGAAATACGTGACTCATTTGACTGCCCTTTCTAACTTGGCAACAAGCGCCGACACCGACGCAGCATTGTCCTTCCAAAAATTTCCATTTTCATCAGTCAGGCTGTTTTCGAACCCGACGCGAACGTCGCCGCCCTGCTTGGCCGCATATGTCAAACACGCATGTTCTTGCGGGCCAAAAGCGCACACCATCCATGGCGACTGGCCTTTGGGGAATTGATCCAATTCTTGCGGGGACGATTGTTGACCAGCCGCGTAGCGCCCCAAGACGAAGATACGCTGGACCTGTTCTTCGCGCACAATCCCGGCCTTTGTCCATTCCGCCAGCAAGGCGGCATCTTCTGAATCGTACAGGATATGCTGAACTCGTGTTCCTTGCGCAGCACACAGGCCATAGACATGATCGGCGAGTTCCGGTGACCGCGCGACCTCTCTTACGGAAACCGAGGCCCAATCAGGGCATACCTTCTCAAGACACTCGATTTGGGCGGGTACGTCGTATACTCCGGCAGCCTCGGTCGTGATTTGCAGGTCCAGTTCGGGAACGGCCCGCCGTAACGCGGCGACAGTTTCAACGTACCGCCCGGGATCCAAGGAATGCCGCCCCTCTGCATCGCGAATGTGCAAGTGCAGCCCGTTTGCGCCAGCCTGAAAACAAGCGCGCCCAGTTTCGACAATCTGATCAATGGAAACAGGAAGCGCCGGGTGATCTGACCGGCCGCGCCGCGCACCTGTCGGAGCGACCATAACATAAGAGCGCCTAGCGGATTGTTTTTCTGATCGCGAGTCCGACATTCAAATTCCTCTGGTCAACTCTGCCCCATCTAGCGCGCCTTACGTTGTTTTTTACTTGCTAATCACAGAACATATGTTTTTCTTTGAGTATGGATATCACCCCGAATGAAGTAACTGATCGTCTGCGGCGCAACATCGAAGACATGCCCACAGCCCTGCAGGCGGCTGCAAAATACGTTATCGACCATCCCGGCGATTTCGGCCTGAACCCGATCCGGACGACTGCGACCCGGATCGGGGTCAGCTCAAACGTTCTGGTCCGACTTGCGCAACGTATGGGGTTTGACGGGTTCGAAGCCTTCCGTTCGCCCTTTCGTAATGCGCTGGTGACGGATCGGGAAAACAGCTTGGGTCAGGATTGGCTGAGCGCCCTTCAGTCCGAAGACAGCTTCGGTGCTGCACAAGCCAAATTAGTACAAAACGAACAAAACGTGGTCACACGATCCCTTCGCCTTATGAAGCCTGAAAAAGTGCGATTGGCTACTGAGCACATTCTGACGTCAACACGGTGTTTCGTGACGGCAACGCGCGCCAGCTATGCGCTTGCCTATTACTTTTCTTACACGGGTCGCATGGCCCATCCGGGTATCCAATTGGTGCCGCGCCACATGGGCTCTGCAACAGATGATCTGTTGGATGCTGACCAGCAGGACTGCCTTATTGCTATCACCGTACACCCCTATTCTGCGGACACCATTCAGTCGATGCGTTTCGCGAAACAACGGGGACTGTACCTGATTCTGATTTCAGACAGCGACCTTATCGCGCCCGGCGTCGCGCCCGACATTGCCTTTACGGTCAGCACCCGCGCCTTGCATTCGTTTTCCTGCTTTACCGGCGCTATGGCCGTTCTGGAGTGCTTGCTTGGGCATCTTTTCGACGCCGGAGGCGACGCGGCGCGACAACGGATCGACGCCTATCAAAAAGCGCGAGAGGATACCGGCGCATATTGGCAACCCGCCAAGCCTCCAAGGTTGCGCCACACAAAAAAAAGCCCCGGTTCGTGACCGGGGCTTAGAACCTTTTAATGGTTCACATGCACGCTTGGACCGCGCGTTTTGTCATCACATTAACAAGATGCGCACGATAGTCTTTGCTGCCGTGCAAATCACCGATCATGTTGGCCGGATTGATGCGCAGGTCCATCAAGGCATCCGGGCGAAACTCTTTCGTCAATGCCTGCTCGGCCTCGGCCCAGCGGAAAACACCATCTTCACTGGCCCCTGTCACGGCAACGCGAACCCCGTCCGCGAACCGTGCCAAATACACACCGACCAGCGCAAACCGTGACGCGGGCTGCAGGAATTTCTGATAGCTTGCCGCTTGCGGAACTGGGAACCTTACTGACGTAATGATCTCCCCCTCGTCCAGCGCGGTTGAGAACATCCCCTCAAAGAAATCATCCGCCGCAATCTCGCGCGTGTTAGTGACGATAGTTGCGCCTGACCCCAATACCCCCGCCGGATAACAAGCCGCCGGATCATTGTTGGCTATTGAGCCGCCAATCGTGCCGCGGTTCCGAACCGCCGGATCACCAATCTGACCAGCCAGCGCCGCCAGTGCCGGATAGCTGCCCGCTGCTTCTGACGCGACGGTGGCATGGGTCGTCGCTCCGCCGACTGACACCGAACCATCGTCATTCACGCAAACACCCTTCATCTCTGCAATCCCGCTGAGCGAGATCAAGGCCGAGGGTGCAGCCAACCGTTGTTTCAACGTTGGGATCAAGGTCTGCCCACCCCCTAACGCCTGAGCATCCTCGGCCCCCAATGCGGCAACCGCATCAGCAATGGTCGAGGGCTTTTCAAACTCGAAACTGTACATTTCGTTTTTCCTTCCCGAAAGACGCGGGTCCGTCCTTCATCTGGCTAAAAATATCCCGGGGGTCCGGGGGCTGGCCCCCGGTCCTCCCTCTCTACTCAGCTGTTCATTGCCGCCCAGACGCGCGACGGGCTAACCGGCATATCAATGTGATCCACTGCTTTGCCACCCGAGTTCAACGCATCCAGTACCGCATTGACCACCGCAGGCGGTGAGCCTATTGCCCCGGCCTCGCCACAGCCCTTAACCCCCAGCGGGTTATGGGTACACGGCGTCTGGCTTGAGTGATCGACCTCGTAGAATGGAACATCATCGGCGCGCGGCATCGCGTAATCCATGAAGGACGCGCTGAGCAATTGCCCGTTCTCGTCATACGCGCAATTCTCCAACAGCGCCTGGCCGATCCCTTGGCCGATACCGCCATGCACCTGACCGTCAACAATCATCGGGTTGATGATGTTGCCGAAGTCATCCGCCGCAGTGAACTTTTCGATGGTGACCCGTCCTGTTTCCGGGTCAACCTCGACCTCACAGGAATAGGCACCTGCGGGGAAGGTAAAGTTCGCAGGGTCGTAAAACGCGGTTTCCTCAAGCCCCGGTTCAACTTCCAAAGGATAGTTGTGGGGGACATAAGCAGTAAGGGTCACATCGCCCCAAGCCACCGATTTGTCGGTGCCCGCAACGCTGAACTGACCATCTTTCAGTTCGATATCCGCCTCTGACGCCTCCAGCAAATGCGCCGCGATCTTCTTGGCCTTGTCGATCACCTTCTCGGTCGCCTTGACCATGGCCGAGCCGCAAACCGCGAGGCTACGCGACCCATAGGTGCCCATACCAAACGGGATTTTCGAGGTGTCGCCGTGCACGATCTCAACCATTGCTTCGTCGATACCAATCATGTCGGCCACCACTTGTGGAAAAGCGGTCTCGTGCCCTTGCCCGTGGCTATGCGCGCCGACCATGACGCTGATCGAACCGGTGGCGTTCACCCGCACTGTCGCAGCATCATACAGACCCGCACGGGCGCCGAGCATACCAACAATGTTCGAAGGCGCGATACCGCAAGCCTCAATATAGCAGTTGATGCCAAGCCCACGCAGCTTGCCCTTCGCCTCGCTTTCCGTGCGACGCGCAGCAAAGCCTGCCAGATCGGCGGCAACTTCAAGCTTGTCCATCGTCCCGTTATAGTCCCCGGTGTCGTAGGTCAGTGCGACCGGCGTGTCATAGGGGAACTGGGTAATGAAGTTCTGACGGCGCAGTGCAATCGGATCGACCCCAAGCTCACGCGCGGCTTTGTCTACAACACGCTCAAGCTGAAAGGTCGCCTCGGGCCGTCCGGCACCGCGATAGGCATCAACCGGGACCGTATTGGTAAACATCGCCTTTACGTTCACCTGAATCACCGGTGTTTTATAGTTACCCGCCATAAGCGTACCATGCAGCCAGGTCGGAACCGAGCTGGAGAAGGTCGACAGATACGCGCCAAGGTTGGCATAGGTATTGGTGCGCAAACCGATAAAGTTATTGTCCGCATCCAGCGCCAGTTCGATTGTGCTGACATGGTCGCGACCTTGTGCGTCCGACATGAACGCCTCGGACCGGCTGGCGGTCCATTTTACCGGACGCCCACAGGCTTTGGCCGCGAAAGTGCAAAACGCTTCTTCGGCATAGTGGAAAATCTTCGTGCCAAAACCACCACCCACATCAGGCGCGACAACACGAACCTTATGCTCAGGCAGACCCAGAACAAAGGCGCACATCAACAACCGGATCACGTGCGGGTTCTGAGACGTCGTGTAAAGCGTGTAGTCTTCGGTTCCCCGATTATACTCGGCCACCGCCACACGCGGCTCCATCGGGTTGGCGACCAGACGGTTATTGACCAAATCCAAAGTGGTTACATGCGCGGCGTTGGCAAAGACCTCATTGACCTTTGCGTCGTCCGCCTCGCCCAACTGCCAATCATAACAGATGTTGTTCTTCAGATCGTCATGAACCAGCGTCGCGCCATCCTGCGCAGCGGCCTTCATGTCCAGCACGGCTGGCAGTTCTTCGATATCCAGCTCAATTGCTTCGGCCGCGTCGCGGGCCTGTTCAAGGCTATCGGCCACAACGGCAGCGATGGGATCGCCCACATGGCGCACTTTTCCTTGCGCCAGTATGGGGTGCGGTGGTTCCTGCATCGGCGCGCCGTGCTTGTCGGTCACTTCCCAACCGCAGGGCATTCCGCCTACGCCTTCGAAGTCTTTGCCGGTGAATACCTTGACCACCCCGGGCATGGCTTCGGCTGCGGACGTATCAATTGACTTGATCCGGCCATGCGCGATGTCAGACCGCAGGAAATGCACATAGGCTTGGCCATGTACATTGATGTCGTCGGTGTAATTGCCTGCTCCGGTCAGAAAGCGCACGTCCTCGCGGCGCTTGGAACTGGCTCCGATGCCACTGTCTTTGGGCATTGCTTGTTCTCCTCCGATAAACGGATGCTCATGCACCCTATGTCATTCCACGGGCATTTTCTACTACGCCCGCAGTGGCATCATTCGGCTGCGATTTTGCCTGCGTCCTGACCGGATGCGGCCATGATCGCCTTAACGATATTGTGATACCCGGTGCAGCGGCACAGGTTGCCTTCAAGGTACTTGCGAATTTCGGCTTCGGTCGGGCGCGGATTTTCTTTCAGCAGGGCTGCGGCGCTCATCACCATGCCCGGTGTGCAAAATCCGCATTGCAGACCGTGATGATCCTGAAACGCCTGTTGTATGACGTTCAGCGATCCGTCTGGATTGGCCTGCCCTTCGATGGTGCCCACAATGGCCCCGTCAGCCTCCAACGCCAGCATATTGCATGACTTTACCGCCTCGCCATTCACATGCACCACACACGCGCCACATTGCGCGGTGTCACATCCCACATGCGTGCCCGTCAGCGACAGGTGATCGCGCAGAAAGCTGGACAGCAGTGTCCGGCCTTCGACGTCACCGCTCACGGATTTGCCGTTCACGGTCATTGAGACCTGTGTCATTCGTTCCTCCTAAAATGAAGTTCTCCCTTGCCCGAGTTAAACACGGGAATTTTCGTTTGAGAACAAAAATATTTAGGGATTGCTTTGACTGCTTGCAGGCTTGACGTCTAAAGGTAACGCGGAGGCAGACAAAAGCAAATTATCGCCGCGACGCGCGCGGTTGCGGCCTGGTCGGAATCTCTTTCAGAAGACCGCCTACCCCCATCGCGGCGATGTCTGCACCAGTTGTGTCGATCCCACAGGCGACACGCGACAGCACCCAATCAGCCCCGTTCAACGCCGGGGACCGCGCGCAGCCCGGCAACCCAATCACCGGTCGCTGCCCAAGCGACCCAAGAAAGAGCAGATTGCCCGGATCGACCGGCATGCCAAAACGGTCCACATGCCCACCTGCGACTCGCACCGCCTGAGGCGCAACATCCGATACATCCGAGGTTGCGGAGCCCGTCAGGATCATCACCACGTCGCCCTGAGTTTCGGTGACCGCGTTTGCAAGTGCATCGGTCACATGGGGCACGATGCGCACATCGCTCATCTCCATTCCCAAGGCTTCGATCCGGCCACGGATCGCCGCGATACCCTTTTCGTTAGACGGCCCGCCAGGAATATCGGTCACGATCAGCCCTGCCTTTTTGTAGACCGGAGTAGCAAGGCGAATGGCGCCCTGCGCAAGACCAGCGGCTTTGAGCACATCCCCCTCCGGGACGGCGTAAGAAATAACCTTGATCGTCGCGACCATGCCGCCGGTGGTCATCTGTTGGTACTGCGGCACCGTGGCAACCGTGATCATCGGGTTGACCCGGTTGAACGCTTCAAGCGCGGAAACGTCCAGAACCGCCACACCCGGTCCCTCTGCCAGCAGGTTAACACGGCCCGTGAACGGCTTCGTCACCTTCAAGGCAGCACCCTTTGGGTCTGGCACCAACGCATCAGCCAGCATTCCGGCCGCCTTGTCTTCGTGACAATCACTTGGGTCAAGCTGTGCAACTATTACAGTTTCATATCCCGATGCAGTCAGAAGTGCCTGATGTTCAGGCGTCAGAACAATCCCCTTGCGCAGCTTCGTGTCCCCGGCTTTCACGGAATGGGCCAAAATGGCCCCGCCAGACTGATCAATGGGAACAGGGCCGAACTTCACGCTTTGCCTCGCAGCACGGCAGTCATCTGTGCCAGAATGGCGACCGCGATCTCTGATGGATCTGCAGCCCCGATATCCAACCCAATGGGGCCATGAATACGCGCGATTTGGGTGTCGTTGAAGCCGGCTTCTTTCATCCGCGCGACCCGTTTTGCATGCGTTCGTGTCGATCCCAAGGCACCGATATAGAACACGCCCGCCTCAAGCGCGGATTGCAAAGCGGGATCATCAAGCTTCGGATCATGCGTCAACAACACCACGGCAGTACGCGCGTCCATGCCAAGTTTGGCGACCGCTTCATCGGGCCAATCCGTCAGAATCGTCTCGCCGGGAAAACGGCTGCTCGATGCGAAAGCTTCGCGTGGGTCAACGATAAACGGATCATAGCCCGCGATTCGCGCCATCGGCACTAACGCCTGCGCAATGTGCACTGCACCGACGACAATTAACCGGAGCGGAGGGTTATGGACGGCAACGAAAGTTTGACCATCTTCCTCGAAACCCGAACGATCCATGCGCAGACGATCCGGATAGGCATTCTGACGCAACGCCCGGTGGCCGGTTTCGATGTGCACCTCATAAGCCACAGGCTCACGCCGGGCGCGGGCCTCGACCAATTCGCGCAGCATGGGCTCGGGCATTACCTTGCCGACCGGTTCTACCAAAACACGGATCGTACCCCCACAGGCCAGCCCCACGGCAAAGGCGTCCTCATCGCTGACACCAAATTCCAGCAGACGTGCTTCCCCTTCATCGATCGCTTCAAGTGCTTCAACCACGACAGCGCCTTCAACACAGCCCCCCGAGACTGAGCCTTCCATACGGCCATCCCCGCCGACCACCAGCTGAGCGCCAACACGGCGCGGCGCGCTGCCCCAGGTCTCAACAACCGTAGCCAGCGCAACCGGCTTGCCGTCGCAGTGCCAAGTCAAAGCGGTTTCAGGGCCATTGTCGAATCTGTCCATTGCACCCTCCCGAAGCGTTCAGGTCCAACATAAGCAGGTTTGGCCGGATGAAAAGGAACCCTGGCTTTCAACTGTTTGCATGGGCTCAAAAAATCCAAAGTCTAGGCGCTTTTCAGCTTAGATTTTCTTCGTTCTCGCAAAGTATTGATTGCCAGATCATGCGATTCTAGCCTTCATACGATCATCAGTAATTCTCGTATTCAAATACTAATTTCAAAACAAGGAGACAGAGACTTGAAACGTGTGTTTACACTCGGAATGGCAATCGGCCTGCTGGCCTCAAGCGCGGCGAGCGCGGATACGTTCCTGCGTTACGGCGAAGTAGAAGGTTGGAAGGTCTTCGTGGACCAAGACAAGAAAACCTGCTTGATCGAAGCCGTAGACGATTCTGAAAACGTGGTTCAGATGGGTTTGACCGAAGATCGAAGCGTTGGATATGTGGGCGTCTTTACCAAGGCCGAGACCGACATCAAACGTGGCGAGACCGAGGCCGTAGCGATTCTTTTGGGTGACAATGTCTATGTCGGTGAAGCAACCGGCATGAGGGGCAATATCACTAAAGGATACTCCGGCGGTTATGTTCTGTCTGACGATCCTCAATTCGCGGATGATATCGCCAAGCAGAAGGTCATGGTCGTGTTCCCCGAAAAAGAGTTCGCCTTCACCGTCGATCTCACCGGTACGTTCAAAGCCATGGAAATGGCGCGTAAGTGCAACGAAGAACAGCTAAGCTGATGTTCCCCCCGAAAGCGCGGTCATGAGCCGCGCTTTCTCACCCATGTCATCAGGTTTCGAGATGACGGCGGCCAGACCTTCCAATGAAGCAATAGAGTGCCCCGCGCGAAAACTGTCGACATGCGGCAACATCGCAGCAACACCCTGAGCCTTTGGCGCAAACCCATCCCAACGCAACAGCGGGTTGAGCCAGATCAGGCGCCGCGCGGAGAGGTGCAAGCGCTCCATCTCTTTCCCAAGCGCATCGGGGTCGCCACGATCCAAACCGTCCGAGATCAGCAGCACGACTGCACCCTGCCCCATGACCCGGCGCGACCAGTCGCGATTGAACGCATGCAGACACTCCCCGATCCGTGTTCCCCCTTCCCAATCCTGCGCCTCGGCACCGGCTGCAGCCAGGGCTGCGTCAACATCGCGCTGCTGCAGGTGGCGGGTGATGTTGGTCAGACGGGTGCCGAAGGTGAACGCATGTACCTTGGCCCAGCCTGCACCTTTCGCGTTCGAGACGGTATGCAGGAAATGCAGGATCATCCGACTGTATTGGCTCATCGACCCAGAGATATCGCAAAGAACCACAAGGTTCGGCCATCGTGGCTTCGGCTTAAGGCGCGCGATATCGCGAAGCTCACCACCTTGACGCATCGCCGCGCGCAGGGTGCGGGCACGATCAATCCTATGACCCAAATGGCTGGCCTGACCGCGCCGCGACTCGATAGGTTTCACCGGCAGCGTTAGACGCGCCAGCATCCGCTTGGCCTGCGCGATCTCGGCCGTGCTCATCTGTTCGAAATCCAGACTGCGCAGGCGCTCTTCGGACGAGGCGGTCTGCGAGGCATCAATCTCTAATTCGGTTTCATCTTCCTGCTCGGACGCTTCTGGCAGGTCGCGTTCGACACCTTCAAGCAACGCCTCGGCCGCGCGTTTTTCTGCGGCGTCAGCTTTTCGGTCTTCCTGCACACCGCGGATGGCGGGCAGCATCATGGACATCATATGCTCAAGATACCTTGGGTCGCGCCAATAAAGGCGGAACACTTGCGCAAACACAGTGCGGTATTCCGGACGGTTCACGAAACAAGCGTGCAGGGTCCAGTAGAAATCCGTCTTTTTGGTGAAACCTGCCGCTTGAACTGCGCGGATTGCGTCAACAACCCGTCCGGTTCCAATCGGTAGGCCAGCCTTCCGCAAAGCGCGAGCAAAATGCGTAATATTCTGCGCCAGCTTTGGGTCGTCAGGGATATCCAGCGCAAGCTGTTCAGCCATCAAACCGGTTCCAAGTCAGCTTTCGCCTGATCCAGAATCCGTTTCGCCTCGGACCCTTGCAGTTTCTGAATGTCATCCTGGTACTTCAGGATCGCACCCAGCGTATCGCCAATCACTTCGGGGCTGAGGTTGATCACATCCAGCGCCAACAGGCATTTCGCCCAGTCGATCGTTTCGGCGACACCGGGCTTTTTGAACAGATCCTCAGTCCGCAGGCGTTGGACGAATGCAACCACCTCTCGGCTAAGCGCCTCGGCAGCTTCAGGCGCGCGGGCGTGGAGGATTTCGATCTCACGGTCGAAATCGGGGTAGTCGACCCAATGATAAAGACAACGGCGTTTCAGCGCATCGTGCACCTCACGCGTACGGTTCGACGTCACGATCACGATAGGCGGTTCAGGCGCTTTGACGGTGCCCAGTTCGGGAATGGTGACCTGAAAATCACTGAGGGCTTCCAGCAGGAAAGCCTCGAACGGTTCATCGGTTCGATCAAGCTCATCTATCAACAGGACAGGTGCGCCATTTTCATCCGGTCGCATGGCTTGCAAAAGCGGGCGTTCGACAAGGTATTCGTCGGAAAACAGCTCGGACTGTAGCGCACCGCGATCGGCCCCGCCTGCGGCCTCGGCAGTTCGGATCGCCACCATTTGCGCAGGGAAATTCCATTCGTACACTGCCGAGGATGCATCAAGCCCTTCGTAGCACTGCAATCGGATAAGGCGCCGGTCTAACCCCGCAGCCAGCGCCTTGGCGATCTCGGTTTTGCCGACACCAGCCTCACCCTCCAGAAACAGCGGACGCCCTAATTTCAGCGAGAGGAACACGACGGTCGCCAAGGCCCGACCGCAAACGTACCCCTGCGACCCAAGCATTTCCTGAACTGCGTTAATAGAATCTGGATGTATCATGTCATGTCTCTCCCTCGGCACAAAAGGTCACGGCAACACGCGTGCGTCAAGACCACCCTCTTTCCGGGACTTACGGTGATCCAGCCCGACGACAAGGGGTTTTCGGAACACGGCCACTGTGCTAGCGGATGCGGCATGACCGATAGCATCACGATCCGCCGCCCCGATGACTGGCACTTGCACCTGCGCGATGGCGCGATGTTGCAGGCCGTCCTGCCCGAAACCGCACGCCATTTTGCCCGCGCAATCATTATGCCGAACCTCGTTCCGCCCGTCGTGCGTGGCGATCAGGCGGCGGCCTACCGGGATCGAATCATGGCGACCCTGCCCGCCGACATGACGTTCGAGCCGCTGATGACACTCTATCTGACCGAAGACACGGACGCCGCAGACGTGGCCGCCGCCCATGCGAGCGGTTTGGTCAAGGCGGTAAAGCTCTATCCAGCAGGGGCAACCACCAACTCAAATTCAGGTGTACGTGATTTCGACAAAGTCCGTTCGGTGCTGGATAAGATGGCAGAGATTGGTCTGCCTCTGTGCGTTCACGGTGAAGTCACGGACCCTGAAATCGACATATTCGACCGTGAAGCTGTGTTCATCGACCGCGTGCTTGACCCTATCCGCAGGTCCACACCGGGTCTGCGTGTTGTGATGGAGCACATCACAACCAGCAATGGCGTCGAGTATGTCAAAGCCAACGAAACGGATCTTGGCGCAACCATTACCGCGCATCACCTGATCATCAACCGCAACCACATTCTGGTGGGCGGCATCAAACCGCATTACTACTGCCTGCCTGTTGCGAAGCGAGAGGATCACCGCCTGGCGCTGGTGGCTGCCGCGACCTCGGGTGACAAACGGTACTTCATGGGCACCGACAGTGCGCCGCATACGGACGATAACAAAGAAATGGCGTGTGGGTGCGCAGGTTGTTTCACCGCGACCAACACCATGTCACTGGTGGCCGAAATGTTTGACCGTGAAAGCGCGATGGACAAGCTGGAAGGGTTCGTTTCGTTGAACGGTCCTGCGTTTTACGGTCTGCCGGTAAACAAGGAAACGATCACGTTGACCAAAGGCGAACCTGTGGAGTACCCCTGCAAGATCGAAACAGGCGATGGTCCGGTCACGGTGTTTGAGCCCGGCTTCCCCTTGCATTGGCGCGTCGTTTAATCCGCCAGCATTTTTGCCAGATCGCGGGCGCCGCCACCGGTACGCAACATCGACCAGATCGCATCCGCCTTCTCGGCACCGACCAATTTGGACGCTTTTAACCGAACCCTATCCTCACGATCTGACAGCGCCACCGGAGCCAGCAGATCATGCGTCTCGTCAAGCCGGGCACCATCGCGACGTAACAGGGTTACTTGGGCCTGTGTTTCCGACAGGGTATCGTCAGCCTCAACCGAAACCCGGTCGCGCAACGACGTCAGGCGGGGATCGGCACAGACCCTTTCCGAGTAACTGGCAGGCACCCCCGTATCGTAACCAAGCGCTTGCATCGCGATGACGGTCCGGTAGGAAAACTTGGCACCTAATCCTGTGGTCGGCGCCATTTGGTTGCATACGCTCATCCACCTTGGGTGGGTCTTTATCTTGATTTCGGCCACTTCCGGTTCGGCAATGTCCAGATCGCGGGCAGCCTCAAGCGCTGCGTGCAAGCCGTGACAGCACGCGTGGAATTTGTGGCTTACGTTTTCGAACAGCCACTCATCGCCTAACCCTTCAAGCGCCATCTTTGCGTCACCCTCACCCCGATGCGTCGCGCCGAAACCGTATTGCCCTTCGAGTGCCTCCCTTTTGGGTTCGAAACCCCCGGCAATCAGCAAAGCAGCTTCGACCCCGTTCGAGGCTGCAAGCCCCGCATTATAAGGTTTGCCCATCGTCCCAAATTGCACCTTTAGGCCAGATGCGCGAGTTGCGGTCAGGCCCAGAACCTTTTGCATCTGATCCGCGTCGAATCCCAGAATGCGCCCGGCCGCAACGGCCGCCCCAAAGGCACCCGCCGTTGCGGTCTGATGAAACCCGGCCTGATAGTGATTGCGCCCAAGCCAAAGACCCATACGGATTGAGACCTCCATTCCCACCAACGCGGCGTCAAGGAAATCAACAAGGATGCGATCATCCCATTCGCTCAGCGCCATTACGGCAGGCAGAATGGCCACCGATGGATGCCCGATATGTGCAAAATGCGTATCGTCGTAATCCAACGCATGAGACACGGTTCCGTTGACCAAAGCCGCCCCTCGCAGTGGTGCTGCTCCACCGCCGAACAGATGCGCGTGCGCGGCACCTTCCTCGGCTAGCACAAGATTTCGAACAGCTTTCGAAACCGGCTCAGTAACGCCGGCCCGACCCACTGCGATCCAGTCAAGAACGGACAACGAGGTAACGATCCGCGTTTGCAGCGTTGTCTCAACAGCGCCAGCGGCAAAAGTGGCAAGAGATAGGGAAAAATCGGTCATGAGCGCAGTCTAGCGCCCGGCAAACACGGGTAAAGCCCTAGCGGTACAAATCCGC
Source organism: Ruegeria sp. YTSA135 (assembly GCF_059610165.1). Lineage (NCBI taxonomy): Bacteria > Pseudomonadati > Pseudomonadota > Alphaproteobacteria > Rhodobacterales > Roseobacteraceae > Ruegeria > Ruegeria sp. YTSA135. Next base: position 64,817 of record NZ_JBXWNC010000004.1, on the reverse strand, counting down.
CGCACGGGTCTCAAATGCATGAACGATCCGGTGCATGGCTTCGTTAAACACAACGCCGATAATGCCCTGAAGGATGGCGTTCTTAAATTCGAAATCGACATGGAATGAGACGTTGCAGCCACCCTCGGGTGCGTCTTCAAACTGCCAATCAGATTTCATGTATTTGAATGGACCGTCAAGGTATTCGGTGTCGATCTTCATTTGATCGGGATAAAGCGTCACCCGGCTGCCAAATCTTTCGCGAAATACCTTGAATGAGATGATCAAGTCCGCTTCCAGGACGTGCGCCTCACCCGCGGCATATGTTCTCCTGATACGCGCAGCGGCGCACCAAGGCAAAAACTCGGGATACTTCGCCACATCCGCAATCAAATCGTACATCTGCTGAGCTGTATAAGGCAGGTGGCGCGTTTCCGAATGAGTAGGCATGGCTTCCGGTATTTGCAGGTGACAATAGCGCGTCATGTCGTATGTTGCGCGCCAAAGATCAAGGGGGCTGCGATGACGGACCGCGCATATGTGATAGATGAGATGATCTCGGCCAAGGCCATCGCCGCCCGAATAGAAGAGCTGTGCCGCGAGATCAGCGCCGACTTCGCCGAAACGGACAAATTGGTCGTGGTCGGTTTGCTTCGTGGCAGCTTTGTCTTCATTGCTGACCTCGTCCGCGAACTGGACCTGCCGATTGAGGTCGATTTCCTTGAGGCATCTTCCTACGGAGATTCGATGGAAAGCAGTCGTGAGGTTCGTATACTCAAGGACTTACGTGGCGCAATTGAAGGGCGCGACGTTTTGGTGGTCGAAGATATTGTCGACACCGGCCACACGCTGAACCACGTGACGAAGCTGCTGCGCAGCCGGAAACCGGCTCGGTTGAAATCCATCGCGCTGCTGGACAAACCCAGCCGGCGCGAGGTTGATTTCCGCTCAGACTGGATCGGGTTCGAAATCCCGGACGAGTTCGTTGTGGGCTATGGCATCGACTACGCGCAGCGCAATCGCAACCTGCCGTTTATCGGCAAGGTGCGCTTTACCGGGGACTAAGCTGTCCCAGCACCTGCCGAATGGCCGCAAGGAATATCCCGGTTCCAATCGGGATCAAGGCATCAGGAAAATCGTAATCCGGGTTGTGCAGTTGCGGGTGGTCCACCCCTGCCCCCAACCAGAACTTTGCTGCCTTTGCCTCTTTCCCAAACTGCCCAAAATCTTCAGAGAATTTCTGCGGGTTGGACGTCAGCACACATGGCACATCCGTTGCAGCGCATGCTTGTCGCAGAACGTCGACAGCTTCGGGCGCGTTTACACAAGCCTCAAAGACATCTTCATAGGTGATCTCATACTCAAGACCCTGACCCGAGGCGGTATGTGCAACAAGCGCCTCAGCCTCTGCCATCAGGTTTTGCATACGCGCATCAGCAACGGTGCGAAGCGTCACCCATAGTTCAGCCTGACCGGGCGCTATGCCAAAAGTTGGCTCACCAAGGGTCGCATGGGTCACGGTGGTAAGCGCAAAGTCTGCGTCCAAACGCCCGCCCTTTCCCAAATCGGCCAGTTTCGGCATCAACAACGCCAAGGCCGCCGCCGGGGACACACCATCTTGCGGTGCCGCGGCATGTGACGTTTTTCCAGTCAGCGCCACTTTCATCCCACGAGACGCGCAATTCGCCGGACCCGCGCACAGCTCGACCTCACCCAATGCCAAACCCGGCAGGTTATGGAGCGAAAACACATAATCCGGCGCGATCTGGGGAAACTTTGGATCCTTGCGATAGGCGATAGCGCCCTGCCCGGTTTCCTCGGCTGGCTGGAAAATCAGAATGACCCGGCCTTTCGTGGGGCGATTTCGACCAAGCTGCTCCGCGACGGCCAGAACAATTGCCATATGTCCGTCGTGCCCACACAAATGCCCCTTGCCCGCAACGCGTGAGCGATATGTCAAGTTGGACAGTTCCTGAATCGGCAAACCGTCAAGTTCGCACCGGATGGCAACGGTTGGTCCGTCTTTTCCACTTTCATAAAGACCTGCCACGCCGTGACCGCCGATGGATGTCAGCACCTGATCGGCATGACTCGCACGCAATTCTGCCGCGACCTTTGCGGCCGTTTCTTTTTCTTGCCCCGAAATCTCAGGAAATTGGTGAAGGTCGTGGCGCAGTCGTATCAACCGCTCCGCTGCTTCCGAGTTCACCCTTGGTCTAATTTCTTCTGACGCGCTTCACGCAAACGCGCAAAGTCATCTCCGGCGTGATAGGATGAACGGGTCAGAGGTGTTGCGGACACCATCAGGAAGCCCTTGCCGTAAGCCGCTTTTTCGTAAGAAGCAAACTCTTCGGGCGTCACAAAACGGTCAACTCCATGGTGTTTCGGAGTTGGCTGCAAGTACTGACCGATCGTCAGGAAATCAATGTCTGCTGCGCGCATATCATCCATAACCTGCCGAACCTGTTGTTCGTCTTCACCCAACCCGACCATGATACCGGATTTGGTGAATATCGACGGGTCCAACTCTTTCACCCGTTGTAGCAACCGCAGCGAGTGGAAATAGCGCGCGCCGGGGCGTACCGCGGGGTACAGACCGGGCACTGTTTCAAGGTTGTGGTTGAAAACGTCCGGCTTTGCTTCGACGACAACCTCCAAAACCGCAGGATCGCATTTCAAGAAGTCCGGAGTCAGAATCTCGATCGTCGTCTTTGGTGAACGGTGGCGCACCGCGCGAATGGTCTGCGCGAAATGGTCGGCGCCGCCATCATCCAGATCATCCCGGTCAACCGACGTGATGACGACATGATTCAAGCCAAGCTTTTGCACAGCATGCGCCACGCGACCAGGTTCAAAAACATCCAACGAATCCGGACGGCCAGTCGCGATATTGCAGAATGTGCAGCCACGAGTACAAATCTCGCCCATGATCATCATGGTGGCGTGACCCTGACTCCAACATTCGCCTACATTCGGGCACCCGGCCTCTTCGCAGACGGTGACCAAATTGTTTTCCCGCATGATCTTGTGCGTTTCGGCATAACCCTTCCCACCGGGCGCCTTCACACGGATCCATTTCGGCTTCTTCGGCTGCGCATTGTCCTGACGATGCGCCTTTTCCGGATGACGTTGTTCGGGGATCTTCAGATCACGCACAGTTGGCTATCCTGACTTAGGGTCGTTTTGCTTTGACATAGTATAATCCGCAGCCATTAGCTACACCACCCGTGCATACCTGCCATAACAGCGCAGTTCGCAGTTGCGGCATATCTCTATCAAAATGGGCATAATTATTTGCAGATAATCATATTTATATATGCTGAATTTCATTCGCACTTGCAGCATTATTCACGTTGAAGCCAGTTTAGAACTCTTTTAAACGGCGGGGCGAAAACTAGTGAATCACAGGAACATGAATATGAAATCCGGTACCAAACTGCCCGACGTAACCTTTCACACCCGTGTCCGTGATGAGGCCATCGAAGGCCCGAATCCGTTCCGTTGGGAAGACAAGACCACCGCGGATTACTTTGCCGGCAAACGCGTCATTCTGTTTTCGCTGCCAGGCGCATTCACTCCTACATGCTCGACCTATCAGCTTCCGGGGTTTGAAAACGGCTATGCCGAGTTCAAGGAAAAAGGCATTGACGAAATCTACTGCATGTCCGTCAATGACAGCTTCGTCATGAACAAATGGGCAAAGGATCAGGGTCTTGAAAACGTCAAGGTCATCCCGGACGGTTCAGGCGAGTTCACCCGCAAGATGGGTATGCTGGTCGACAAAGACAATCTGGGCTTTGGCATGCGCTCTTGGCGCTACGCAGCCATCGTGAATGACGGTGTCGTCGAAGCTTGGTTCGAAGAGCCGGGTCTGATGGATAACTGCCCCGAGGACCCCTATGGCGTGTCCTCACCGGACAATCTGAAAAAGCACCTGGACGAAGCCAACGAGCCGGCTTTGGCCTAAGCTTGTAGCCGACCTGATGCTAAAGACCCGCCGCTGGCGGGTCTTTTCGTGTTAAGGCCTGCGCGGCGGCAACAAAACCTTCACTAACTTGTCTGATAACTTCAGGTATCAAAAAAAGATCAAAGCCCCTGAACGCGATCAAGCAGATCACCCAATCATTCGGTTTCTTTCCGACTGGCTTTCGTAGTGCCGCTTGAGCCTTTGTAGTGCGATCCGGAGCACGATCTTGCCCGAACGCGCTGACCAGCCCATACGCTTTTCAGCAAGCTCCAACCCTTCAAGATAGCAACAGCACCGCAGCGCCACGTCGCTTAGCCCTGGACCAAGATCCGACAAAGCGTGCTCAACGCGTTTACGTGCATCTGAGGCCCCTTGCCCGCCGTGAGACTCGAGCCCGAAGCTGCCGCGCCCGCCTGCGGTCAGGAAGTGATCCCAGTTCTGTGCGACCTGAGGGCCGATCTGCGCTAGCTCGAAATCCTCGCGCAACCGTTCACCTGCGGCCACAAGCGTTTCGTCCAGAAAGGGTTTGCCATCGCGATCGCGCCTGCGAGCCAATCCGATCAACGGGCTTTCCGCTGCATAGTAGCGGATGCGTCTTGACCGCTGTGACTTTGCTGTCACGCTGTTGCCTTGCGCAAATTGCGACTGAAACGGTGTTTGTACCTCGGACATGCCGAACTCATTGCGTGCACGCGCTTTGTTTTCGTCATCCGCAATCAATTGGCTGAGCGCGGAACGCCCCGATGACGAAATCCGATACCTTGAGATACGACCGGGATTGTCACAGGAAATCCAGTCCTTCAGGGCCAAAGCCTGCGCGATCCTGCAATCTACTATCGCCGTTTTGGCTGTACCCCCCTCGCCCAAGTCGCGTACGACCACAGCCTTGTCCATTTCTTCGGCGACTGCCAGGACCGCCCCAGTTTCGCACAAACGGCGCAGAATCCGCAGCGCCTCGCGGTTGAATTCTTCGTCCTTTGCAGCGGCGGTTTCTTCCTGTGTCACATGAAAGGTGCTGTCTGCTGCGGCTGGCGTTTCAGCAAAATGTGCCTGGGCCAGAGACTGCAGCGCGGCATCCACCAACGGATCGTCTCGGCGTGTTTCTATGCGCCTGATCTGCCTTAGTATGGTCGAAGCATGGCACCCTGCTGATCGCGCAATATCGCGGATCGATTGACCGGTTTCCGTATGGGCAAGATATCTTTGCGCCCCCTCTGGTACCCAAGCCGGAATGGTGAAAGCCTCGTTGTTTTGCATGATTACTTGCCCTTGTCGACCCAACAATCTGTTCTCAATCGCCCCCGGTAAATTTGTTAACCAATTCTAACTAGAGTCGCTTTCGTTACTTGTTCGTTAACCTGCAGAGACAAGTGCCAGATTTGTCTCAAATTCATAAACACTCATGAAGCCAGAGTGCGGCGCGACCCCGATCAAGGCAACACCCGCTTAGGTTGTGCAACATATATGGCAAAGTTCACTCTGACTAAGGAACCCCGAAATGCAGGACCTGATGACAATGATTACGACCCTTCGCCGCCCCCGCCTGTTGGCACGGGCCGCAAACATAGGGGCGCAGGACTATGATCGGGATCGGTACCTACAACGCATTCTCGGATACGGGTCCATGCCCTCTACCGGTGCGGCGCTGGTACGACTGTTGGAAATGGAACGAGAGGTCAACGCACAGCGTCTTGAGGAGGATGCAGCCTATTCGCTGGTCCGTCATCTTGATCTGCTAATCGCGTTGCTGGGCGAGGCGCAGCTGTTTCAGGCCAGCCGCGCCGCGCAGTATCAATGATCAGGTGAAGGCATCCGGCATGGATGCTTTCTTTTCCGCCACGTATTCGTTCAATGCGGCATTGATGGCCGGGTCGATTTGCGGCTGCTGATAATTGGCCAGCAGACGCTCGACCCGCGCGGCGGCCAGTTGCCGCGTGTCGCGCGCGCCTTCATCTTCCCAGGTTTCATAGGGCTTGTAGTCCAGCAAGTCTGTTTTCCAGAATGCTTCCTTGAAGTTCGCCTGAGTGTGGGCGCAACCAAGATAGTGACCGCCCGGACCAACCTCGCGGATCGCATCCATTGCCTGCGCGTTTTCGTCATAGGTCACGCCTTTGGCCAGTCCATGCAGAACACCCAACTGGTCGGCATCCATGACAAACTTCTCGAAATCGGCAACCAGACCGCCTTCGAGCCATCCGCACGAGTGCAGCATAAAGTTGACACCAGCCATCAACCCCATGTTCAGTGAGTTCGCCGTTTCATAAGCGGCCTGCGCGTCGGGCAGCTTTGAACCACAGAACGAACCGGCCGAACGGAATGGCAGGTTCAGGCGACGCGCCAGTTGACCTGCGCCATAGGTGATGTGCGAGGCTTCGGGTGTGCCAAAGGTTGGCGCGCCGGAATTCATATCGATTGAGGTCACGAACGCACCGAAGATCGCAGGCGCGCCCGGACGAATGATCTGGCTATAGGAAATGCCCGCCAGTACCTCGGCCAGAACCTGCGTCAGCGTTCCCGCAACTGAAACCGGCGCCATTGCACCACCGACGATAAACGGTGAGATGATGCAGGCCTGGTTGTTTTTCGCATAGACCTCAAGCGCACCCATCATCACGTCGTCGAAGGTCATCGGAGAGTTGATGTTAACCAGCGAAGTCATCACCGTGTTTTCCTGAACGAACTCTTTTCCGAACAGGATTTCACACATCTCGACCGAATCCTGCGCCCGGCTGGGATCTGTGACCGACCCCATGAACGGCTTGTCCGACAAGGTCATGTGCGCCATCAGCATATCCAGGTGACGCTTGTTCACGGGTATGTCTGTAGGCTCGCAAACGGTTCCGCCCGAATGGTGCAGCCATTTGGACATATACGCCAGTTTCACGAACTTGTTGAAATCGTCCATGGTCGCATATCGACGACCGCCATGAATATCGCGCACGAAGGGCGGACCGTAGACCGGTGCCAGAACAAGGTTGCGGCCACCGATAACAACGGATTTCTCCGGGTTGCGGGCGTGCTGGGTGAACTGACTGGGGGCGGTTTTGATCAGCTCGCGCGCCAGCCCGCGCGGGATGCGCACACGCTCACCATCAACATCGGCCCCGGCATCTTTCCACCGCTTAAGGGCATCCGGATTGTCGACGAAGTTAACGCCCACCTCGGCCAGAATGGTCTCTGCGTTGGTTTCAATAATTTCCAGGGCTTCTTCGTTCAGAACTTCGAAATTTGGAATGTTCCGTTCGATGTACTTCGCCGTTTCGATGCGAACTGCGGTGCGCTCGGCGCGGCGGGCGGCGCCACCGCCGCCTCTGGCCCTGCGCCGGGTGTTAGCCTCTGCCATGAGAAAATCCCATCTGATACTTCGTTTGGAGGTTGTGTTACAGGACTGCGCCACGCGCCAGCATATGATTTACGGCGCTCTGGGGGGAAAAGCGACATGGGCGCAGCATCTCCAAAAACTTTGACCGCCATAACCACTACGGGCATGATAATGCAATGAAGACCCAGGATCAGGCCACATCGCCATCTGAAACTGCGCGCACGACCCTCACCGCGGCCGAGATCGGAGCTGTCGCACATCTGTACCGCGGAGAGGTGTACCGGAGCACATTGTGGCGCACTCGACTGGACACAACGACGAATTGGGCCGTTGTTACGCTGGGGGTCGCGCTGTCGATCTCGTTTTCGTCCCCTGAGGCTTCGCCGCTGCCGTTAGTGTTGGTGGGCGTTTTAATCATCCTGTTTCTGATGCTTGAGGCGCGGCGCTATCGATACTTCAACGTCTGGCGTGCGCGTACCCGGTGGATGGAGACACATTTCTATGCACCCATGTTGATGGATGGCGATCTGCACATGGAAGAAAACTGGCAAAAGGTGCTTGCTCAGGACTACTTGCATCCAAAGTATCACGTCGGGTTCTGGGTCGCCGCCGGACGGCGCATTCGCAGAAACTACCTGTGGATTCTCGTTATTCAGGCATTGGCGCACATTGGCAAACTGGTAGTTCATCCAACTCCGGTAGGGAGTTTCCGCAACTTCATTGATCGCGCGGATATCGGGCCAATTCCGGGCGAGGCCATCATCGGCATCGGTACACTTTACGTAGGATCGTGGAGCGCCCTTGCCATCTGGAGCTATCGCGTCGACCTGCGCCGCGCCGCAGAGCGCGGAACGTCGAGTTCGGATTCTATGGGTTGAACCCGGTCAAAGGTCTTTTCGCATCGCGACCGAATTTTTGTAAATCCCCGTCTCAACCCAACCAAGATGCGCATAGATCGCACGCGTGTCCTGCATCAGACAATGGGTGCGCAGTTCCATGTGACTGCAATCACAGTCTTTTGCCATCTCCTCAACTTTCGCCAGAAGCTGTGCGGCAATCCCCTGACCTTGCGCCTTTGGCGAGACGGCCAAATTAGTGACTTTCATCGCCGTGTTTTTTCTTGCGAATATCACCACGCCTACCAATCGCTCACCTATGCGGGCCAGAAGCACGTGGTGATCCGCAATGTCCTGCGCGATGCCTGCCGTCACATCGGGCAGATCATCTATAGTTTCCCGCGCCTTGGCATAGGCAACGCTGATGCAGTCAACTATCGCCTCGACGTCGTTCTGCGTTGCATCCATGAAACGAATGGCCGACATTCTTCACTCTCCCTCAGCATTGCGCTGAAAACGCCCTCATAACGCTTGCACATACCCGCCACGCGACCTAAGAGCCAGTCATGAGCCAGACATCCCATGACCGCCTTCTCATCATCGACTTCGGCAGCCAGGTGACGCAGTTGATTGCACGTCGCCTGCGCGAGTTAAACGTCTACTGCGAAATCCACCCATATCAGAATGTCACGATGGACTTTGTGCGCGACATGGCGCCCAAGGCTGTGATTTTCTCGGGTGGACCGGACAGCGTCACGCGCGAAGGATTCCCGCGTGCTCCGCAAGAGATTTTTGATTATGGGGTGCCGATTCTAGGCATCTGCTATGGCCAACAGGTGATGATGCACCAATTGGGCGGCAAGGTCGAAAGTGGCCACGGCACGGCTGAGTTCGGTCGGGCATTTGTCACTCCCACCGGTGATCTGGACATCCTGAACGGTTGGTTCGCCGACGGAAATGAACAAGTCTGGATGAGCCACGGTGATCATGTCAGCCAAATCGCTCCGGGGTTCGAGGTGTTCGGCACCTCGCCAAATGCGCCTTTTGCAATCACTGCCGACACGGATCGCCATTTCTATGCAGTCCAGTTCCACCCCGAGGTGCACCACACACCCAAGGGCGCGAAGCTGTACGAAAACTTTGTCAAACTCGCCGGGTTTAGCGGTGACTGGACCATGGGTGCTTATCGCGACGAAATGATCCGCAAGATTCGCGAGCAGGTCGGTGACAAAAAGGTCATTTGCGGCCTGTCCGGCGGCGTCGACAGCTCGGTCGCGGCGATCCTTATTCACGAGGCGATTGGCGATCAGCTCACCTGCGTATTCGTGGACCACGGCCTGTTGCGCAAGAACGAGGCGCAGGAAGTCGTCGGCATGTTCCGCGACAACTACAACATTCAGTTGATTCACGCAGATGAAAGCGAGTTGTTTCTGGGCGAGCTGGACGGCCAGTGCGACCCTGAAACCAAGCGCAAGATCATCGGCAAGCTGTTCATCGACGTGTTCCAGAAACATGCCGACACGATCGAGGGGGCCGAGTTTCTGGCCCAAGGCACGCTCTACCCGGACGTAATCGAGTCTGTATCGTTCTCAGGTGGTCCTTCGGTCACTATCAAGTCACACCACAATGTTGGCGGCTTGCCCGAGAAGATGGGTCTGAAGCTTGTTGAACCCCTGCGCGAGCTGTTCAAGGACGAAGTGCGTGCCTTGGGACGCGAGCTTGGCCTGCCCGACAGCTTTATTGGCCGCCACCCCTTCCCCGGACCGGGGCTGGCGATCCGCTGCCCAGGCGAGATCACGCGTGAAAAACTGGACATTCTGCGAGAGGCGGACGCGATCTATATCGACCAAATTCGCAAACATGGTCTTTATGACGAGATTTGGCAGGCTTTCGTGGCGATTCTTCCGGTCAGAACCGTTGGCGTGATGGGCGACGGTCGCACTTATGACTATGCCTGCGCCCTGCGTGCAGTTACGTCCGTCGATGGCATGACCGCCGACTACTACCCGTTCAGCCATGAATTCCTTGGCGAGACGGCCACGCGCATCATTAATGAGGTCAAGGGCATCAACCGATGCACATATGACATCACATCGAAACCTCCGGGCACGATCGAATGGGAATAACGCTGGCGCGGCTTCGTCGCGACTTAGTTTGTTTAAGTCCCGCCAGAAACCCATAGATTGCACTTCGGAATCCCACGATTCCTGCAGGCAGAAAGATGGACAGCAGCAAACCGCAGATTGGCAAGGCCGCGCTTTGGATGACCGGGGCGATTGCCTCGTTCTCCTCGATGGCCGTTGCTGGCCGGGAGCTCAGCGTGACGCATGACACGTTCGAAATCATGTTCTACCGCAGCCTGGTGGGCATATGTGTCGTAGCATTCATCCTGACGCTGACACGGAAATGGAATCAGGTCTCGACACACAGGCTGGGGCTACACGGTATCCGAAACCTGATTCACTTCACGGGCCAGAACCTCTGGTTCTATGCCGTATCCGTGATTCCACTGGCGCAGGTTTTTGCGCTGGAATTTACTCAGCCGATCTGGGTTGTTCTGCTGTCTCCGCTATTGCTGGGCGAACGACTGACTCCCGTGCGCGCGCTGTCCGCACTGATCGGCTTTGTCGGTATTCTGATTGTCGCCCGACCGGGTGCCGTTCCTTTGAATGCCGGTGTACTGGCTGCCGCACTTTCGGCAGTTTTCTTTGCCCTTACAACGATTTCCACGAAAAAGTTGACGCAGTTCGCCAGTATCGGCTGCATCATGTTTTGGTTAACGGTTATGCAGGCGGTGCTTGGGCTGATCGCCTCGGGTATCGACGGACAGATTGCTCTGCCGACACTCAATACAGCACCCTTCCTTATACTGGTCGGACTTGCGGGCCTGTTGGCGCATTACTGTATCGCGAACGCTCTGGCCATCGCCCCGGCAACCGTGGTTGTCCCGTTCGACTTTGCCCGCCTGCCCACAATCGCGGTGGTCGGCATGATTCTGTATCAAGAACCGCTGGATCACTGGACGCTTTTGGGGGCTGCGGTGATCTTTTCGGGTATCTTTCTGAACGTCCGCGCCGAGAATCGTAGCAGATTGGCAACAGATTAAGGCCACACTCACCGCTGATAACGTACCGTCACTAGTTGACGGTAAGGTAAAGCTTGAGAAATATCGGGCACGAAGGACAGGGTCGATCATCACCACTCGGATAATCGGGCCTTACTTGCAGGACAAATTTAGGGAGGACATAATGAGAAAAGCGCTATTGCAGGCGTGCGCGCTGAGCGTTGGGGCAACAGGGGCGTATGCTGGCGGGCTAGACCGCAGTGGTCAGGGCGTCAATATTCTGTTTGAAGAAGGAAGTGTCGTTCAATTGCGTTTAGGTTACGTAAACCCGGACGTGAGCGGTGAGCAGAACGGCGTATCGTCAGGCAACGTGACAAACGACTTTTTCTCACCTGGCTTGGCTTACAAGCATTCGTTTAGTGAGCGTGTAGACTTTGCTTTGATCTACGACCAACCGTTCGGCGCAGATATTGAGTATCCTACCGACTATCCTCTGTCCATCAACCCAGTTCCGCCTGCCATCGGCGGTCGTACCGGCGTCTTGGCCGCGACAGCAGACGTCGATGCCATTACCGCTCTCTTGCGTTATAAATTCGACGGTGGCTTCAGTGCCATCGGGGGTATTCGTGCTCAACGTGCATCCGCAAACGTTACTGTACCTATTGTGGCAGGGTACGAGTTTGACGCCGACGCTGAGACGGATTTCGGTTATGTCGTAGGGGTCGCTTGGGAACGGCCCGAGATCGCCGCACGCGTTTCGCTTACATATAACTCAAAGATTACGCACAAATTTTCGTCTACGGAATCATTCAACCAGGCTCCTCCGGTCCCGGCTGCCCTGGTAACAATAGAAGACGAAACCGAGGTCGAAACACCCCAGTCGGTTAATCTTGATTTCCAAACCGGAGTCGCACCAAAGACACTGCTATTTGGTTCGATCCGCTGGGTGGACTGGCCTCAGACGGTACTGGCACCGGATGCCTATGTAGGTATTGTGGGTGACAACTTGGTCGACTACGAAGACGAAACCTTCACCTACACTTTGGGCTTGGGTTACCAGTTCTCGGAAGAATTCTCTGGTGCGGTATCAGTAGGCTATGAAAGAGATACCAGTTCGATCGTTTCAAACCTTGGCCCGACCAATGGTTTCTGGAGCCTTGGAGTTGGCGGCACATACTCGATCGAAAACGCCCAGATATCAGGCGGTGTACGCTACACCGATGTTGGCGACGCGACCACCACTACTGGTGGCGAATTCAGCGGCAACAGCGCGTGGAGCGTTGGTTTCCAGATCACCTATTCTCTGGGCTGAACCAAATCCAAGTAAACCGTCAAACCCCGCCCATCAGGCGGGGTTTTCTTTTAGCAAGTTCCGGGTCGAACAGTTGTGCCAACAATGCAAAAACGGGGCATGGCTGCACAAAAACACCTATCTCCACGCGCTTGGGCCGAGCTTCTTCTACTCGGAGTGATTTGGGGCGCGTCGTTCGTGTCGATCCGGATCGCGCTGGATACGATTCCGGTGATGACATCGGTGTTACACCGCGTCTTCTGGGCCATGCTTGTGCTTTGGCTGATTGTAATTGCTAAACGGTTGACGATTCCACGCAGCCCACGCGTTTGGGCGGCTTTTTTGGTTATGGGGCTTCTGAATAACGCGATTCCGTTTTCTTTGATGGCATGGGGGCAGCTTTACATCGAAGTTGGCCTGACCTCGATCCTCAACGCGATGACTGCCATTTTTGGGGTCGTGACCGCAGCGTTTTTTTTCAAGGATGAACAACTGACCCGATCACGAGCGATAGGTGTAGCCCTTGGATTTCTCGGGGTTGTGATTGCGATTGGGCTGCGCAATTTCGTGTCGTTCGACCTGCAGAGCATGGCTCAGCTTGCCATAATTGTTGGTACCATATCCTATGCGCTGGCCGGAGCGTGGGCGCGGGTAACCCTGTCTGATCTGCCACCTGTGGTGGCTGCGGCCGGGATGTTGACCGGATCGACCATTTTGATCCTACCGCTTGCCTTGATTGTTGATGGTGTACCCAGACTGGACCTGCCCCTGACCACATGGTCGGCGATTGGCTACTATGCCCTTTTCGCAACTGCTGGCGCCTACCTGCTGTATTATCGGGTTCTCAAAATGGCCGGAGCGGGCAATCTGTTGCTGGTCACACTGATTATTCCACCCGTTTCCATCGTTTTGGGCGCAGTTCTGAGGGATGAGACCCTTCCCCTGCAAGCCTATCTGGGTTTTGCAATCCTCGCGCTGGGTCTGCTGATCCTAAACCGTTCAGGTGCCCGAGATTGACCTCGCCCGCTGCCCGTTTTAGCTAGGTCGGAAAAAGGGATAGCGGACGATGATCTACAGTTCGGCAAAAGACTGGCGCGATGCGCCGCGTAAGAAAGTTCTTTTCTTTGGGATGTCGGGTCTGGGCAAAACCTATGTGTCGAACGTGCTGCGCGACTCGGGCGATTGGTTCCACTACTCGATCGACTACCGTATCGGCACCCGTTACATGGGTGAGTACATCGCAGACAATGCCAAAGCCGAAGCGATGAAAGTCCCCTTTCTGCGCGACCTCTTGCTGACGGATTCGATCTTTATCGGCTCGAACATCTCGTTCGAAAACCTGACACCGGTAGCAGCCTATCTGGGCAAGCCCGGAAACCCGGAGCTGGGTGGGCTTGAAATCTCGGAATATCGCCGCAGGCAAGAACAGTTCCGGCAGGCAGAAATTCACGCCCTGTTGGATACCGAGTACTTTATCGACCGGGCGAAACGCCTTTACCAGTATCCGCACTTCATCTGCGATACGGGTGGGTCGATCTGCGAATGGGTTGAGCCGACAAACCCCTCGGATCATGTTCTGTCTGAACTATCCAGCCGAACCCTAATGATCTGGTTACAGGGGGATGATGCGCACACGGCTGAATTAATCCGCCGCTTTGACAAGGCACCTAAACCGATGTCCTATCAGCCCGAGTTCCTGACCAAGGCATGGAACGATTACCTGACGCAGAATGCCTGCCGGGCCGAAGATGTTGACCCTGACGCATTTATCCGCTGGACCTATGCGAAGGCGCTGGCACATCGTCAGCCGCGCTATCGGGCGATGGCGGACAATTGGGGTGTGACGGTTTCTGCGGACGACATGCATAAGGTTCGCGATGCCGCTGATTTCGATGAGTTGATCGAACGCACCCTTGAGACCCGGAGAAACCGCGCTTAACTAACGCTCCTGTATCGTAACATCAAAGGCTTGCTACCTGATGCCAATCAAGATCCCATCCGACCTACCCGCATTTGACGTACTCTCAAAAGAGGGTGTCATGGTCATGGCTGAGGATCAGGCAATGCGTCAGGATATTCGCCCGCTGCGGATCGGATTGCTGAATCTGATGCCCAAGAAAATCCAGACTGAAAACCAGTTTGCTCGCCTGATTGGGGCGACGCCGCTACAGATTGATCTGTCCCTGATCCGCATGACCGAACACCGCACCAAGAACACCGCGGCCGAGCATATGGCCGAATTCTATCGCTCCTTTCAGGAGGTGAAGACCGAGAAATTTGACGGCCTGATCATAACCGGCGCGCCGATTGAGCATTTGAAGTTCAACGACGTCACCTATTGGGACGAAATGTGTGAAGTGTTCGAATGGACGCAGACCAATGTCCATTCAACCTTTGGCGTCTGCTGGGGCGGCATGGCGATGATCAATCACTTCCACGGCGTCAAGAAACACAAGCTGGATGCCAAGGCATTTGGATGCTTTCGTCATGCGAACCTGAACCCTGCCTCGCCGTTCCTGCGCGGGTTTTCGGATGACTGCGTAATCCCTGTCAGTCGCTGGACCGAGATGCGACAGGACGAGATCGATGCCGCAGATGGTTTGGCAACACTGCTGGGCAGCGACGATGTCGGGCCTTGCCTCGTCGAAGACCCGGCGCACCGTGCGCTCTATATCTTTAATCACTTCGAGTATGACAGTGACACACTGAAACAGGAGTATGATCGCGACATCGCGAATGGCACGCCCATTAACGTGCCGATCAACTACTACCCAGATGATGATCCAAGCAAGACACCGCAGAACCGGTGGCGCAGCCACGCCCATCTGCTCTATGGCAACTGGATCAGTGAAATTTACGAGACTACGCCTTATGACATCAGCCGGATCGGCGTCGAAAAAACTGATCTGAGAGCCTGACGCAGTGATACGCGCCGGCGTCATAGTTCTAACGCTTTTGGTTTTGCTATGGGTCGTTGCCGTCTGGCGCGCCTCACGGAATGAAGACCGCGCTGAGTCGGCCTTTCCACCCGAAGGTCAGATCGTTGACGTGGATGGTATCGCGGTGCACGCGGTGGTGATGGGCGCAGGGCCGGATGTCGTTCTGATTCACGGATCCAGCGGCAATACTCGCGACATGACATTTGCGCTGGCGCCTATATTGGCTGAGCGCTTCCGCGTGATCGTATTCGACCGACCCGGATTAGGTTATAGTTCCGGCTTTAACCCCGATGGGGAAACCATTGGTCAGCAAGCCGATATCTTACAAAAGGCAGCCGCAATCCTAGGGGCGGAAAAACCCGTCGTTGCTGGGCAAAGCTATGGCGGCTCTGTCGCGCTTGCGTGGGCTGTGACACGGCCTGACAATATCTCTGGACTTGTCCTGATCGCACCCGCGGCAATCCCGTGGGAAACGCCGCTGGACCGGTTCAACTCGTTGGCATCAACGACGACCGGGCGCATAGCCGCCCTCCCCCTGATCACCGCGTTTGTGCCCGATTGGTACGTGTCCAAAGCCTTGGACCAAGTGTTCGCTCCCCAAGCTGCGCCTGACGGTTATGCCAGCCATTTTGGTCCGGGCCTATCCATACGACGCGCTTCGATGCACGCCAATGCCAAACAGCGCGTCAATCTATTGGAAGAAGTTCGCGCCTTGCAACCTCGGTACAAAGAAATTGATGTCCCGACCGAGATCGTCCACGGGACAGCCGATGACACTGTTGGTCTGGGCTGGCACTCTCATCGTCTGATTGACGAGATACCCGGCGCCGAACTTATTGAGCTGCAAGGGATCGGGCACATGCCGCAAGTCGTTGCAGCACCCGAGGTTGCTGCCGCGATCGAGCGTGCCGCACAACGGGCGGGTTTGCGTTAACCCCGCCCCTAATCCATAGTAGTACTTGGATTTTATGGCGAGGTGACACATGGCCCGTTCCGAAAAAGGTTCCATCGAAAAGTATTACAAAAAACACGCGCCGAAAGAGGTGCGCCTAGCCATTGATAAGTCATCGAAAGACGACATTCTGAATCCTACATATCCTTACAAAGAGAGAATGAAGCGCAAGGACTACGAAAAACAGATGGAGCGTCTTCAGATCGAACTGGTCAAGATGCAATCCTGGGCTAAAGAGACCGATCAGCGCATTGCCATTATATTCGAAGGCCGGGATGCCGCTGGAAAAGGCGGTACGATCAAACGATTCCGGGAAAACCTGAACCCACGTGGCGCGCCGGACGTGGCGCTTAGCAAACCGTCGGATACTGAGCGAAGCCAATGGTATTTCCAAAGATACATCCCACATCTGCCAGCTGCCGGCGAAATCGTGTTCTTCGATCGCAGTTGGTACAATCGTGGCGTCGTTGAAAACGTTTTTGGGTTTTGCACTGAAAAAGAGCGTGAACGGTTCTTCCGGCAGGTCCTTCCACTGGAAACAGGTCTGGTGAATGACGGGATCAAACTGTTCAAGTTCTGGCTGAATGTTGGTCGGGCGGAGCAGTTAAACCGTTTTCTGGCGCGCGAAACTGACCCGTTAAAGCAGTGGAAGCTAAGCCCGATAGATGTGAAGGGATTGTACAAGTGGGACGAATACAGCCAGTCGATCGCGGAAACTCTTACCCGCACGCACTCGGCTTTTTGTCCGTGGACCATTGTCCGCTCTGACGACAAGAAACGCGCGCGGTTAGCGGCCATTCGCACAGTTTTGCATGCCTTGGATTATGACGAAAAAGACGAACACGCGATTGGCCCGGTCGACCCCAAAATCTGCGGCGGGCCAGAGATGTGGGATGCATGACTGGGAGTGGACGATCAGCTCTGCACAAATTATGTCCGGACTCCCGAAGACTTAAACAACAAGGGCACCTGAAACAGGAATGACAAAACGCGGGTATCACCACGGGAACCTGAAACAGGCCCTGATCGAGGCGGCCCTGTCTCTGATCGAAGAAAAAGGCCCAACCGGCTTTACCTTGTCGGAAGCGGCGAAAACAGCTGGTGTAACTCCTGCCGCAGTCTATCGTCATTTTCACGGACGCGAGGACCTGATAGCCGAGGCTGCGCGCCAAGGTTTTGAAATGTTCGCGGACCTGATGCAATACGCCTATGACAAAGGGCAGCCCTCGGCCTTGGCCGCGTTCGAGGCGACAGGCCGCGCCTATCTGGCATTTGCCCGAAAGCACCCCGGCCATTACATCGCCATGTTCGAAAGTGGTATTTCGGTGAACCGTACGCCCGAATTGTCACTTGCGGCAAACCGGGCGAAATCCGTTCTGGAGAAGGCCGCTGCCGACTTGTCGCAACACATCCCGCCCGAAAAACGCCCACCAGCCTCGATGTTCAGCGCCCACATCTGGGCCATGAGTCACGGCGTGGTTGAATTGTATGCCCGCAACACCGGCGCGAGTTCTCCCTTTCCACCCGAAGATTTACTGGAATCCGGCATCGGCATTTACTTGCGTGGTTTAGGGCTGGTACCGCAAGACGACTGAGGATCAGAACCTGCTTTTTCGCATCGGCACACTCAGACCCGAAGAGACATTAATCAGGTTCATCTCACCCATGCCCTTGATATCCACACGCCCGATGTCCGAGACCTGAAACTCGTCAATCAGCGCGTATTTCATTTCTTCCGGGGCCACGATATGCATTGGGTTTGCAAAGACTTGCAATCGCGCGGCAATGTTCACTGCGGGGCCGAAGACGTCATAGACATATTTCTGTATCCCTACGACTGATCCCACGGCAGCACCCATGCCCAAACCGATCCGCGCTTGCCACTTGTGAGGGTGACTTTCATTCCTGCGCTCAAGATATCGAAGAAACCGCACAGCACAATGCGCCACCGCCGTGGCATGGTCCGGTGTCGGATCCGGCATTCCAGACACAGCCAGATAAGCGTCACCAATTGTCTTGATCCGCTCACACCCGAACTGTTCAACGATACGGTCGAAAGCAGTAAAGATGTCATTCAGTTCACTCAGAGTGACTGTCGGATCCGTTTTGGCTGCAAAATCCGTGAAACCAACAAAATCCAGCATCACCACAGACACTTGGTCAAATAACTGCGGGGTGACAACACCAAATGTTTTAAATTCTTCATATACGGCGCGCGGCATCAGGTTCAACAACAGGCGTTCTACGCGCTCTTTCTCGCGCTCCAGCTCACGCGTGTTGCGTTCAACCATTGTCGAATAGCTATCGATCATGCTTTCCAACTCGCGGATACGGGTGATGTTTTGGCATTCAATAACCAGTACCTGCTCGGATAAACCGCTCGCCAGCGAGACAGTCGTCGCCAGGATAAGGGTTCTCCGCTTTGGTTTGATCTGCAATTCAACCGAGTACCGAAGCCCGGATTGCTTCACGTCATCCAGCTCTCGCGAATCCAGAGATGGTAGCAGGTCCAAAAGCGTTTGCCCCTTTTCCGGGGTTCCGAACCAATCACTGAAAGGCCCGTTTTGAAAAACAAAGCTAAAATCCGAGGCCCTCACAACTGCAACCCCGACCCCTATCGCGCGAAGCAATTGCTCGTTTATCGCAAGAATACTCATGCCGCGTCGCGAGTGACAATGATCGAGCGTTTTGACTCGATTGCGTTCAGTGCGGTCTTGATATCTGGGTCTTCCATCCCGTGAATGGACAAAGCTTCGGTAAAAAGCTCAACCATTTCGTCAAAATCCGCATGCGAGATGTTCAGATTTCGATGGACCACCTCAATCCTTTCGTCGCTGAAAGACGCAGGCCCCCCAACCAAAGAAGAGACGAACTTGGTCTGGTGATCTATTAGGCGCGGAATGTCGATATCTTCGAAATGGCCGCCGATCTGATCCGAATCCAAGGCCATTTCGTAGAATGTCATCACGATCCGGCTAATCGCTTTGAACCCGCCGTATTTTTCATAAATTGTCCGACCCACACCGCACACCCATGTGTTAATCTTAAACAACACGTTGAGTTTATATCAAAAGCGCAAATTTGTTAACGCTTGCACGCAGTTTAGCTGCAAATAGCCTAGTTGTACTCCAAACGGTTGGGATGACTAGTTCAAACGCCTAAATCATCGGCGCAGGGAATAAACCCGATAAAACCGCCTTGTTCTTTCAAACGAGACTCGCCACCAGCGCGCCAATACAGCTTGCGTCGGGCGGCCCGCAACTCGCGCCAAATTCGGAACCACATGGGTCCTTTGTCCAAGCCACTATTGGTTTTTTGGTCTTGCGACCTCTCGCTGATCTTGACGGGCTCTGCTGTTTGGTCCTGCTGCTTCGACCAAATCACCTGCACCCCAATAGCCGGGAAACACTGATAAATTTTCCAATTTTGGCGCGGCAGAGAAATAAAGTCGTCAAGGTGGTCCGAATATCTCTCTGACCATGACAACAGTTTGCGACACGCCGCTTGCGTCACAATGTAAGCAGCCGAACTGGGCGCCATTTCAAGCATCGGCCGAACCGGAACATCCGCGATGCTCTGCAACGGCCCGAACCGCATAGATCGGGGCGAGTAGTCCAGCTTGATCAGATCGAAGCCTTTTCCGTGGTTTAACAGCGCGGCGATCACCTTCCCAGAGTCGGCAGACATTTCCACGTCATCTTCAAAAATGGCAACAGCGTTCAACCCCTGATCCACTACGGTTTGCCATAGGGCGCGATGACTTTCGAAACAGGCGACTTCGCTTTGCGTCAGGCCCCAACGTGTGCCGGTTCCCGGAACGTACCCGTTGCCGTCCAATGCGCCGGTCTGCTGCCCGTCAACTGCGCTGTAACGCTGCGCGCCGACTAATCCGGTTAGAGTGAACTGATCCTGCATAAATGCGGCCCGCGCAGGGACCCGATCCAGGTTGATAAAATACACACCTGTTTGCGATGGCAGATCGTATTGTCCCACGGCACGTCCTTTCAAACACTGTCGTCAGATACACATCGCTAAACCTGACAATCAACCCCACCAAAGGCGAAGTCAGCCCTGATTCATAAGATCGCGGACCAAGGCTGACTAACTATCTACCGGTTAGATCAGGCACTGATCGTGTTATGTTCGGGTCCATAGGGGAACCTAGTGATATTCTCTGCGCCATTTTCGTGCA
Organism: Ruegeria sp. YTSA135; assembly: GCF_059610165.1. Classification (NCBI taxonomy): domain Bacteria; kingdom Pseudomonadati; phylum Pseudomonadota; class Alphaproteobacteria; order Rhodobacterales; family Roseobacteraceae; genus Ruegeria; species Ruegeria sp. YTSA135. Next base: position 44,275 of record NZ_JBXWNC010000004.1, on the reverse strand, counting down.
CAACAAGAATGTCATGCTCTCGATAGCCACCAGCACCGGGTTCGCCCTCGGGGATCCACAACATCGGCTCGATTGAGACGACCATGCCGGGCTCAAGAACCGTGTCGATATCCTCGCGCAGTTCCAGCCCAGCCTCGCGACCGTAGTAGTGACTTAGAATTCCGAAGGAGTGACCATAGCCGAACGAACGGTATTGCAGCAGGCCCTCCTCCGCGAAAAACCGGTTGATCGCGGTGCAGATCCCCGAACAGGTTGCACCTGGTTTAATCAGGCTCAGACCCAGCTCATGTGCAGCGATATTGGCCTTCCAAATGCGCAGGCTTTCCGCGTCGGGTTCGCCCAAGAACAGAGTCCGTTCCAGAGCCGTGTAGTAGCCCGAGATCATGGGAAACGTGTTCAGCGACAGGATATCGCCCTTTTGCAGCGCGCGCTTTGTTACCGGGTTATGCGCGCCGTCAGTATTCAGACCGGACTGGAACCAAACCCATGTGTCCCGATACTCAGCATTCGGATAGGCGCGCGCAATTTCCGCCTCCATCGCGTCGCGCCCGGCCATGGCGACCTCAATTTCTGTAGCCCCCTCACGAATAGCGGCGTGAATGGCCGCGCCGCCAATATCCGCGGTATTGGCACCGCCCTTGATCAGATTAATCTCTTCCGTTGATTTCACCATGCGTGAGGTCATCGTGTCGGGTGCAATATCTACCAGTTCCGGGCTGCCCAACATGTCCAGCGCGGTGTCGCGCATAGCCAATGACATATGGTCGGCCTCGATCCCGATGCGTCGAGCCGACCCCAATAGGCTCCCAACAGCACGCCAGTAATTTTTCCGCTGCCAGTCGGTATAAATCACGTTTTCCCCGACCGAGCGCCGCCACGGCTGGCCCGCGTCGATATTCGCGGACACCGTGGTGCAGCTGTCCTGTGTCACGACACATCCATAGGGTCGGCCAAACGCGCAATACAAAAAGCCCGAGTAGTAAGCGATGTTGTGCATCGATGTTAGCAACACCGCCGGGATATCGCGTGCCGCCATCGTAGCGCGCAGGTTAGCGAGACGCCGTGCGTATTCCGCTTTGCTGAAAGGCAATGGTGCTTTGTCGCCATTGTGGCGGGTGAAAAATTCCGGGCGTCTGTTCAGGTCGATCATCTGGTCTCTCCTCAATGCCGGACAGGCACCGCCCGGCCACAAGTCCCGGCGTTCAGGACAAGCGGCCTCGGGAACCGAGAGCCATGCACCCCGCCTTGTGCCACGACGCCATCGTGACCGGAATGCATGGAGAAATCGCTAGATCACGTTGCGAGTCGCGTCAAGCCGGGCTGAGACCACGCAGACGTTCTGACCGCCGCCGCAGCAATTCAACCGTCGTCAGCAGCGCAATCGAGATCACCACAAGGATAGTTGCTACGGCCAGAATGGTCGGGCTGATCTGTTCACGAAGGCCGGTAAACATCTGCCAAGGCAGTGTTTTTTGGCTAGCAGACCCAACAAACAGAACCACCACAACCTCATCAAACGAAGTGATAAAGGCGAACAGGCCGCCCGAGATTACACCCGGCAAAATCAGAGGCATCTGGATTTTGAAGAACGTACGAACCGGTCCTGCGCCCATATTGGCAGCAGCCCGTGTCAGCGATTGATCGAAACCGACAAGCGTGGCGGTCACAGTGATGATAACAAACGGAATGCCAAGAACAGCGTGTGCAAGAATAACTTTGACGTATCCGACAAAGTTCTTGTCCATCCCTAGCGTTCCTTCAAGAAAACGCCCGATGTCACTGTAGAAAAAGAACATACCTGTGGCCGAGATAATCAGCGGAACGATCATGGGCGAGATTAGGATACCCATGATTGCCCGACGCCCCGGTACGTGCGACTGGCTTAGGCCAATGGCTGCCAGCGTTCCCAGAGACACGGAAATGACTGTCGCAATCGGCGCAATGATCAGTGAGTTCTTGAAACTCCGCTGCCATTCGTTGTTGGTAAAGAAATCCTCGTAATGCTTGAGCGAATACCCTTCTGGGTCAAGGCGCAGCATTTCGGGCGTAAAGGTAAAAAAGTCCTGTGCGTTGAAGGACAGCGGCAGAACGACAAGGATCGGCGTTATCAGGAATACAAAAATCGCTCCGCATACAACGCGAAACAAATAATGTCCAAAAACCTGACGACCAGTCAAATATGGCAGCAGCTTCTGGCGATAGCGGCCCTCGTACAGCCAAAAGATAAAGAACGCAAAGAACCAGCCGACCAGCAGCCCAATGACCAATCCTGTGAATCCGGCAAAGAAATATCCAGCCGCGGTCAATCCAAGGATCGTAATCAGGCGTGCAACGCGTTCATTGTCGAGCACTGCGATGTAGAGCCACGCAAGGCCTGCCATCAGAACCGCGCCCAATAGGATGCCCAGCAGAACATTGCCCTGCCCGGCTCCGACGAACATGCCAACGAACCCTCCGGCGATGGCAACTGAAGGCAGGACCATAGACAGCGGCTTGCGGGATATTGGTGTGAGTGCAGCCATGATCTTTACCCTAGTTTAACGTTATCAATGCCGACAATCTTGTCGTAACACCAGTAAAGCAAGAGAACGACCGCCAGCAGGATTGTCCCCAAAGCCGCCGCCAATCCCCAGTTCAGTGAAGACGAGATGTGGTAGGCGATCCGGTTCGAGATAAAGACACCCTTGGTGCCGCCCACGATTTCGGGCGTGATGTAGTAACCAATGGCCAAAATAAACACGAGGATCGACCCTGCGCCTATTCCAGGTATGGATTGCGGGAAATAGATCCTCCAGAACGTCGTCCAGTTGGTTGCGCCCATCGATTTGGCCGCGCGGGTGTAGGATGGCGGGATCGTCTGCATCACAGAATACATCGGAAGGATCATGAACGGTAGCAGGATATGCGTCATCGCGATAATCGTGCCGAACTGGTTGTTGATGATCACAAGCCGCGCATCATCTGCAACAAAGCCTAGCCAGACTAGCGTTTCGTTGATCACCCCTTGTTGCTGCAGCATTACTTTCCAAGCAGATGTTCGCACCAGAAGCGAGGTCCAGAAGGGCAACAGAACCAGGATCATCAACAGGTTCGAAACCCGCATCGGCAACGTCGCCAATAGATACGAGACCGGATAGGCCAGCAAGATACAGGCACCAGTAATGACAAGAGACATAAACAGTGTACGGCCAAATAGTTTGACCAGAATCTGCTTGTCTTCGGGCTGCGCCCTCGGTCCCTCAGGCGTGCGGCGCATATCAATGGCATTCAGGAAATAACCGTTGGTAATCGGGACCGCGTGCGTTTTTATTGTACGCCAAGTCTCGACCTCGCCCCATCCTTCATGAATATCTATTAGCTTTTCTTTGAACGGCGCATCAGCTTCTGGGTCCAAACGCTTGATATTTCGCCCAGATTTACGGAACATCGAAGACATACCCGTTTCTTCGTAGTTCAAACGTGAACCAAGCCGTGTATGTTCTTTTGCCTCAACAGCGGCAATCATGTCTTTTACGAAAGCCGCGTACAGTGCTTCGTCCGGTAACTCTCCGCTGTCGGCATCCCAGTTTCTAAGCTCCACCACTGTCAGTGGGAGTGTCTCGGAAACGATACTATTCTCAACCGAGCGGAACAGCATCGACACGATCGGGATCACGAACGAGAGCAAGACAAACAGTAACAGGGGCGCAATCAGGGCCAGAGCCCGAACTTTGCGACGTCGCAATGAACGCGCCAGCGATTTTTTCAGAGGCGTTCCATCCGCGGCCAACATCGGGCCGGATTGAGTAGCGTCAGTCATCTGCGTCCCTTGGTTTTTGGTGGGTCGGGGCCAAGACTGGCCCCAACCGTGAGTTTCGATACAGGTTTACTGTGCCAGCCACGCCTGGAATTTGGCGTCAATATCGTCGCGATAGTCCGCCCAGAACTCGTAGTTGTAGAGGAACGTGTTCTTCGCGTTGTTGGGATCGGTCGGCATATGCGGAGCCATGTCGATACCAAGCTCAGCGTGCTGACCTACCAATGGTGCCGACGACGCACGTGCCGGACCATACGAGATGAACTTGGCCTGATCCGCCAGACGCTGAGTGTCGGTTGCGAACTTAACGAACTCTTTGACACGCGCCAAACGCTCGTCGCTCAGACCGGCTGGAATGATCCAACCGTCAAGATCGAACACCTGCGCGTCCCAGAGCATTTCGAACGGCTGGTCTTGCTCTTCAATCGCCGAGAACCAACGGCCATTGTAGGACGTGCCCATAACAACTTCGCCATCGGCCAGAAGCTGCGGCGGCTCAGCAGCAGCGCCCCACCATACAACCTGATCTTTGATTGTTCCCAGCTTGTCCAGCGCGCGCTGTTGGCCCTCTTCGGTCGACAGAACGTCATAGACATCGTCCTTTGCCACGCCGTCACAGATCAGCGCCCATTCCATGTTGTTAATTGGGCGCTTTTCCAACGTCCGCTTACCTGGATAGGTTTCCATGTCGAACATGGCACAGATCGAGTCAGGCGCCGGTGCCCCATCCGGAAGCAGGTCGGGACGGTAGGCCGCCGTTGTCGAATACACGATCTGCGGAATGAAACAGTCGCTGACCAGAAGATCGCCGAAGTCTTCTGATGCCGGAGTACCATCCGGTGCCGCTGCCAGCAGCTCGTCCGGGTCGTATTCCATCGCCAGACCTTCGTCACACAGGCGGATCGCATCAGCGGCAACAACGTCCACCAAATCCCAGGTGATGTTGCCAGCTTCGTTCATTGCGCGCAGCTTGGCGACCGCTTCGGGCGAGCTTTCGTCCCATACGATCGTCAATCCCGGGTTCATCTCCATAAAGGGTTCAGCGTAAGCCTTTGTTTGCGAGCTTTGATATGCGCCGCCCCAGGAAACTAGCGTCATCTCCTCGGCCATTGCACTGCCTGCAATCGCAGCAACCGCACTGGCTAGAAGAGTGGATTTAGTTACTTTCATAGTAAACTCCCTATTACACCCGTTAATTTTAACCAAAAGACCGGAGCACGAGGCAACCCGATCATCAGATTATCCCACACGTGCGGGCAGAGCGTGCGGGTGAGTCTTGGCTCAGGCGTCCAGCGCCCGGCAGTCCTTGGCCAGCCAGCCGATCTCGACCTCCTGACCTGGGCTCAGTTTGATCGCATCCGGAGCGTTGCGGGTTTTGATGATGAAATCATCATTTCCTGCAACTGAAAGACGAAAGCGGAACACATCGCCCATATAGATGAACTCTTTCACCGTTGCTTTCAGTGTATGCGCATCGGCGTGCAGACGGTCCTTGTTGAATTCCACACGTTCGGGCCGGATCGAAACCTTGGTTCGTTCACCCGCAGCATGAACGTTCACCGGCTTGGCATCAATCTCAGAGCCATCATCAAGCTTCACAACGCAGGTATCGCCATCGATCGACTTAATAACCCCATCCAACGTGTTGTTTTCGCCAATAAACTGCGCCACGAAACTGTTATCTGGCTCTTCATACAGAAGGTCCGGCGGTGCCAATTGCTGAATTCGACCGTCATCGAATACGGCAACACGATCTGACATGGTCAGCGCTTCGGTCTGGTCATGCGTCACGTAGACGGTTGTGATCCCAAGCTCATGCGCCAGACGCGTAATCTCAAACTGCATGTGTTCACGCAGTTGCTTGTCCAATGCGCCAAGCGGTTCGTCCATCAACACAAGCTCGGGCTCAAACACCAGTGCGCGGGCAAGTGCAATCCGCTGCTGCTGACCACCGGACAGTTGCGCCGGGCGACGGCTGCCAAAAGCACCCATCTGCACCATGTCCAATGCACGTTTGACCTTTTCTTCGCGCTGATCCTTGCCAATCTTCCGAACTTCCAACGGGAATGAGAGGTTCTCGGCCACGGTCATATGCGGAAACAGGGCATAGTTCTGGAACACCATCCCAATCCCGCGTTTGTGCGGAGGAATGTTGTTGATCGGTCGCCCGCCCAACATGATCTCTCCGTACGTGGCTGTTTCGAAGCCCGCCAGCATCATGAGGCAAGTCGTCTTGCCGGACCCTGACGGGCCAAGCATGGTCAGAAACTCGCCTTTCGGCATCGAAAGGTTAAGATCTTTTACAACGAGAACTTCACCATCATAGGATTTTTGGACACGCTGAAACTCGACGAACGCTGCGTCATTGGTCATATACCGACTTGGCTCCCTGTGCGGTCTCTTTGGTGTCCGGTGTACCCGAATCTCAAGACCCATTGGCGTTATTCAATGGCATGCAGGGTGTGACCTGCAACCAATATTTAATAGTAGGGTTACAGATTAGGCAGCCGAAATGCAAATCGAGGCAGTAACCGCCTCTTCACTTTGCTGAGTTCAGTTGCCGCATATGCCACGCAAGGCTTTGATTGCTGGACAAAACAGGCTTTCCAAGCCGTTCCTGAACCTCAGGAATGACATCAAAAGTTCTTAAATTCGTACAGCTTATAAAAACAGCTTCAACTTGTGAGTCCGCCCCAAGTTTAAGCGCTGCGTCTACAACGGATTGCCGTGAAATACGCACGACCTTCGATTCCTCGGCCTCTCCGAACGAGCCAAAAACATCCATCGAAACGCCGTTTTCCGCGAAAGCCTGTCGAAGGGGTTCGTTCACTTCTTCGATATACGGCGAGAGCAGCGCAAATCGCGCAACGCCCAAGTGGGCTGCATTTGCAGATGCCGCCCGCAGTGGATTGGTAACAACAGCCGCGTTGCACGTGGATTGAACCATGCGTTCGACCTGATCTGACCCAATCACCGAACTGGCAGAGGTACACCCATAGCCAACAACTCTGTAAGGGCGCACCTTCGGCAAAAGGTCTGCAGCCGCTGGTAAAGCCATCTTCATTTCTGACAGGGAATCCGTAGTAACACTTTCCCCGCTTGGTATTCGTGAGACGTAGATTGGGTAGGCCATATCCGAAAAATGGGCGCTTAACTCAGGCTCGATTGTTTCGTCGGTTTGCAGAACGATCAAACCCATCGGCGTCGCGTTTGGATCATCCTCGTCCAGTATGTAGGGCAGATAGCTCATATCTGTGGCAGCTCCGGACCTGCGCGGGGGGTGATATAACGGGGCGCCCCATCGCTGATAACGATGTTTTCTTCGTGGACCAGGATTTTGTCGCCGACTGCAATGCCGGGCTCTAACGTCAGGACCATACCAGGTTCCAAAACCGTATGATCTGAGGGGATCAAGGAGGGCCACTCGGTAAGTGACATTCCCAATCCATGACCCAAGCGCCCCCCCCCGGTATCGCCGCTGTTGCGAGACAGGATCGCGCCCATGACATTGAAAAGATCGGCAGCCGTCGCCCCCGGGCGTGCCGCTTCAAAAGCCGCGTCAGATGCTTCGATGAGCGTGGCATAGGCGTCCCGGACCTGCCTTGTCGCCTGACCGACGGACCAGTTGCGGTCGAAATCGCAAAAATAGCCGTCCCAAACCAAGCCCGTGTCCAGCATCAGAACATCCCCCGACCTTAAACCGGTTGCACGGGCCGGAGAGATCACATCGGTGTAACCACCCTGTTCCGCACCGCCCGCAAGGTAGGGCACCCAATCGGCACCCTCGTCGAGGCACAGCATCTGGAACCCGCGGAACACCTCATCCAGCCCTACACCCTCGCCAGCTATTTCTGGCACGCGCTGAAAGGCCCGCCCCGCGATAGCACATGCGGTTTCGATTTTGGCTATCTCCGCAGGGGATTTGACCATTCTGAGGGCGCGAACAATGCCTTGATCACTTCCCAAACGCCGAGTGCCCAACCCCTGCTGCAACCGATGAACATCTCCCAACGGCATTCGAACATGGGTTTCGTGCCCGTCCGGAAGGCCGATCACAGCGTCCGCCGGGCAAATCTCAGCCAGGGTGTCGACTAAAAGGCTGACGCCGTCGTCCGTTAGATCAGGCGCGCTCCAGGTGCGGATATCCTGAACCCAGGTTCGCGCCATCAACGCGGCACCGATGGACGGAATGACGGCAATAGGTTTGCCGGTTGCGGGCACGATCAGAAACCAAGGCCGCGTCGGACTTTCCCAGAACCGGGTCAGATACCCGGTAAAGTAGCGAACCTCTGGCTCTGTCGTCAATAAAAGCGCCGAAAGCCCTGCCTGAACCATCCGGCTTTGCGCGCGTTCGGTCCGTTCTTGAAATTCGGACGCCTCAAACCCCCTCATTCCGCGGTCTCCGACAAAAAGCACAGCACACGAGAATTCGGGCCGATGCCCAGTGCTTTGCGCGCGTCCAGGTTCATGATGGCGGCAACCCCTGCCCCACCCGACGCGGTGGTTGCGATGCCCGCTGACGCCATGGCTGGCAGGTGTTCGGTCACGTTTTCATCGGACAGGGTCAGGAAACTGTCGGCGTCCCGCGCCAAACCGTTCAACGCAATGTGCGACGGTTCTTTACAATCAAGCCGCCCCATGACGCTGTCAGGTCCGTCGGCAAAAATGCATGCACCAGCCTCAATGCTCGCTTGCAGCGCGGGGGCCGCATCGGGTTCGAAAACTGTGATCTGTGGCGCATCGCCCCAGACCGTCCGCACATAGGCCGCAACTGCCCCGGCCAAACCACCGACACCGGCCTGTAACATGATATGGGTGGGTACCTGCGGACATTGATTGCACGCCTCGGCGGCCATTTGCAGATAACCCTCCATTAGCGTGTGCGGCAGATCATAGTACCCCTCCCACGAGCTATCCGAAAGCAAGGTCCAGCCATTGACTTCTGCGGCTTTGCTAGCGGCTTCCATGCTGGCGGCGTAGTCTGCACCCTGTCGGACGACCTGAGCATTCTGGGCGCGCAAGCGATCAGCAAAGCTCTCGGGTACCGTATTTGCGATGTACACCACGGCATTTGCCCCGAAAATTCGCGCACCTGCAGCGACGCTCATCCCGTGATTGCCCGCACTGGCCGTGACATAGGTGCGCCCTGTAAGAGTGGTTTCGTTCGGGCTCTCACTCCGGTCAGCCGCATGGCGGGCAATGACATAAGCCGCCCCAAGTGCCTTGAAGGACCCCAAGTTCATGCGGCCACGTTCATCCTTGACCCAAAGCGCGCCCACATCGGCCAGGCCGTCGATAGAAAGCAAGGGCGTCTCTGCCGCTGCCGGGCATTTCTTGAGCAGATCAGCGACACGTCCCGCGTTAGTCGAAGGGTAAGGTGCTGCCTCAATCAGTTTCTGGCCGCCACGGTGTGGATTGGATACGATTTTCAAGTGAACGTCTTTCCCCTGTTGCCCAATGACGTGACCGCATCCGTCAAGTTCTGTCAACACAACACGTTCAACTACCGGAGCAGCCTGCGGTCCACGCCAACCCGGCCTTCACGCATCAGAATACGACCGCAGATTGACAAAGACGCGGGCCGCCATGGCCGCCGCCGGGCTGGATGCGCTGTTTGTCGACGATCCGTTAGACATGACTTGGCTGAGCGGGTATGACGGCTGGTCTTTCTATGTTCATCAAGGCGTTCTGGTGCTGTACGACCATGACCCAATCTGGTGGGGTCGTAACCAAGACGCCAACGGCGCCCGCCGTACAATGTGGATGCCGGATGATCGGATTCGCGGCTATGCCGATTACTACGTGCAATCCACCGTTTGCCACCCGATGTAGGATCTCGCAGCCTTGATCCGCGTCTGCGGGTTGGAAACGGGCCGTATCGGTGTTGAGCTGGACAACTACTATTACACGGCCAAGGCTCATCTGACGTTGATGGCAAAGCTGCTCGTATCTCGGAACATGTGATCGACGGGGATTTGGAGCGGATTGAACCGGGGCTGCGAAAGAATGAGTTGGTCGCGCAGATTTACCATAATGCCATTCAGGCGTGGGCGAAGCTTGGGGGACTACACCGCCGTCGTGCCTTTGTTGCCTTCGGGACCAGATGCTACCGCCCTGTTGGAGCGCGGCGCGCATTGCGGATACCCGATTGGCCTCAGCTACCCTCCGGACTGGGGCGAGCGCACCATTTTCTTGCGCCCCGAAGACCGCACCGTTTTGGAACCCGGCATGACATTTCACTTCATGCCCGGCCTCTGGATGGATGACTGAGGCCTTGAGATCACCGAGTCGATTCGGATCACCGAAACTGGAGCTGCCGATTGTTTTTGCAACCGACCCCGTAAATTGTTCGTGAAACCATGTGCCTGTCCAGAACCACGGAAATCCTGGCTGACCTGATCGCCTTTCAAACGGTATCAGCAGACAGCAACCTTGAGATCATCCGCTACCTGACTGAATGGCTTGAGGCGCGGTGCGTTCTGACACGGGATGAAACCGGGGCGAAAGCCAATGTTTTTGCACGCTGGGACCGAACATGCCCGGTGTCATCTTGCTTTCAGGCCAGTCCGATATGGGTCCCGTGACCCATCAGGATTGGACGGCAGACCCGTTTCAGATGACCGAATGGGGCAAAAAACTCTTTGGGCGCGGCATCTGTGAGATGAAAGGCTTCATTACCGCCGCGCGGGCATTTACCGAGCCGCTGGATATCGCCCTACTTACCCATCCGCTGCATTTTTCGCTTATCTAGTGCGAAGAAGCAGGCTGCCGGATTACGCAAAGCCTCGTTAACGATCTGGCTTAACGCGGTATCCTCCCGGATATTGCTATAGTAGGTGCACCCCGTAAGATGTGGGTACTCGAGGTGCACAAGGGCTTTTTCGAGTACACCACCCGTTTCATTGGTCCCGAACGGCACAGCTCAACCCCTGATGATTGTAAAAACGCCGCGCGCGGCCATGGTCGATCCTGCAGGCCCACAAGGCGGATGAGTATATTGAGATCGAACAGCTCTACCTGTGTCGCCAAATGCTCAACCGCCTTGGTCGTCGTCTGATCGCCTAACTGGTACCGTGCGAGCGATCGTAAGCCGAGCGCGCCGGTTGTACATGCGCCGCGCGCGCTTCCTCTCCGGGGTCATAGACCTCCATCACAAGCGGATAACAGGCTGCCGCATCCGACGAATGTTCGGACGAGCAATCGCCACCGGGACAAGCGGACAAACCTACGATCAGGTCAATCTCGGCGTAGAACTCAAGATAGTCACCGGGTCGAACCGGGCTGGCCTTCATGAAATACTGCCCGGTGTCGCGGGTAAAGCCGGTGCACATGAATACGTTCAGAACGTCATGTACAAGCATCTCAGCTTCGTGCAGCGGCAGATCGCAATGGCTTGACAACGCACGCGTCAGGTTCGAGTGGCAGCAATAGTGGTAATCATCGCCCGATAGCAGCCGCCCCGTATAGGGATCGCATCGCGTGCCGATCACATCATGGACCGAGCCGCCGAATTCATCGAACCCGTACCAGTCCAGCGTATCATCCACTACGGTCGCCATCGGGCGCATGTTTGGAAAACTCGACCACATGCGATCTCCGGACGACAGATGCGTCCCGTGAAGCGCGCGGGTTTTACCGGAATAGAAACGTTCGGTCAGGTCGTGCGTGTGCCACATGTTCAGATCACCGACCTGCGGGCCATCCACTGATACAACCCTGATGAATGCACCCGCTGGGACATCTATACACGCGGCATCCCGTGGGGCCACTGTGACCTCAGCAGTCTTTCGCGCACCCTTCCGCAGGTTGGAGAGTGCACCCAGATCCGGTTTCGCCAACGTCTCGGGCGGGTAGCAAACAACCGGTGGGATCGCCTTTCGAGCATCGGCATCCGTAGGGTTCGTAAAATTCGGTTTTTCTAGTTTCATCAGCGCAACCTTGTTTTTGCAAAGGCTTAGCGCATCGAAATCGGATTCGCTATCGGCTCTCGCGTGGTGTTGATACGGAGCGTCTGATTTGGGTTCTCAAGGCTCTGCAAGAAAAGAGGCGCCACTAAAGTCTGATTCAGACAAGTCGATGTCGCATCTGAGCATACCCAAAGGCTACAAATTATTGGATCGTGTCGAAAAAGGTCCGATTCATGCGATATTCCGGCTTCCGAGTCATCAAAGAGGCGCTCACCGGCCACAAAGGTTGGAAACCGGTCTGGCGTGAGCCCGAACCCAAGGCGCACTACGACATCGTTGTTATTGGCGGCGGTGGGCACGGCTTGGCGACGGCGCACTACCTTTCCAAGGTGTACGGTCAACGAAATGTGGCTGTGGTTGAAAAGGGCTGGATCGGTGGCGGCAATGTCGGGCGGAACACGACGATTGTCCGCTCAAACTACATGCTGGATGGCAATGAACCGTTCTATGAGTTCTCCATGAAGCTTTGGGAAGGCCTTGAGCAGGACCTGAACTACAACGCGATGATGAGCCAGCGCGGGATTATCAACCTTTTCCACTCCGACGGTCAGCGCGATGCCTATATCCGTCGCGGCAATGCGATGATCCTGAACGGTGCCGATGCTGAGCTTTTGGACGCTGACCAAGTCCGTAAGGAGCACCCATATCTGAATTTCGACGACGCTCGATTTCCGATCAAAGGCGGGTTGGTTCAGCGGCGGGCCGGCACTGCGCGACATGACGCGGTGGCCTGGGGATTTGCGCGCTCTGCGGATATGCACGGCGTCGACATCATCCAAAATTGTGAAGTGACTGGTTTGCGGGTCGAGAACGGCAAATGCCTTGGCGTTGAGACCACAAAAGGCTTTATCGGCGCCAACAAGGTCGGCTGCGCAGTCGCTGGAAGCTCAGGGCGCGTGATGAGCATGGCCGGAATGCGATTGCCCATCGAAAGCCACGTACTTCAGGCCTTTGTGTCCGAAGGTCTAAAGCCGGTTCTGCCCAGTGTCATCACCTATGGCGCGGGCCATTTCTATGTCAGTCAGTCCGACAAGGGCGGGCTGGTTTTTGGCGGCGATATTGACGGCTATAACACCTATGCACAGCGTGGGAACCTGCCGGTGGTCGAGGATGTCTGCGAAGGCGGCATGGCGCTGATGCCGATGATCGGTCGCGCCCGCTTGCTGCGAATGTGGGGCGGCGTGATGGACATGTCGATGGATGGCTCGCCCATAATCGACCGCACCCCGGTCGAGGGGCTCTACTTCAATGGCGGCTGGTGTTACGGCGGGTTCAAGGCGACCCCAGCCTCGGGCCATTGCTTCGCGCATTTGCTGGCGCGAAATGAGCCGCACCCGGTTGCCACGGCCTATCGCCTTGATCGGTTTCGCACCGGGCGGATGATCGACGAAAAAGGTGTGGGCAATCAGCCCAACCTGCACTGAGGGGGACCGAACAATGATAATCAACCACCCCCTTTTGGGTCCTCGGGACGCCTCGGAATTCACCTATCTGGGCGACGCATCCCTGATCGACCGCCCCGACTGGCAGGTCGAAAACGCGTCTGAGGCGTTCTACGAATACGGCTATCTGCGTGACAACCCAGCCGGTGAGCATCAAGAGCTTTGGTATCATGAGGCCGGTGATCGATCCTGGTTGGTTGTCACGCGCAACACGCTGACGCATGACATTTCCAAGGTGGAACTGGCCCGCGATGTGGCCCGCGCACGGGGGCGATCCAAATGACGCAGAGCAACAGGCTTGGTGGTGGTCAGATCGACCGCAACACCTCTCTGACTTTTCAGTTCGATAATCGCAGCTACACCGCGCATCCTGGCGATACGTTAGCCTCGGCCCTGCTGGCCAACGACGTGAGGCTGATAGGGCGGTCCTTCAAATACCACCGCCCAAGGGGTGTGCTGACCGCAGGGTCCGAAGAACCTAATGGCATGGTCGAACTCCGCACCGGTGCCCGGATGGAGCCGAATACCCGTGCCACGACAATCGAAATGTTCGACGGGTTAGAGGCGCGATCACAGAACCGCTGGCCCAGTCTGAAATTCGACGCTTTGGCCGTTAACGATCTGTTCTCGAACTTCCTTTCGGCTGGTTTCTACTACAAGACCTTCATGTGGCCCGCCGCGTTTTGGGAAAAGCTGTACGAGCCAATAATCCGTCGCGCGGCTGGCCTTGGATCGCTTTCGATGGAGGATGACCCAGACGAGTACGACAAAGGGTTCCGTCATTGCGACCTGCTGATCATTGGTGCCGGACCTGCCGGACTTATGGCGGCTTTGACCGCCGGGCGCGCTGGGGCAGATGTCATTCTGGCAGATGAGGACTTTGCCCTTGGTGGGCGTCTGAACAGCGAAAGCTTCGCGGTTGGTGATCACAGCGCCACTGACTGGGCGGCACAGGCCGTGGCCGAGTTGTCTTCAATGCCGAACGTCCGGCTGATGCCGCGTACCACGGTGATCGGCGCGTTTGATCACGGGATCTATGGCGCGGTTGAGCGAACCGGAGATCACCTGCCCACCCTGCCCGATGGTAAACCACGGCAAATCCTGTGGCGCATTTACACCCACAAAGCTTTGCTCTGTGCTGGGGCAACGGAACGCCCAATTGCATTTGAGAATAACGACCGGCCCGGCATCATGATGGCAAGCGCGATACGGACCTATGTCAATCAGTTTGCAGTCACGCCGTCGCAGCGAGTGGCAATATTCACCAACAATGACGACGGGCACCGCACTGCCTCGGACTTACACGCCAAGGGTGTTAAGATCGCCGCTGTCGTGGATGTGCGTGAAGACGCGCCCGGCAGCTATGACTACGAGGTTCTGAAAGGCGCGCAAGTTACTGATACCAAGGGACGTTTGGGACTGACGTTTGTTGAAGTAGCCTTGTCCGACGGCTCGACCCGCATGTTGGATTGCGGCGCGCTGGGCGTGTCCGGTGGATGGAACCCAAACGTCCACCTGACCTGCCACCAACGCGGACGCCCGGTCTGGAACGACGACCTGGCAGCTTTTTTACCTGGCGCCGACCTTCCCGTTGGCCTTTCGGTCGCTGGCGCGGCAAACGGGGTAATGACGACACATGGCGCGCTGAAATCCGGCGCGGAAGGCGCAGCGGACGCGCTGGAACTCAGAGGTGCCCTGCCCGATCTGCCAGAGGCCGAGGATGCTCCGGTCAAACAAATGCCTTTCTGGTACGTTGAGGGGTGCAAACGCGCCTGGGTGGATCAACAGAACGACGTGACCGTCAAGGATGTGAAGCTAAGCTACCAAGAGGGTTTCCGCTCGGTAGAGCACCTGAAACGCTATACCACGCTGGGCATGGCAACGGATCAGGGCAAAACATCGAACATCACCGGTCTCGCAATCATGGCCGAGGTCGCGGGTAAGTCGATCCCCGAAGTGGGTACTACTATTTTCCGTCCGCCCTATACGCCGGTTCCGATTGCCACGTTTGCCGGTCGGATGAAGGGGCAAGAGTTCCACCCCACCCGCCTGACGCCGTCGCATTATTGGGCCAAGGAACGCGGTGCTGTGTTTGTCGAGGCTGGCAATTGGCTGCGGGCGCAGTGGTTCCCCATGCCCGGCGAGACTCATTGGCGGCAGTCGGTCGATCGCGAGGTGCGCGAAACCCGGGCTTCGGTTGGGGTTTGCGACTGCACGACGCTGGGTAAGATCGACGTGCAGGGCACCGACGCGGCCGAGTTCCTGAACCGCATCTATGCCAACGGCTTTGCTAAGCTGCCCGTCGGTAAAACCCGCTATGGCCTAATGCTGCGCGAAGACGGCATGGTGATGGATGACGGCACCGCCGCTCGCATGGCCGAGGATCACTTTGTCGTCACGACAACCACAGCGAACGCGGTAAGCGTTTATCGCCACATGGAATTTGTGCGGCAATGCCTGTATCCGGACATGGACGTGCAGCTGATATCAACCACCGAAGCCTGGGCGCAATACGCTGTCGCCGGACCCAACGCGCGCAAGCTGCTGCAAAAAATCGTGGACCCTGAGTTTGATCTTTCAAACGAGGGATTCCCGTTCATGGCCTGCGGCAACATTACGGTTTGCGGTGGCCTGCGGGCGCGGCTGTTCCGTATCTCGTTCTCGGGCGAACTGGCCTATGAGATCGCCGTGCCGTCGCGCTATGGCGACGCGCTGATGCGTCGTCTAATGGCCGAAGGCGAAGAGTTCAACGTCGTGCCGTACGGCACAGAGGCATTGGGCGTAATGCGCGTGGAAAAAGGGCATGCGGCCGGGAATGAGCTGAATGGCACCACCACGGCGCTGAACCTTGGGCTGAGTAAGATGGTGTCAAAGAAAAAGGACAGCATCGGTTTGATCTTGTCCGAACGTGAGGCCCTGGTCGAACCGGATGTGCTGAGGCTGGTGGGGATCAAGCCTGTGCAGCCCGAGGACAAGATTACTGCGGGCGGGCATCTGATGAATGCAGATGGCCCCGTTGATGCGGCCAATGATCAGGGCTATGTCACCTCGGCAGTCTATTCGCCAATCCTCAACAGCAATATCGGTTTGGGCCTTGTGAAGAACGGAGCCGAGCGGCTGGGCGAAAAGATGCGCCTCGTCTCGCCGCTAACTGATCTGACGGTTGAGGTGGAACTTGTCTCGGCCCATTTCGTCGATCCTGAAGGAGAGCGTCTGCGTGCATGATCTTGTTGCGATAACCGCCCTTGGCGGAACCGAGCCGCGCGTCGACACCATCGGAAGTGTCACATGCACCGAAGTACCGGGCGTGGCCCTTGCCTCGGTCGCGTCACGAATGGGAAAAGAAGACAAGTCTGCCAAGGCCTTGGCAAAGCTGATTGATGCGCCAGCGCCAGAGGTTGGCCGTTGGGCCGGGGCGTCGATTTGTGCGTTCTGGGCTGGGGTCGATCAATGGATGCTTGAGGCTTCGTTTGAAACGCACGAAGACCTTGCGGATCAAGCAACGAAAGCTTTAGGTAATGCCGCGTCGGTCACTGAGCAGACGGACGGTTGGACACGGTTCGATCTGACCGGGCACGATATCCAATCGGTTCTAGAGCTGCTTTGCCAGCTTGACCTGCGCAAAATGACCGACCGCAGCGCAGCGCGGTGTTCAATCCACCATATCGGCTGCTTTGTCCTGTGTCGGACATCTGAGAGCTACAGCATCTATGGCCCGCGATCCTCGGCCGGGTCGCTGCATCATGCGGTCATGACAGCGATGCGCTCAGTTTTGTGAGCCGCGGATAAGGCTGACAGTAAAAGCGCATCAACTTCAACTCGCAAGTCACTGTGTCCACAACAATTCGCGCTGGACATTAGCGCAAATTTCTCGCGGTACATGACTACCAAGTCGGCAATAGTTAGGCCATTGACGATTGAGGTCACTGAAAGCTTACGAACCAACACAAGTTGCAATGGTACGGGCTGAGCAGACCGAAAGATAATCCACAACAGATCTGCTTTCGTTAGGGTTTTGCCAATTAGCCTAAAGCTGGAACGCTCTGGACATACGCGCCCTGCGACGCGCGATTGACTTGTGAAAAGCCCACTTGCTGAACAATGCAAGCGGGAACATCACACGTTCCCCAAGCCCGTCGATCACGACCAGCTTTCCACCCCGTTCCTGCGCGCGCACGATATTTTCAAAACCCATGTCACCAACGACGATCTGTCCCCGTTCGAGGTCATCCATCAGTTCCAAAAACTCGTCGCGCAGGCGTTGAGTCGCCGCCTTATCTTTTCGAACAGCGAGTTTCTCAGCATGCAAAGTCGTCGCAAGCTCTCCATCCGGGCCGGTCAGCTTCTCCACTACAAGGGCCGGACCAGATGAGGTTGGCGCATATCCCATAAATCGCGCCAATCTCTCGATTTCAGGGCACCCACGGTGCAACGCGGCTAGATATTCGTTCGCCTCACGGTTCCACTGCCGCAGATTGCCATAGCGCCACTCGGCATAACGCGGCACCGTGTGTTTTCGAATAGACTCGTCCACCCGAACCTTCAGCAACGCGCCTTCGATCTCAGGATGTTGAAAAATCTTGTAATTGCGGCTTTCGCGCAGGGGCGTCAGGCCACTCAGGTCAATCATGTCGGTCAAGTTCCATTCTCACAAAGCTGCGCCCGTCGGCGTGCCAGATGCTGAAATCAGACGTTTCTTAGATCGTTCTTATTTCTGTTACAAATAACATTTCTTGTAGGGCAAACCACACCCTGAAAAGCCGCCGCCTGACATGAAACCCACGCTATAGCTTAATCGGACGAAAACTGATTCAAAATGCAGGACCACCTCTGAATATTTGGTCATCGTGGTGGAATGGCGCATGCGCAAACATAAAATAGTTCCAAGAGATTTTATGGATTACATCTGTTCAATCAAAAATTGCATCATATTAGCCCGCGTCGGGTTCAGTCTGGCACCGACCATTACTTGAATAGATTGGCTTCTGGGAACTCGTGCTCACGACACTAGTGCGTGTTGTGATTTGCATCAGCAGTGGAAGGTTTATCCGTAAAGCAGTCTTCGACCTGGCTTATGCGAACATCGGCCTTCTGGCGTAAGCAGTTGGCCGCGAAACAAGGGGTGTGTCCGCTTCGCGGTAAAAAGCACATGCTTGGCCCGGTCATAAATCTCAATGAAATTGAAACTCAGCCTTGCAAAAATGAGCTTTACTTCCGCAAGGTACGTAGCTTTCTTCTTTTTAGCCGACCAGGTCATTCGGGCAGCAACGCTGCCCGAACGTTTCGCTGGTTTAATGCACTAGGTCGAAGCGATCGGCGTTCATCACCTTGGTCCAAGCAGCCACGAAGTCGCGTACGAATTTGTCGGCGTTGTCGTCTTGGGCATACACCTCGGCATACGCTCGGAGGATCGAGTTTGAACCAAAGACAAGGTCCGTACTGGTTGCCGTCCATTTCACGGCTCCGGTTGCACGGTCACGTATCTCATAGGTGCCATCTTCAACCGGATGCCAACTGTAACGCATGTCCGTCAGGTTGACGAAAAAGTCATTGGTCAACTGGCCTTCACGGTCGGTGAACACCCCGTGCTTGGAGCCGCCATGGTTTACCCCCAGCATACGCATGCCACCAATCAATACAGTCATTTCTGCGGCTGTGAGCCCTAGGAGCTGAGCCTTGTCAAGCAACAGCTCTTCAGGTGCAACCGCGTATTTTTCTTTCTGCCAGTTGCGGAACCCGCAGGCGAGCGGCTCAAGCACATCAAAGCTTTCGGCGTCTGTCTGCTCATCAGACGCATCGCCGCGTCCTGGCGAGAAAGGGACATCTACATCATGGCCAGCCGCCTTGATTGCGTGTTCAAGACCCACGTTGCCGGCGAGCACGATGACATCGGCCATCGATGCACCAGTCTCGGCCGCGATCGGCTCCAGAACATCCAGAACTTTTGCGAGGCGCTCGGGCTCATTGGCCACCCAGTCTTTCTGAGGTGCCAGCCTGATGCGGGCGCCATTTGCGCCACCACGCTTGTCAGACCCACGGAAAGTCCGGGCGCTGTCCCAAGCAGTCGCGATCATGTCAGCTGCCGAAAGGCCGCTCGCTTCGATCTTGGCCTTCACGGCATCCGTGTCGTAGGACGTGGAACCAGCCGGAATTGGATCTTGCCAAATCAGATCCTCCGCCGGAACATCCGGACCGTAGTAGTTCGCCTTAGGTCCCATGTCCCGGTGGGTTAACTTGAACCAGGCACGACTAAATGCGTCTGCGAAATATTCCGGATCAGCGCGAAACTTCTGGCAGATCTCGTTATAGATTGGATCAACCTTCATCGCCATGTCGGCATCGGTCATCATCGGCATCCGGCGAACAGAGGGGTCTGTCGGGTCGATCGGCATTTCGTCTTCGGGCATGTCGACCGGCTTCCACTGGTTGGCTCCGGCGGGCGATTTGGTCAACTCCCATTCGTAGTCAAACAGATAGTCAAAATAGCCCATGTCCCATTGGGTCGGGTGCTTGGTCCAGGCACCTTCGATCCCTGAAGTAAAGGCGTTTGTCGCTTTCCCCTCCATTCCGGGGTTGTCCCAGCCGAATCCTTGGGCATGAACCGGACAACCTTCAGGCTCTGCGCCGATATGGGCGTGATCACCTCCCCCATGCGCTTTGCCGACGGTGTGACCGCCGCAAGTTAGCGCTGCGGTTTCCTCATCGTTCATCGCCATGCGACCAAAAGTTTCACGCACATGCAGGGCGGTACGGGCTGGATCAGGGTTGCCGTTAACTCCCTCGGGGTTCACGTAGATCAGACCCATGTGAACCGCGGCAAGTGGATTGTACAGTGTCGAGGTGTCATCCAGATCGCCATAGCGGTTTTCAGACGGCGCGAGCCATTCGTTTTCCACGCCCCAGTTCACGTCCTGCTCCGGGCCCCAGATATCTTCGCGGCCAAAAGCAAAGCCGAAAGTTTTTAACCCCATGGATTCGTAGGCCATGTTGCCGGCCAGGATAATCAGGTCAGCCCAGCTGAGTGCGTTTCCATATTTCTTCTTTACCGGCCAGAGCAGTCGCCGCGCTTTATCAAGACTCGCGTTGTCCGGCCATGAGTTCAGAGGCGCGAAGCGTATATTGCCCGACCCGGCACCGCCGCGACCATCACCCATTCGATATGTACCAGCGGAATGCCATGCGAGCCGGATCATCAGCCCGCCATAGTGTCCCCAATCCGCAGGCCACCAGCTCTGGCTGTCTGTCAACAGGGCTTCCACGTCGGCTTTCACGCCTTCATAGTCTAACGCTTTTACGGCTTCGCGATGGTCGTAGCCCGGGTCCATCGGGTTCGTGCGCGCACCGTGCTGATGCAAAATGTCCAGATTCAGTGTCTTGGGCCACCATTTGGTGACACTGTTGCCGAGCTCGGTATTGCCACCGTGCATGACAGGACATCCGCCGGCAGGATCAATATTGTTGCCGTCCATAGTTCTCTCCCTGGAGTTAATTTGCGTGGAGCGCAGAGTTTGGTCTTCAACTAGAACAATTCTAACTACGACTTGCAATAAACTCCAATTGGATATTCAAAAGGTTCTGATAAGCTGAACTCATGATAGCGGTGACCCTAAAACAGCTTTGGTACTTTGACGCCTTGGCAAAACAACGAAACTTTGGTCGGGCTGCGAAAGCCTGTTCTATATCGCAACCTGCATTGTCCCTTCAGATCAAGGAGTTGGAAGCCTTGTTCGGCGCTCCGCTGGTCGAGCGACTGCCCCGCGACATCCGCCTCACTCCGCTGGGCGAAGATTTGCTCGAAAAGGCGCGGCAAATTCTGTTTTCGGTGGACGAGTTGGAAGACCTTGTCCGCGCATCGAAGGACCCGTTGGCAGGACGATTGCGACTTGGAATCATACCTACGGTCGCCCCCTATTTTCTGCCGACCATAATCGCCGCTTTGAAAAGCAAGTTTCCAAAGCTTGACCTTCGTCTTCGCGAAGCGATGACGGCAACCCTGATTGAGGAAATCCAAGAGGGCGGCATTGATCTTGCGGTTGTGGCCCTTCCGATCTCGGAACCGGCGCTTACGGAGTATGCCCTTTTCGAAGAGGAATTCGTGCTTGTCCGCATGCCGATGGATGCAGATAAACCCGTCCCAAGCCCAGAGACACTGCGAACGATGCGCCTGCTATTATTGGGGGAAGGCCACTGCTTTCGCGATCAAGCGCTTTCGTTCTGCCACTTTGGTGAAAACAAACCCAGTGAATTGATGGAGGGAAGTTCCCTGTCAACGCTGGTTCAGATGGTCGGCGCTGGCATGGGCGTTACGCTGATCCCGGAAATGGCAGTTGAGTTAGAGACACGGTCGGCCGATGTGTCGGTTGCTCGGTTCCCGCGCGCGCGCCCGTCTAGAAAAATCGGCTTGGTTTGGAGGCGGACAAACCCTCTGTCTGATCAACTCATGCAAGTTGGTGCTGTGATACGCGCGTCAAGGGATGGTGAAGTCTGAAGCGCTCGGCAGATGGGGTCTGGCGACACCGGGCACCGATATATGGTTTTTGCATAGTCCGCCCTGCGAACGAGGGCTGTTTGCCGGGGTCCAACCCATTTCTAAATCGGCGACCCTTTTGTCAATCGATCTCCCTCAACAACCATTCTGCCCGCTTTACGCTCTCTTGCGCCGTGCCGAGTTTTCGAACCAACCGGGATTTTCTATCACTGTTTTTTTCTGCATCAATTTCAGCCTCAAGATCCGCTGCCTTTTTGCGCAACTTCTTAAGCACTTTTTGAACATGACTGGATTTAATTTTCTCTGCTTTGCCAGCCTCAAGGCGCGAGTTGTAATCCGCCAGTTTTTCGGCAAGTTTTTTTAGTGCCATCTGAATACTCCTCGCAGATCGCCCACGCCTGCAGAATGCTACTTGCTTTCTACGACTTTCCTGTGACGCTTTTCGGAACTGGCCTCATTTGATGGCTTGTCATTCTCCGATCTACTCTCACCAAGTTCTTCTTCTTCCAAGGCCAGTAGCCGTTCGACCTCGGCCATTGCGTTGTCTCGCTCTATGTAGAAGGTTCTGGCGGCTTCGATCAGCTTTCGCATTGCGCTATAGGCATAGTCCGAGTCGTTGAGAAATGAAGTTGCCGCACCAGGAGTAAGCTGGCCTTTCCGAATAAACTCTTCGACACGGCGCGCAGCAGTCTGGGCGTCTTCTTCTATTTGTGCACGTTCCTGATCAAGCCACAGAGTACTTCGTTCCTCAGGTTTCGTCTCTTCTAGCTTCTGAATTTCGACCAGTATCCTCGCTATTTCGGTGCGCAGGCCATCATACAAGTCGGTTGCGCTACCGGTAGACCTTACCGTGTAGCGCAGGACGTTCTTTCGCAAGTGTTTGACGGATTTGACGGCCTGCACGATGTCGCCGGAAACATCGCGCAGTGCATAGACCCGTTCCGCTACATCTGGCTCGACACGTTTTTCGCCTACCCGCGTCGAGAACTCTACAATTGCGGAATAGAGGGTCTTGATCTTGCGCTGGTAACTTTCCTCAATATCCATGTCAGTCGGGGTTCGGCTGTTTCGAACCACCTCTGCAACGCTTTTCGCGCCGAGAACATCCTGCCGATGAAGGTTCAGGCCATGGAGGATTACCGTCATTGCGTTGTCGTAGAGGTGCAAAACTTCTTTTCGAAGCGCGATTTCAAGCGTCTGCGGGAAGTCGTCGACTGCATCGTTCAGGTAACGCGGCTGACTGACGTCCGGGGTTGGCTCGACAATACTTTTCTCAAGAAAAGTGATCAGCCTTTGCATCAAAGGCAGCATAAGCAAGACGCCGAGTACGTTGAATATCGTATGGAACACCGCCAACTTCAGAGTGTAGTCCTCGCCACCGATACCGACGGCACCACTTATCAGGTCAACCAACTCACGCAGCGGAACGATGCAAACCAAAGCGACCAGCGCCGTGGCTGTATTGAAGATCAAGTGCGCCAATGCGAGGCGCTTGCCCTGAAAATTGGCACTGATCGAGCCTATGATCGCCGTAATCGTGGTGCCAATATTTGCCCCGATCGCCAGGGCCAGTGCATTGTCATAGCTTATTTGCGAGGCGGCGAGCGCAGTAAGCGTCAGCACCATCGTTGCGTGGCTCGACTGCATTATCACTGTCGCGACAGTACCCAACAGACAATAGACCAGCAGCCCCCAAAATCCCGGCAAGGCAAATCGGATAAGGTCCACTTGGTCCTTGAACGCGTCGAAACCCTCTTTCATGTAGTGAATACCCAGGAACAAAAAGCCCAGACCACCAAAAACGTAGCCAATCCCGCGCAGGACCTTCGACTTCTGGAAGACAAGGATTATGCTGAGACCTATAATCGGCATCGCATAGCTGGCGATATTCAACTTCAAGCCCAGACCAGCGACCAACCACGCACCCGTTGTCGTCCCGATGTTGGCCCCGAAAATGATCCCTACCCCACCGATTAGAGAAATGAGGCCAGCACTTAAAAATGATATCGTAATGACCGAAACCAATGAGCTGGATTGCAACAGAGAAGTAGAGACGAAACCGAATAAAAGAGATCGCGAAACGGATTTTGTCGCACGCTGAAGCATCCGTTCCAGCGTGCCGCCGCCAAGTAGCTTGAACCCGTCTTCCAGCATCAGCATGCCGAACAAAAAAATGGCAATGCCGGCTGCAATTACCTGCACGTCAGGACTGGCCCAAAAGGCAATCAGTATCGCGCCAATTACGACCGGAAGATAGTACTTGATCATTCAATCAGTCCAAAAAGCTTGGATCACTATAACTCCCACGCGCAAGATTGACGACCGACATGCCTCATTGGTTCAAACTATGGCGTAAAATCTCTGCTTGACCAAATTGTTTGAAGTGCTCTTCTGCTTTAATTCGATCTAAAGCGTTT
The DNA here is from genome assembly GCF_059610165.1 of Ruegeria sp. YTSA135. Classification (NCBI taxonomy): domain Bacteria; kingdom Pseudomonadati; phylum Pseudomonadota; class Alphaproteobacteria; order Rhodobacterales; family Roseobacteraceae; genus Ruegeria; species Ruegeria sp. YTSA135. Next base: position 20,165 of record NZ_JBXWNC010000004.1, on the reverse strand, counting down.
CAGCCAAAACCTGAAATGCAAAGCATTCCGAATGCAGCTTGGATGTGTTTCATCCTGACCGCCAGGATGGATCATATCAGCACCTTTGCCATCAGCGTTTCGGGCGCAGACTCAGAAGTATATTGAAGAAGGGTAAAGTGGGCGTACGGCGGCGTTGCGTTTACGGTTGTCCGGGCAGCCGACGTGCACAACGGCAGGCCCCTTGGTGAGATCGCCGCAGCAACGGTGCACGCAGAATTCTAAATTCACAGCCGGTCGCCGTTGGCGCTCCTGTCGCCCGCGATCCGATGTACGATTTTAGAAGTGCGTCAGCCAACGCCCCTTTTTGAACGGATTACCCGAAAACCGGTGCTGCTCGCCTAGGGTGCCAAGCCGGGGGTAAGGGTTCGAAAGCGGTTTATGACATCCCTGATCCCACCGGAGCGTACCCTGTTTGAACTGAAGATTTTCTTGATAACAACAAAAGTGCTCCCCGCTATCTTGCGCTGGAAATTCCCGCGCAACTTATTGACGAGTTGAGATTCAGGGCGATAAATCAATATAAACGCGGGATTCTGAAGGATTTCCCTGATATTTTCCCACCGGCAGGGAAATTTGACCGCAACCAAAGCGCGTAGTGCGGCCGACAGAGACAATACGGGTGAGTTGCACGAGAACGGGGGGTCGATCGTCTCTCGGACAGATGGCATTGCTCAGGCGCCCGGGAAATCGGGAAAGACTACTTAAGCAAGACTGTGCTAGTTGTTTCCGGTATGGCTCGCGGTGCTGTCAGGCAAACTCGAACCAGACTCAGCTAGGCCAGTAGAGCGGTCGGCTACGCCGCGCCAAGCGCATGCCACTCAGCAAGAGCGGTGGACCGGTTTAGCTAGAAAGTGTCTCGGCTGATAAGTGATTTTTCCTGGCTGAAGTGTTTGTTGGCAAAGAAATAGACAGCGGCGAACTTCTGCACACATCGCATCCGCCGGAACCGCTGCATTGTGCGTTCTCTTCGTCGGAATGGGAGCTGGGAGTTTTCAATTCAGTTGTTGAGCCACCTACCCGTCTGTTATTTTCGGCAGCTCAAAGCGCTCTGAGCGCGGCCCGACAGGATGCGATGCGATCCGTAACGACTTTTCCGCCGCACCATGGCGCCTCGCTGATTTCTAGAGAAATCTCAATGCTGCCAGCCCGTTTCGACGTTTTGTGACCACAGCTTCGAGCACCTCGTTTTCATGATCGACGGCCCGCTACAAGTAGTGCCGCCTGTCATTGATCCTCACGTACACTTCGTCGACATGCCTTTTCTATTTTGAGTATGCCCGCAACGGTTGGACCCGTTTTCTCTGGATTTCTGATGCGAACATCGGAGCGAAATGGTTCCTCCAGCACCGCACTGCCTCGTGGCTGATGTCGATGCCCCGCTGATGCAACAGGTTCCGGGCGTATCGACGCAACAGAGGAAACTGACGTAAAGTATCACGGCAAGAAGAAGTATCTCTCGACGTGCCTTGAATTCCCAGACGGGCGATCGTTTAGTCGTTGACTGAGGCTACGAAAGCCACCTGCCCGCCGCAGTCTGATTTCTTCCGACAAGAGCTGTAGAACAGCTCGAACATTTTGTTTATAATATAGAAACAAACAGTCGCTAACAGAGTTCATTGATTGCGTTAAAGCATCAAAATGACGCCAATAACCGAGATTCACTGGGGTGTTCGCGATATGTGCTGCCTCAATCGGTTAATGTAGTTTCAGTTTTTTCGATATTTTTCACACTCGGATATTCAGATACTAAAAATGGAAAACAACATTAGGAAATTCGGTTTTCGATTTATGTCATTGGTCGTCTCTCAACCAGTGTTTTCAAACACTAAATTAGTCAGAGAAAGCAAACTGAAGGCCGCTGAGCAGAAGCACATTGCTGACGCTCTTCAAGAGATCGCCAAATCCAAGAGGAATACGCCTCCATGGTGTTTTGTACCAACGGCTAAAAATTTGGCCGAAAACCGCAGGAACCAGAGCCGAAAGAGGCACCGCAGTCCTAAGTGGGCACACTTAGTTGAAACGACCCGTCGGCCCACAATCCATTCCAATGAGTTGCCCAAAAGCTCGGAAGGCTAACCAAGCAAGTCGATGGTACAGACCGGCACAGGGGCTGGTTTTCCGCTAGGGTCGCACAAGCGGCCGCCGTCTGTATTTGCAAAAGTGCCAATCCTGAAGACTAAACCACTACTGGCTGACGTCGGTAGGATCGGCGGTTTGGTTTTCGATGTATTAAGAACGCCCCCTGCCCCAGAACCGACGCCCCCAACAGCACCTGAGCAGCTTAGGACAATCCTGTTGCGCATTGTGTGACGTAAGGAACTGACGAATGATGTCCCTCACCCGCAGGCAAACGCCACCGATCAGCACTATTTTGCGATACTTCGTCAACAAGACGATGTGATAGCGGTGATAGAAAGCACAATGCTTGCTTGTATCATACTTGTATCAATTGCACTTATCCGGCGCTTGAAATACAAAAATCGTGATTTATCGCTCGAATTATTTGACGCTATCCTGGGTGCGAAACTCAAGTTATTTGCGAACCGGATCAGATCAGCAGCGACGGGATTGCAATTATCCGCCGCGGATCACATTGCATGCAAACAGATCGACGCGCCATCGGGTGTCAATGGGCAGTTTTACCGGAAGGGAACGTTTTGTCGGACTTGTCATCCACTTCTTCAGCGCAAAATGCCTGAACGACGTAGAAGAAGGCTCCTGTGACGTTGCACTGTAGGCGGTGCGCCCATCACACTTGCGGGGTGTAAGTCCAGGGCAGTAGGACGTTGATATCGGATTGCTTCTATCCATTGGCCGTGGCGCTCAGGATTTGGGAGAGCCAGGCGTAGGGATCACCGCGACGTGAAACACATTCTTACAAAGAGTGATTTCTAAGGCTGCAAACTCTGACATAATCCTTTCCTCCAAGTTTGTTTGAAGAAGAGGATGACCTACTTGGTCTTTCTCCGGAAAGGGCGGACCACCCCATTACTTCTAAGCTCTCTACGTCGTCATGCCTGCATTAACTGTGTGCGGCGGGAGTTGGGCGTCTCTTAGCGCCGCGCCTGCCGCACGCTCGGGCAGCACCGGTCCACGCAGCGCAAAGTGCCACAAAGGCACGCCGATGAAGAGCGTCTGACGGACGACATCATCGAATTGTCGGACAAGCAAGGGCGCTATGGGTCTCGACTGGTCACCGGTTTGTTCAACAGTGCAGGCTGGCACGTGAACCGCAAGCGGGTCGAACGCATCTAGCGGTAGGAAGCGCTGAAAGTGCAATGAGCAACCAAAGAAAGGACAGCGCTGGATGAACGATTGGTCGTGTGTTCGGCTGCGGCCGAAGCATCAAAACCACGTTTGGAGCTATGACTTCGCGCAGGATCGCACCGATGACGAAAAACCAAGACCTTGGAGCGCAACGGTACAGCTTGTATCGAGATGTTTGAAGCTATGGAGGTGTCCCATTTCTTTGCTTTCCACCCACACATGAAAGGTCAGATCAAGATCATCGAGTAGCGTGCCGAAGAAGCACAACAGATGCCTCGGCAGGGGTTACCAACGAAGGAGAGCAGACATCTGATAGGTCCGCAGCAATATGTCGATTTTGGAAATTATGCGAGGATTCGCATGATTTTGTTAAATTCCTGCTGTCGCGCAATAAAACCACTGCTCAAGCCCTAAAGCCCAACGAGAGAATTCAATAATTTCAAGAAAAATATTAACGCATTCACCTACGGTGGCTGACAGAAAGCGATGTCTCAAGCGCTTGGAAAGTCATTTCGCGGGCTTGTTCGACAAACATTTCAACGAACACAGAATCCAGATTGCTGGTGCTAACGGTCAGACGTGATCGATTGTTGAATGGTTGCCAAACCCGACATTGAGTTCAACCACCCTCCTCCGGCAACAAAAAAACGGAACCTTCGGTCAGATAGCCCTGTTGACCGGGTACATTCCAGAGCACCTTTTACCGAAAGCTGATCGAGGAATACCTGCATTGCAACTATTTACCGATGCTTACCTGCTAACTCAGCAAGGCAAGCCTGAATTTGTTGCAGTAGCAGACTTTGTTTAAATTGCACGTGACATTAGCTGTGGGCATTGTTCAAACGTTCACTAAAGTTTCGCGAATGACTACTATGCGGACATGGCAATCGGTTTCAAGTTAACATAAAAAAGCGCCGCTTTGGGGACGTTATGCGATTGATTTACCGGCAGGATTTTTTTGTTATGCCTGTAAGTAGTCTTGAACAGAGCTTCGCCACGATCATCAAAGGTCAAATCCGCGGCGATCCTTGGCTTCCCCTGTGCTTAACTGGATTTATTACTGACGGCTGTGTGTTTTTCCCAGCCGTCGGTTCAATATTCTTTTCTTGTTAGACTGTTTGTCGGGCCTCTTGCTCACGGCACGACTTTTGCGCCCGTTCAGCGCCTTGGCAAGGGCCGCGGTAAGATCAGTGTCTTCGGGATCAAGTTTCACTGCAGCTTCGGAAACAGCCACGGCCTGATTGGCTATATTAAGCTTGGACAGAATCCGCGCAATGTGCCGCAAAAGGGTCGATGCGTCATATAGTGAATCCAGCCCACCGTTGCTATGTCGTCCTGCTTGCCTTGATTGCGCTTGTCGCGCGATCAAAGAACGTCCCAACCGAAGCCAAAGCTTGGGCGATTCCGGATTGCGTTGCAACGCTTTTAGGAAAACCCGAGACGCGATGTCATGATTGCCAAGCTGGGCAAGCGTGTAGCCATAAAAATAAAGAACATTGGGTTGGTTCGGATCCGATTTCAGAATCTGAGAACACCCACGCTTAGCGGCCGCAAGATCGCCCTCTCGGTAAAGCCTGAGTGTGTTCTTCCAGACGTATCGAAGGCAGCCTCGTTCCAGCTTATCCCCCATGTTCCGGCCAGATTTGGTTACAATAATCAGCGACCTGAGATGTCGCTCTTCGGAGCAGAAGGAGTACTTGTATGGTTCGTTCCCGCGCAAGAAATCATACTGCTGCATGCCTTGGGAAATTGCGTGCCGGATGGCATAGGCATGTGTAACAAGACCCGGTGAGAGCGGGCCTTTGAACGAGGTGTCACGACCGCCGATATGGAAATTGTAGGTCTTTTTCTCGTGATCCACAAAGATACCAAGCGCGCAAAGCGGGTTGTCATTTTGCCAGAGAACGGGGAAGAAAAGCGTGTCTATAAAAAAGGCTGAACGCAGTATCCGACGCGTCGTGTGCTGAATGTTAGGCAGTTCGTCGCCTTTGCTCTCTCCCCACCGTTCGGTCCATAGCCGGTTCAATATTTTAATGTCCCGCTCAAGCGTTTCAGCAGTCGTTTGTGTGAAATAAAAGTTTTCTGATCCTTCCACTTGGCGCAAATAGCGTCTGATCTTTTGGCGGGTGTTTGACCTGACGTTCTTTGCTAGATACTCATCCCAATCATCGCGGAGCATCGTGTTGGGGCAAATTCCAAGGTTGATGCCGTTTTCATCAAACATCCGATGTGACTTGAGCTCAAGAATCTCACCGGAAAAGGCGTTCAGGAAGATTTGTAGTCTGCGTTTCGAGGCTGGGGTGTAGCGAAGTCGAAAACGCCGCCAATTCATCCTGTTCAGCATGTCCGCAAAAGCCACAATGGCTTTCTCTTCATACTCCGGATTGCAGATGAAGCCGTGATAATCCGAGACCCCGGCTCCGATCAGGTCCACCTCATTGTAAAACCCGTTTTCATCGTTCTTGGTATACAGTCGGACAGGTAGAAACGCGACAAAATCGGAACTTTCGTCGGCTTCTCGAACACCGATGACAAAGCCGCCGCGCCCAATGCTTTCTTTGGTTCCGAACAGCCATTCATGTGACAGGAAGTAGCAGGCCTCTGGGTCTGCCTTGTACACGGAGTGCCATTGCGTCTTCAGATTGACAATTGCTTGCCAGTTTTTGATCAACTCTACCTTCATTGCTTACCCCCAAGAGCTTGCGTCGAAAACAAAGGGGGGCGAAAAGAGGTCTCCATCAAACGCACGAGGGTTTGGAATTTCATCCAGCTATCAAGATGGTCAAAACAAGCTTTCAGGGGTCGGTGCGAGGCAAGTTTACGGACTTGCCCAAAGCTGGCCCAACGGAGCTTTTCACTGAAATCAACCAGTTCAAAAGCTTCAATTCTGATTGCGGGTGCAAAGTTCACCGCGATCCGTTGCTTCATCTCGTTACCCAAAGACGCGGCTGCGGCAAAAACATTTACATTCAAACAATTAAATTTCGGCGCTTCTTTAAGGCAAAAATGTGGCGCAGATGACGATAGAATGCTGGTATTATTTCCGAATTATGCTCGATTTTGGGAATGGGCTTGCTATTGTTTACCTAAAGCAAAAAGTACAAGCATTGGTAGAGTTCGATACGAAACTTTAAACAAGAGTTTGGTTTGTCCCCATCGGGTGGTTCGGGTCAGTTGCGAGTGCATGGATGGCCTGCGCTGCTCCCAAACCTTGGATCACTGAGGAATCTGATGTCCGGTTTTAAGCGGCTCAAGTAGCGGCACTACAGGCGTCAAGGGCCTCGAGGCGGTGATATCAGATTGTTAAGGCTGAGCGGCGGCAAGCTGGGACATTGAAGCAACTCCGAACGACTGAATAGGTAGCCACAAACCTTTGCAACCCTCCTGGAGAGCGATGACTTTGCATTGTCTTTTCTTGCCTCAGGAAACGGAGATGACTGTTTTCAGTTCGATTGGTGAGACCTTTGCACGTCCTATGGTCCAACCCCGGCGCGACAACTCGCTTGGCAGCGCCATATGAACGCATTTTGTCCGTGATGAACCGCTTGGGACTGAAACCAAGTCGCTTTATCAGGCGATACAACAACCTCTCTGCCGCCCGTCTGTCTTGTTTCGATTGGAGGATTTCGTCCAGTACGACGCCACGCTAATCGACCGCGCGCCAAAGCCAATACTTGCGACCTGAGATACTCACGGCGACTTCATCCAGATGCCAGATATCACCTGGACGACCGTGCCTCTGCCGCAAGTTTTGAGCTATGGCCGACCCGAACTTGATGACCCGACGCTGTACAGTTTCGCAAAACACATCGATCCCGCGCCGCAGCAACAACGCCTCAACTTCCCGAAGGCTCAGATTAAAGCGAACGTGTAGCCACGCCGCGCGCGCGATAATCTGAGGAGGAAGCCGATGGCGCTTGTAAGACGATGACTTCATCGATGTCACCTACGCCCAACTGCGGGCATAAGCAACCGAACGAAAGTTAATGTGACAATACCCTTCCAGTCAAACGGTTTTGCGCGGAATGATTGATCCACCAATGCGGTGTAGCATGACCTCCAACGCTCGCGGCTGCGCATCCTCGCCATTGATAGGCAAAAGATCCATCGGGCAGCAGGAAATCACCACCACGGCATCCAATTCCGCACGGAATAGCACATGATCGCCAGCGGCAGAGACTGGGGCCCGCCACTCCATCGCACCACCTTCGACGACCGGCGTGTTCATCCAGAGGTTCAGCGGGCACGGCACCGATGACGGGCGCAAACCGATTGCCGCCAGCGCCATGCGCAGATTGTCAGTGCAATTGTCGTGATATCCCTGATGCCCAAGTTGGGCATACCGGTGAATATCGCAAGACGCGACAAGCGTGTCGTGAACACCGGGCGAGGTGTCCTCAACCAAAGTCAGGATCGGGCGGCGCCGGTTGGTCACCAGCGCATCGCCGGGGTGTGGCGAGATGCAACGCAGCGTGGGGCGCAAGTGTTCCATCGACAGATATTCGTTGCAATCACCTTCGACAAAGGCCCAGAAATCGCCGATCTGGCTGCCGTCGCGATTAATGACCGACAATAGCTCTCCTTTTTGCACGCGAATTGCCCGCCCCTGACGGGCTGGGATCGTATAGGTTTTTTCCGGGCTTAGACGGCCATCAGGCGCCAGCGTTTCATGAGCGCTGGGGTTTTCACCATCGGGCCGCGCGGCATCAAAAGGCGGATAGGCGATATCCATCATTCTTTCTCCTGCAGGACGGGATGACCGTAGGGGGCTGCCGGTTCACGGTGCGGCTGCCATGACCCTTCGGCTTCCAGCTTTGCAACATGGGCTGCGATCTCTTCCAATGGCGCAAACCACACGTCACGGTGCGCCAGCACATCTTCGAGCCACCGCTCTACCACACGCCAGCGAGCCAGCCGCCCGGTCAGGAACGGATGCCAGATGCCGATCCAGAGCCCTCCGGCCTCGTATTGTGCCTCAAACTCGTCGAACGACGCTTCCAACCCGCGGCGCGGCGACATCACCGGCATCTTGTAGCCGATCTCGTCGAAATGCGCGAAAGGCGGCCAGTCATCGCTGCCCCAATGCACCGGTAATTCGAACAGAGATCCGTTTGCGGTGTCGATCCGATAAGGCAGATCGTCCGCCATCATCGAACTTTCGTAGGTCAATCCATGCTGCACGGCGAGCGACAGCACCTCGGGCGTGACGTTGTAGACCGGGGCGCGATAGCCGCGCGGGGTGTTGCCAGTCATCTTGCGGTGAACGTCAAGCGCACGTTCGAACCAATAGGTCTGTTCATCGGCGCTCTGCTCGGCGGGGTCTTCGTGCAGATACCCGTGGTGGCCGATCTCATGCCCGCCTGCAAGTATCTCCTCGACCGTTTCGGGATATTGTTCCATGACCCAGCCGGGCATGAAGAAGGATTGTTTAAGCCCCAGCCGCCAGTAGGTTTCAAGAATACGCGGCACGCCGGCATTCGGGCCATAGCGGCCCATGCTGATTGGGTAGAGACGGCGGTGCCCGTCATCTGGACGGGCGATGTGGATCAGGCTGTCGGCATCCACGTCGAAAGTAATCGCACAGGCACAGCGAGCACCATTCGGCCACTGGATCGGGTTGCGGATCATGTCAGGGTTTCCTTTTGCATCAGCAGTGTTTCGACCATGGCCGCAGTGGCCAGCAATCGGCGGTCGCTGTCTGGCGGACCGACCAACTGCAATCCCACCCAGCAGCCATTACAAGTTTTTCCGCCTGGCAGAGAAATTGACGGTAAATCCAGTAAGCTGGCTGGCATGGTCAGGCGAAGGGCCGCAGCATTTGCTGCGGCAAAAGCATCGGGGGTTTCCAGCAGCGGTGCTAATCGTGGGGCTTCGATGGCAACCGTGGGTAGAAGGTAGATGGCATCAGAGGCACGGACGGTTTCCCGCAGCTCTCTGGCGCCCCGTTGTACGCCTGCGATCCTGTCCGGATCCAGGCTGGTAGAAGCACGCAGCCGCGCCGCAACAAAAGGGTCAAGGCGAAGGGTGTCAGGGGTTTCAAGCAGGTGCCCGTGGGTCTGGACAGCCTCGAACGCTCCGGGCCAGCCACCCGAGCCGATGAGCGTTAACGCCTCATCCATGGGCGAATGTCGAGTGTGCTCGATCAAGATGTTGGTTTGTTCGAGGTCTGTCACGACCTCTTCGCATCGCTGAGAGATCGGCGCGGCAACATCGCCCCTATTAAGTACATCGATGACAACAGAAAGACGGCCAACAGCATCTGGGCTGGCCGTATCGCCGGACAGAATGGTATCCAATTCAATGACATCGGCAACCGAGCGGGCAAAGGTGCCGACCGTATCATAGCTGGGCGCGAGCGGCCTCACGCCTCCCATCGGATATCGTCCGCGTGTGGGTCGAAAACCAACCACTCCCTGAAACGCCGCAGGAACCCGGCAGGAGCCTGCTGTATCGGTGCCCACAGCCACACGTGTAATCCCGCGCGCGACAGAGGCCGCAGCCCCAGAGGACGAACCGCCCGGAACCCGCCCCTGAGTCAACGGTGTTCCGTAATGCGGATTGTATCCGATCCCGGAAAAAGCCAGTTCCGATTGATTGGTCGTGCCAATGCTGACCAGACCTGCCTTGCTGGCCCGTCTTACCACCTCTGCATCCGCGCTGGCGGGCGCATCCTCTTGCCTGCGCGCGGACCCGGCGGTCGTTGTGACGCCTTTGACGGCGATCATGTCTTTCCAGGAAACCGTGGCCCCGTCCAGCGGTCCACGGTTCTGTTTCCGTTTGTCACTGTAACGAGCTTCTGCGCGGGCACGGTCCGGGAGAAGGGACAGGAAAACCTCCTGCTCCCGCCCGGCCCGGTGCAAAGCGTCCGAGGTATCCTCGAGAACCGACCTCATGCAGCCCTCACCCTGGGGCTCGATCCCGATTGTCGCGTACTTTCCAACAGAAAACCGTCGTCGGGGTGCCAAGACGCATAGACCCGCGCCCCGATGCTTGCGTCCAACTGCTCCAGATCCCGCTGCTGAAGTTGCGCCACAAGGCTGTGACCCGACGCGGTTTCAAGGTGCAAATTGACGACAGCCCCGGCAAATTCCTCTGAGATCAGAGTGCAGGCGATTTCGTTTTCGCCCCAGCCCGGTTCAACCGTAACGGAGATCCTGTCCGCCCGAACGGCCAGATCCGCCGTGGCGCCTTTAGCCAGCCCGGCGCCGTGGGCAAGCCGGACTTTGCCGTCCGGTGTATCGAGAAAGCGTTTGCCATCCTCTTTGTCTGAAACACGGCCTTCCAGCAGGCTGATCCCGCCGACGAATTGCGCGACAAACTTACTGCGGGGGCGTAAGAAGATATCCTGCGGGCTTCCGATTTGTTCAACCTGACCGGCGTTCATGATGACCACGCGGTCGGCGAGCGAGAAGGCCTCGGAATGGCTGTGGGTGACATAGACAAAGGTGATGCCAAGCTCGCGTTGCAGCTTTTTCAACTCGCCCTGCATCTTGATCGCCATATGGGCGTCAAGGGCCGAGAGCGGTTCGTCCAGGAGCAGCACTTTGGGCTCCAGCACAAGGCTGCGGGCCAGGGCGACGCGTTGGCGCTGACCACCTGACAGACGCGCGACATTGCGATCCGCATAGCTGGAAATGCCCAGCCGCTCCAGCCAGTCATCGGCGCGACGTCGGCGTTCTGCCCGGGAAACCCCGCGCATCTTCAGTCCGAATTCGACGTTCTCACGCACGGTCATGAAAGGAAACAGCGCCAGACTCTGCCAGACCAGAGGTGTTTCCCGCTCCCACACGGGCAACTGGTCGATCCGAGTACCCGCAAGCGTGATCTGGCCGCGGTTTGCGGTTTCAAGTCCGGCAAGCATGCGCAGGGTGGTGGTTTTGCCACAGCCTGACGGACCCATGATTGCAATGAACTCCCCCTCGGATATATCCAGCGAAAATTCTTCGACGGCGATGAAGCGGCCGTAGGACTTGGCAAGCCCGTCCAATTTCAGGTGCGCGTTGGTCATTGTGTCTCCTCCTTGGACATGGCACCGCCGCTCTGGCTCAGGACCACGGCAAGTGCGATCAGAACCAGTGTCAGCGTCACAGAAAAACTCATTGTGCCGATAACGTGGATGGTTGGGTCGACCTGACCCTGAAGCGTGTTGAGAACCGCAACCGGAATGGTCTGGTTCAACCCGCCCGTGAACCATGAGATCACGTATTCGTCGAACGACACGGCAAACGTGATGAGGAAGGCGGCGAGAATAGCGGGCAGCGTATGCGGCAGCACGATGCGGATGAGCGCGGAATACGGCTGCGCGCCGAGGTTTTGTGCTGCAATTTCAAGCGTCTCATCCAGCTGCGCCAACCGCAGCCGGCATATCGCCATCGCAAAGGGTGCGGCAATCACGACATGGGCGGCGACCACAGCCATCAGCGTGCCTGCGATACCGATACGAGAGAAAAAGGCCAGCATGGCCAGCCCGAGGATGACCAGCGGTACCGTCGGCGGAAGCAAAGCCAGGGCCAACACGGCTTTCTGACCAAAGAATCGGAAGCGGTAGTCCGCATAGGCTGCGGCGAATCCCAGTGCCGTGGCGATCAATGCGGTTAGCCCGGCAACCGTCAGGCTGTTCCAAAGGGCCTCCAGCATGGCGCGGTCTGTTAGGACTTGCGTATACCATTGGGTACTGAAACCGGACATATTAAGGCTAGGGAAGCGGTCGGCGCTGAAGGAGAACAAGACCGCTGAAAGGATCGGCGCGTAGAGCAGCAGGAAGACCACTGCGAGCCCGGCGATCCAGAAGGCTTTTGGCAAGGAATGTTTCAGATGCGGTGGCATATCTTATCCTTTCTCGCGGTACGCCCAGAGGACGGTTACGAAAGCGGTGACCAGCAGGCTGGCGATCATCAGCAGCGATACAACAGCAGCGCGTGGCCATTGCTGACCGGCCCGGACAAGGTCCGTCACGAGGATCGGCAGTGTCTGAAAAGTGCCGCCGCCCAGGTAGGCTGCGCTGACGAACTCTGCATATGACAGCAGAAAGGCAAACAGCAGCCCCAGTGTCAGACCGGGCCGGGCAGCCGGCAGAATGACGCGGAACAGGATCGCGCCCGGTCGCGCACCAAGGTTGGCCGCAGCAGAGATTTCGGTCCGGTCCACATTGGCAAGCGCGATGGTTTGCAGGATGAGAACGACCGGCAAGGCCAGCGTCGCGTGGCCGATAAACAACGCGAAATAGGTGTTGAGAAGGCTTTCCCCATTACCGCCAAACGCCTGAACAATGGAAGAGATCACGCCGCCTTCGGCAAGGAACACCTGCCAGGAATAGATACGGACAAGATAGCTGGTAAAAAACGGTGCAATCGCAAATCCCAAGAGGATCAGTCGCTGGCGCGGAGTGGCAACAAAGGCCATCGCGTAGGACGCTGGAAAGGCCAACAGCGAAATCGCGACCGCGCTGGACAGCGACAGCCCGTAGCTGCGCCAGAAGCTGGCCCAGAGGAAATCCAGACCCAGAACATAGCGCCATGCCGACAGCGTTGCGTCCGGTGTCAGCCGGTAATTCACTACCGACCAGAAGGAAATCGCCACCAGCAAGCCGAGCGGCACTGCAAAAAACAAAAGCAGCCAGACGGGCAGCGGCAACACCCACAGGGCCTGCCAAGCGCGCTGGAACAGGGATTGGTACCGGCGCCCCAAATTACGGGCCGGGATAGCAGGGAAAGTCATGTCGGTATCTCCGATAGGGCTGCGGCCCCCGCTACAAAGCAGGGGCCAGACCTGCATCAGGCGTTTTTGTAGCGCGTCCAGGCGTCGTTCCAGGTTTCCAGCGATTGCTGCACCGGAAGTTCCCGCAAACGGATACGCCCGGCGCGGATTTCATCCAGCGCGTTCGGCCCGTTTAACAACATGTTCTGGCGCTGTGCCTCGCCCGGTTGTTCATCGTTCAACCGGGACCAACCCGCCTTTGTGGGAATCATGGCCGGATAGGCCTTGAGCGTAGCGGTTTTCACCTGTCCTTCTGGAGACATCATGTACTGGATAAAGGTCCGGGCCAGATCCTGGTTTTTGGAGCCTGCGCCAATCGACAGCGACTCGGTCCATTGCAGGCCGCCTTCTTCGGGGATGGTCGTAGTGACATCGGCTCCATCGCGGGCCAGCACACCGGTGATCCAGTCGCCGATTCCGGGGATCGCGGCAACCTCACCTGAGCGCAGCGCTGACAGCATGCCGCCGTAATCATAGAACCCGCGCACCTGAGGCCGGAGCGACATCATCGTATCGGTCAGTTCCGCCCAGTGTTGTTCGTCGAGGTCAAACGGCGACGCGTTGCCATTGAGAAGGCTCAACGCGCCCAGGTTGGGCAAATGCCAGTCGAAATGGCCGATCCGTCCCTCATGCTGGCTGTCCCACATACTGCGGTAGCTGCGTGCCTCAGCTTCACTCATCGCGGCGCGGTTGTGGGAAAGCCCCAGGAAACCGAACCGTAGGAAAACCGCATAGGGTTCGCCGTCGAACCAGTGGCCGCGGAAATTCTGGAACTCCGGAAAGAAGTCATCAAACGGGTAGTCCTCGGCGGCCAGCGGCTCGATGAAGCCCGCCTGTTGCAATTGCACTACATATTCCGCATCCGCCAGGACCACGTCGTAAGTTCCCGTTGGAGACTGTGCAATTTGTGCCAGCATCTGGTCACCGCCAACATACTCTTTGGCGCGGATGCGAACATTGTGCGCTTCTTCGAATGCGCCGATCACGTCGGGGTCGGCATGGCCGGCCCAGGTGAGCATCGACAACTCGCGTTGACCCTGTGCGCGCAGAACGGCTGGGCTGGCGAGCACTGCCGCGGCAGCAAGCCCCCCCTTGATCAACCGCCTCCGTGAGGTGATAATGCTGTGTGTCATCTCTTCCTCCTTTTTCATCTCACGAGTTTCAGAAAGAGCGGGCAAGAAAACAAATGACCATTCCTCAGGCCATGCTGAGATATTTTTTCGCAAACGAGAGATGCCATGCGTAAGCTACCGCCGCTAAACGCAATTCGCGCCTTCGAGGCAGTCGCTCGGAGGCTTAGCTTTGCCGAAGCCGCGGAAGAGTTGGGCGTTACCGCCACCGCCGTCAGCCACCAGATCAGGCACTTGGAAGCCTACCTCGGGTTCCAGCTGGTCGAGCGTCGCCCCCGCCAGATCGCGCTCACCCCCGCCGGGCAGGAGTTGTTCCCCAAGCTGCAGATGGCTTTTGATACCTTGGGTGAGGCTTTCGCTATGCTCGACAAGGGCGTCGAGCAATCGCTGGTCCGGGTCACGACCACATCTGCCTTTGCTGAACGCTGGCTGGTTCCGCGCTTGGCAGATTTCTTCGACAAGCACGGCGAGGTCAGGGTCGAGGTCGAAACCGATGATGAGGTTCTGGACTTGCGGGCTGACCGGTTGGATTTGGCGATCCGATATGGTCCGAAGGGCGCCGCAAACGAAGAAGCGGAAGTTTTGTTCTATGACCACTATGTCCCCGTCGGCCTGGCGGAGTTCCCGGACATGGGTTTACAAGACAGTCGGCTCTTGGGGTATCGCTGGCGCAATCCGGACATGTGCGGCCCAACCTGGGAACAATGGTTCAAGGAAGCCGGGGAACCGTTCCCGTCGGACCGCATTACCCGTTTCAGCGATGAAAGCTCGGCATTTAACGCGCTGGATCAGGGGCTGGGGCTGCTGTTGTCCAGCAGCGCACTTGTGGATGAAGGTCTGAGCTCAGGCCGCTACCGGCAAATTCCCGGTCCTATGCTGCGTGGATTTGCCTACAGTCTTGTGCTCAATCCGCTGACGCGTAACAAACTCGGCGTTAGGAAATTCACCGATTGGGTTAGGCAAGCCGCCAAACCGATATAAGCCCAATGGGCCTAAGCAATGATCTCACGGGATAGCGAAAGCCCTTCAAGGACACCATATTGCTTGGAATTTTCATGGGATTGACATTACGGCTCAAGCCCGACGTACAACTTGGCAATACCCTCCAGGCGCTTATCTGATTTCGTTGCTGGCTTAGATCGAAGAGGGTGAACTGTCGCTAAGGTTAATGCTGTCAAGGATCTCCGATGCTACGTAGATTTAGTGAAACAGGAAGAGATTTGCGTCCTCAGTTTACCCTTCTAATCGATTATCGGATTGAACGTTTCAGAATGAGGTGAGCTATAGGATAAACTTCTCTTGTCTTGCCTCTTTGTGACAAAGCTCTTCAGGACTTTACCTTCGTGATCCAAAGCTCGCCACAGATAGTGCCATTCACCGTTGATTTTCCTGAACATCTCGTCGGGATGCCAGCGCCACTACTTCAATCGCACGCCCGCAATCCGTCGTTTTCGAATTTTCGATGCGAACATCGGCCCGAACCGATACCACTAACATCGGACGTCTTCGAGGCGCACGCCGATGCCGCGTTCGTGCAGCAGATCTTCGACATCGCGGAGCGATAGCGGGAAGTGCGCGTACAGCATCACCGCCAGGCAAATGGCTTCGGGGCTGGTTTTGAAATAGCGAAATGGTGATAGGTTGGTTTTACCAAGACGCTACGAAACTGCCCTCCCCGTCTCACGCAAGTTTCTTCGGACAAAACCCTATCAGATATAGTTACGCAGTATCGCGAATTTCACTGCTAGCGAAAGACCGACAATCCACCGAAGCGCATTCCCATTAAAATGCCTTTGCTGCGTTTGCCCGATCCTTTCCCCGAAAAGAGCGCCGGTTGCGCGAAGGATCTGGCCGCTGGCAGTGCGTTTCCGGCATTATCCACATTGATCGACCGGCTCCACAGAGGGGTAACGCTCAAAAGAGGACCAGGCCGTACTTGCAATGCGGACAGGATAGCGTACTCGCGACGCATCTGAGGTCTCCTTACCGCGAGTCCGACATAGGCCACGAACCCATTTTCGCCCTCGTCACGAGCGATCGTGATTGGGCTGGTAAATTCGGCATGCGTGGCGTGTTTTCGCATATCCGGTTCCAAGCAGTCCAAGGGCGCCAAGCTAAGGTCTGGCGCGATGACACCCTCACGGTAAGAAGCGTTGGCGAACAGGTGCATCATTATTCTGTTCGAAACAACAAGCGTATCACTTACCGGGTCGAGTGCCGGTGCAGCGGTCACCTTTGCGTCTCCTTTTTCCCTCAGAATACAATGCCACTGATGGGTAAGGGCATCCCCTTCATCTCGTATGGCACTAAGCTGAAAGGCATCCGGCATTCCGTGGCTGTTCCGCAGGTTTGACGGGTATTCGTTGGTGAAGATCACGAGTTTCCCGTCCTCACGAACACGCGCGCAAGGAGAACCACCAACCCTGCGATCACCGACAGAGCCAACAACGACATATGTCGGAATATCGTCTTCCGATACGAAACTAGGCAAGCGTTCCACAGCGCCGTTCGCAACCCGCGAAACTTTCAGACGAAACAGGGCAGTAGGAAGTGCTTCGGGTGACCCGACCTCGGTCTCTGGCGAAAACTTTGCCTGAAGGTAGGCGTGATCGCCATGAACAATTATCGACTGCCGAACATCAAACCGCCCCTCAACAACCTTTCCTTCATGGAGCACTTTTGTTTTTAGGTCCACGACGTCAATCGTTTGACCGGACAGAGGATCAAGTTTCACCAAATAGCCGTTACGCGTTCCGTACAACAATTTGTTGTCTGTTGTGTAGCGCAGGCAACGTGGTGTTCCATGGCCGCGCGCGGTCGAGCCCAATTCGCTCACGATATCGGCAGTTTCACGTTTCCAGATTGTCTTGCCGTTTAAATCAAGACACCTGATCTCAGCGCGGTTGCCTACAAAAATGCAGCGCAGCGTACGCCCGTTCGAGAACTTGAGCTTTGCAAGCAGCGCACCGCCGATGAAACGCCCATGCAACCCATCTTTGATGGCCGGAAAGTCACCTAGGTCAGATTGCCAAATGACCTTGCCGGTCTCGAGGTCGATTGCTTCTAACGGCACCTCGTGTGGGCTGTCGAACACTGCAAGGGCATAATCCGTGGCAGTGTACGCCCCAAAATTTCCCCCGCCACATTTTGGGGCTGGCTTGGTTTCAATGTCCCGAATTTCCCTCAGCGGCGTCAACGGAACGTAAGAACTATCCAACAGATTTCCGTGCGCCATAGGAAAGCCCTGACCGTCCGGCTCAATGGCTACCAAGGGTCCCCAGCTCCCATTGAATCCCTGCGGGAGTTCCGGCGCGGGAATGGGATCGTCTGCATAACCGAACCGTCGCGCCAGATTGACAACGGCCGGTGCAAAGCCTTCTCCATCGCCTCGCCATGGAAGACGCGCAGTCAGTGGCGCTCTTGGCGGTGAGAAAGGTCGCAGAGTAGGATCCGCCAGGAAACCCGGATCATTTCCGAGCCTCGCGTTCGGCGGACCTTCATTGGCGAAAGGAGAACGCTCAGGATGCAACATCGCTTCGATTGCAAGGTCGGAGTCGTCGATGCCGAGCCAATTGGCGATCTGTTTTAAAACGGGTCCGGGTTTGGCCAGCAAGTCCTCTCCCCTGACCGTTCGATAGCTTTCGCTGGGAAGCGACGCAAACAATCTGTCGATCCGATCGTGTACATCAAGCCAATGGAATTGCGGGTCAAGAGTCGGCGGGCTTGTGCGCCGATCCCACCCGCTCGACCCCCAAGCTTTCAACCCCTCAAGATACCATTCTGTCGCGACGATGGACTTGCCGTTCGAGTACGGATGTCGAGCGATGCGAATGTATCTGGCGTTCGGAGCGATCCGCCTCAAACGGCTGAGACAGGCATCTGTAGTCGAATGTAGAGGGCTCTTGTCGACGATTTGGCGAGGTCCTAGAAGGCTTTCCACGTGTTCATACACGTCCTGGGTGGACATGCCTGAGCGCGACCGAAGCCAAACATCAACCTCGTTTACCGAGTCAACCGTTTGTTCACCGTGATGCAAATGTGCCAGAAGGCGAAGGACACCAGCCGGAAACGCATCCATGCCTGGAAGTATCTGATACCACCTTTCAACCGTATCAGCCGTCGCAAGATTGGTTTCGGGAAGACCGAAAAGCTCGGGATGTTGGCCAATCATCGACCCGATCACAGAGGTGAATGACCGCCCGGGCCCAAGAATGAAAATCGGTTCACGCATTCACGTCATTCGCACCTCTTTATATATCCGATCAACGCGCAGCCGTGGTAAGAGAACACTGATCAGCGACTGCCGAAAGACAATAAGGCTCTGGTGGATCATCTGTACTTGTCAAAGAAGCGGATCATTGCGCTGCCACCATCAATATCGGTGCGGGCTGGTCCCAGCCCCCTATTCTCACCGAAGCGCGTAGGCTTGGCGCCAGGCCAGTAGTGGCCTTGTCCGGGGTAAACACAGAACAGTGTCTCGCTGGCACGTCTGCAACCGGAATAGCGCGTACAATTCGCCCCCTGAACCAAGCTACTGCTTTGCTTGTGTTCGCAATTGCCGAGGCGAACCCAGTAGTCAATATTCTGAAGCACCGAGGATCGTTTCCCAGCAGTCTCGATCACACTTTCGCCACCCCTGAGAGGTGCAACAGCGTCCAACTCGCCATGCAGATGGAGCAATGGCACGGTGTGCGCCGGATTACAGCTGGACTTGTTCATAGTGTAAGCACCGGCGTAAACGGAAAAAGCTGTAATGCGGTCCGGTGCTGAGCAAGCTATCCGATAAGCCATCAGAGCACCGTTCGAATACCCGGCCAGAAAGACTTTACCGTTGAGCGGGATTTGTTTGCCGATTGCATCTACCAGCGAGAGAATGTAGCCGACATCGTTGATTTGCCTTCTTTGAGCCGCCGCACAGCATTCACCAGCATTCCAGCTGCGGCGGACTCCATCCGGATACACGACTACGTAGTTGCTGGAACCGTCTTGGGCATGCAGGCGGCTTGTTTTCGCCATGATTTCGCCAGTTGCAAAGCCCGGGTGCAACGCAACGATGATCGGCCAACCTGCTTGTGGTGACGAGCCGTCCGGAATATAAGCCTTAGCCGTCCGCGTGACCCCATCGACCTTCAGCTTGAAACCTAATTGGCGTGCCGATGCTTGCGTAGCCAAAAGCGCAAGCGCAAGCGCTAACGCTATTAGCGCCAACGCAAAACGCGGGAATGCATCTCGAAGTCTGGCGCTTGATGACAGCTTGCTAATCTGTTTCATATCATCAACTCCAATACACCAGCTTACCGACAAAACGTCCGATTGATGTACTCGATGCAGCTCGGGTGCCTGTCGGAATTATACCCGATCAAATGCGGACACTTCTGGTTTGGACCCTGATTCAGCCTAGAAGCAGATTTGAGAGCACAGCTGCCACCGATGCTAAAAAAATCAATTCTCCGGGCCCAGGTCGCCTTCGATAATCTGATCCTCGAACCCGCGAATGTTGTCATCATTCGCGCCATTTTGGGCTGCACGCGCACGAAATCCTGTTTGGGCGCTGACAAATCGTGGCGCTCCAAAATGTCCACCGCCCTGATTGGCGTCCTGTTGCCTGCCAAACTCTGCCGCAGAACCTGGTCCTTGCGGCCCACCAAATCCAGCTCTCGCGTTGGCGCCGGCGCGTCTGCGCGACATCATCCAAAGAAAGAATGCACGTCGTCTTCCCGGGCCGCTATTGCCCTGTTGCAGCCCGACCCAGTCGTCACCACCTCGACCAGCCGGAGTATTTTGCTCGCCAAAGCCGCCGCCCGCGCCTTGGAAACCACCACCCTGAGGTTGCCTGCCGCCAAAACCGCCTGCTCCCACGCCCGGGCCAAAACCACGTCCGCCAAAGCTACCGCCCGCGCCTTGGAAACCACCACCCTGGGGTTGCCTGCCGCCAAAACCGCCTGCTCCCGCGCCCGGGCCAAAACCACGTCCGCCAAAGCCGCCGCCCGC